>JALSIC010000084.1 GCA_026981935.1 Gammaproteobacteria bacterium
CTGTTGAGGATCGCGTCCTGGATGTCCGGGGCCAACAGGGTCAGGCGCAGGATCCGCGAGGCGTAGCTGGCGCTGGTGATGCCCTTGGCCGCGGCGAGTTCCTTGACACTTTCGTACTTGCCCCTGGCCAGCCAGAGGTTCCACCGGTGGGCCCGGACCAGGGCGTTGAGCAGGGTCACGTCCGCCTCCTCGTTGCGGTCCGGGTTCACCGGCTGCCCGGTGGGCGAAAGGATGGTCTTGCGGCCGGCGTTGCGCGCCAGCCGGGCCGGAATGAAGATTTCGATCCGCTTGCCGTCACGGCTCAGGTTGATTCGGGGTCTCATGCCGTCATCTCCTTCGTTTCGCGCGCCGCGGCCCTGAGGTCCAGCACCAGGCTGTTGATGCCGCAGGTGCGGATGTCGATGTGGACGCCTTCCGGCTCCACGCGGATGCGCTCGATGAAGAGCTGCAGCAGCCGGGCCTGCTCCTTGTGGTAGAGGTGGTCCCAGACGGCCTCGATGGATTGCAGGCTTTCGCGCACCTCGTCCTCGGTGATGCCGTCGTCGAGCGTGTTCGCGACCTTCCAGGTGCTGACGATCATGGCGGGATTCCTGAGGATCGCCTTGATCTGGTCGAAGACGATGCCCTCGATGTCACCGGCCCTCACCAGGCGCACCGGGCACTCCTCGTAGCCTTTCTTGTTGGCGGTGTGGGTGACGTAGTAGCGGTAGATCTTGTCGCCCCGCCGGGTGTGGGAGGGCGTCATCGCCTTGCCGTCGGGGCCATAGAGCAGCCCCTTGAGCGGCGCCGGCGTCTTGCGTCGGCAGTCGGCGGCGCGCCGGCCGCGGTCCTGCGCCATGATCGCCTGGGCCTTGTCCCACAGGTCCTGGTCGATGATGGCCCGGTGTTCCCCCGGGTACCACTTGTCCTTGTGCCGGATCTCGCCCAGGTAGAGGCGGTTCTTGAGGATCTTGTAGATTGTGGTCTTGGTGAAGGGAAAGCCGTTGTTCATCCGGCCGTCACGTCCGCGCCGGCGCTTGGTGCGGAAGCCCTGCTCGTTGAGTTCCTTGCACAGCAGGGTGGTGGAACCCAGCCGGACGAAGCGGTTGAAGATGCGCCGCACCAGCGCCGCCTCCAGCTCGTTGGGCACCAGCTTTCGGTTGGCGACGTCGTATCCCAACCGTCGTATCCCAACGGCACATGGCCGCCCATCCACATGCCTTTCTTCTTCGACAGGGCGATCTTGTCCCGGATCTGTTCCCCGGTTACCTCACGCTCGAACTGGGCGAAGGAGAGGAGGATGTTCAACGTGAGCCGCCCCATGGAGGTGGTGGTGTTGAACTGCTGGGTGACCGAGACGAAGGAGACGCCGTGCCTGTCGAACAGGTCGATGATCTGGGCGAAGTCGCCCAGGGAACGGCTGAGCCGAAAAGCGATCGATGACCTGGTAGACCTTGGAAAGCGAAGTGCCACCCTTGAACGCCATGGGATGGGCATCAGGGATGGAGAACAGGGTCTGCAATACCCAGCAGACCCAGATGTCCTTTTCCAATACCGCAGCCTGACGGCCAAGCGCCGCGGCAGCGGCCTGGAGGATATCTTTCCGGTCCGCTTCCGGAAGTTCCATCCAGGCATCAGCCATGGGCGGTTTCCCCACCGTATTGTTCGATTGCACTGGCCATCCAGGCTGGCATACTGGAAGCACGCAGTTTTTCGAACGCCTCCTCGCTCAATCCTTCCCGGATACGCCTGACGACTTCGGCATCGACGTTTTCCTTGCCCAGGTACCACAGCGCCGAGAGCGCCATGCCCGGCTTTTCCACGCCCGTGTCCCCGTGACGAGGGATCCGCCATCCAGGTGATGGATGCGGATATTGCGGAGAATAGCGGTTGTTTTCTCCGCGTAACGCGCGGAGATTATCCTTGTCTTTGCGGAGAATAGTGGCCATAATATCCGCATATTTTGCGGAGATTGTAAGATGTACCTATGGGAAGAACCGAATTGGCCCGCATTTACCTGGGATGAAACGAGCCTCTCCAGCTTGCTCGCGCGCGTATCCAGGGAACAAGGACGGCTGCTGGGCAAGATGGAGGCGCTGGGCTTTGACCTGCGCAGTGAAGCCTATCTCCGCACCCTGACCGAGGACGTGGTCAAATCCAGCGAAATCGAAGGCGAGAGGCTGGACCCCGAGCAAGTCAGATCCTCCATCGCGCGCCGGCTCGGCATGGATATCGGCGGGCTGGTCCCTGCCGACCGCGATGTCGAAGGCGTGGTCGAGATGATGTTGGACGCAACGGGCAACTATGCACTACCGCTGACCGGGGAGCGACTGTTTGCCTGGCACGCCTCGCTGTTCCCAACCGGTCGAAGCGGGATGACCAGGATCCGGGTGGGGCAATGGCGTGACGACAGCGACGGCGCCATGCAAATTATCTCTGGGCAGGTTGTGTCCGGCCCGGTCGGCAGGGAGAAGGTCCACTATCAAGCGCCACCGGCAGACCGCGTACCCGATGAAATGGCAAAATTCCTGCGCTGGTTTGAACAGCCTGGAGATACGGATCCACTGCTGGTCGCGGGACTGGCGCACCTGTGGTTCGTCACCATCCATCCGTTTGATGACGGCAACGGGCGTATCGCCCGGGCGATTGCGGACATGGCGCTGGCCCGTTCGGAGAAAACGGGCCAGCGCTTCTACAGCATGTCGGCACAAATCCGGAAGGAACACAAAGCCTATTACGACACGCTGGAATGGACCCAGAAAGGCGATCTGGATGTGACGCGGTGGCAGGACTGGTTTCTGAACTGCCTCCTTCGTGCCATCGAGGGGGCGCAAGAGACGTTGAGCCAGGTACTGCAAAAGGCACGCTTCTGGGAGCGCTTTGCCAAAGAACCCCTGAACGAGCGACAGATCAAGGTTCTGAACCGGCTGCTGGACGGTTTCGAAGGAAAGCTCACAACCTCGAAATGGGCAAAGATCGCAAAGTGCTCGCAGGATACGGCCTACCGAGACATCGTCGATCTGATCGAGCGGGGTGCATTACGAAAAGAACCCGGCGGTGGACGTAGCACAAGCTATTCGCTGGTGATGGAGTAACGATGGCCAGACACGGATGGCGGGTGCGTGGCGCCCGGCGAGGGCTGGATATCCATGTCGACCACCATGGTCGGGAATTGGCCGGTGTTTTTTCCGATAGGGCGCTATTCCTGGCCGATCTCGATCTGTGACCACCTCTTGGGTGGCAGAGGATCGGTCGTGTTGTCGACGTCAGCACCCTGCGGGTTCTTGCCAACCCCATTTTTGTACTACCTTGTTACCAGCATCCCCCGCATCCTTCGGAATCCAGCGGTAATACACTCTGGCAGTGAATGTCCAATCGGTATGCCCCATCTGCGCGGCAACCCACTGGGGTGACTCACCGGCCATCAAGGTCATGGATGCGAAAGTGCCGCATCTGTCCTGGTGGCCGGTAACGGACTCCGGCTCGTTTGCAGAGCGTCTTCCATTGCCGGGCCCGGAGAGCGAGATCACCTGTCCAGCGTTTCCTGGTATGCGGGTTCTGGAACACTTCGTCGCTCTGCAGGAAGGTATATTCCTTCTGTGCTTTCAGGGCGGCGATGGCTGGCGGCAGGAGGTGGACGATGCGCTCACCAGCCTCGGTCTTCGTTGCTTCGATTTCGCTGGCATCCTGGGTCAAGGCGCCTTCCACATAGATCCGCTTGTTTATCCAGTCGATGTTTCCCCAGTTCAGGGCAAATAGCTCGGACAATCGGAGGCCGGTCCAGAAACTGGAGTTACCCCGCTTCAGTGGACACCTTCAACAAATACGTCACGGCCCTGAAACAGGCCGGCGACTGGGCCAGGGAGGCTGCCGGGCTGCGGCACCTGAAGGCCTTCACCCCCGAACTCGCCCAGCAGTACCTCGCCGACTGTGCCGCCCAGGGCATCGGCCAGAAACAGCTCGACACCGACCGCAACGCCCTGGAGTTCATCACCGGCAAGGGCGCCCTGGAGCGGGAACGGGCGCTTACGCGAGGCGAGCTGCATAGCCGGGCCTACTCCCCCGCGCAGATCCGGCTCATCGCGGCCTACCAGAGCGAGAGGAATGCCCTGGCCACCGAACTGGCCTGGCGCGCCGGCCTGCGCGCCCACGAATTGCTCACCCTGCAACGCGCCGGGGAGGCCCGGGCCTCCAGCCACCGGCACTGGAGCCCGGATCGCTTCCTCGGCCGGGATGGCGAGCGTTACATCGTGACCGGCAAGGGCGGACTGCGCCGCGAGGTGATGATCCCCCATGACCTGGCGGCCAAATTGGAAGCACGGCGGCTGGAAGCCGCGAGAGTCGTCTCAGACCGGGGCATCACCTACCGCCAGCACTACGATATCGGTGGCGGCAACGCCTGGAGCAAATCCTTCAGCGAGGCCTCAAGCCGTGCCCTGGGCTGGTCCCACGGGGCCCACGGCCTGCGCCACAGCTACGCCCGGGAACGCTTGCAGGAACTGCAAGGGCTGGGCAAGGCATACTACCCGGCGCGGGAAATCGTCAGCCAGGAGCTCGGCCACTTCCGGGGCGACATCGTGGAGGTCTACCTGCGCTGAAGTCTACGGCACAGGGAGCAAATATCGATAGAAAAGCACCTCTCATTCCCTGAGACATGCTGCGCTCACACCCGAAGGCGATCACGACTGGCAGATCAGGCGCTGCTCATCCGCCGGGGCCTGTTCCGAAAACAGGCATCAGGGGCGCGGCTTGATAAAGAGCGAAGCCGCCAACGCTCACAAAGGGACAACGATGTGTCAGCCCGCAGTCTGGAAGAATGGCGCCGGGTTTTCAACGGTAAAAGCGTGGAGCAACATGCGGGCTTTCGGGGAATTTCGATTTCCAGGCGCGAAGGGAGTCCGTGGTCAGAGGGTGATGGCAGTGCCATCACCTGGACATCTCCTTCCGGGTCTGTAGAGCTTGGCCAGAAAGTTACAATCAGCCGTGCTATAAAGTTACGATTGGACGGTATCAAAACTTGCAATTAGCCGAAAACTAAAGTTACGATTGGCCGGCATGGCCAATCCTGCAATTTATCCCCGCCTGGTGGAGCCGCGCCTCGATGAGGCGTTGGCCGATACCCCTGTCGTTCTGATCCACGGGCCGCGCCAGTGTGGCAAGACCACATTGGCGCGTATGGTGGGTGAGGCAAGGGGGTATGCGTACTTCAGTTTCGATGATGATGTTGTACTTGCCGCTGCCCGGGAGGATCCGGTGGGTTTTGTCGGGGATTTGCCGGAGCGGGCCATTCTCGATGAGGTGCAGCGGGTTCCCGAACTGTTCACTGCCCTGAAAAGCACCGTGGACCGCGACCGCGCACCAGGTCGGTTCCTGCTCACTGGCTCTGCCAACGTGCTGCTGGTACCGAAACTCGCCGATTCCCTGGCGGGGCGCATGGAGATCCTGCGACTGCACCCGTTAGCCCAGGTGGAGCTGGCGAGAACGCCACCCACGTTTCTGAACACGCTGTTCGGGGCGGGATTCGAAATGGGTAACTGGCCCCGTCTTGGCGACGAGTTGCCTGAACGGATTGTCGCAGGCGGTTATCCTGCGGCGCTTGCCCGCCAGGCCCCACGCCGGCGGGCCGCCTGGTACCGCGATTACATCGAGACGCTGGTGCAGCGCGACGTACGGGATCTGGCGCGTATCCGGTTACTGGATGCCTTGCCGCGTTTGTTGACGCTGGCCGCCGGACAGACCGCCCGGCTGCTCAATGTGAGTGATCTGGCATCTCCATTCCAGCTCAGTCGGCAGACCATACGTGACTACATCACGCTGCTGATACGCGTGTTCCTGCTGGAAAAACTGCAGCCCTGGCACAATAACCGCCTGCGTCGCCTGATCAAGACCCCCAAGCTGCACTTGGGTGACACCGGTCTTGCCTGTGCACTGCTGGGGGTAGACGTGGCAGCACTGAAGTCCGATCGTACGCTGCTGGGGCAGCTATTGGAAACTTTCGTGTTCCAGGAATTACGCCGCCAGGCAAGCGGGTGGGAAGATGCCGTCAACTTTCACCATTTCCGCGACAAGGATGGCGCCGAAGTGGATATCGTGCTGGAAACGAGCGGCCAGCGGGTTGCCGGTGTCGAGGTCAAGGCAGCGGCCACGGTAACGGCCTCAGATTTTCGGGGACTGCGCAGACTCAAGCAGGCTGCTGCTCAACGCTTTGCTGGAGGCGTGGTGCTCTATGACGGCGAGGCTGTGATGCCCTTTGGGGATGATCTGTACGCGGTACCGGTCCGATGCCTTTGGGAGGAACCCGATTGAACCAGGTTCTTGACCGTGGCCGGCTGTGGCGGTGTCCCAGGAGAGGAAGACTTCATGGTACCCGCGACGAGGCCGCTTGATTCTGCCGCTGTTTTGCATGCCCGGGTCATGGTGGCGTCGTGTCTGGCTTGGTGCCGCTGACATGTTTCCGCAGCCAGTCATACCAGGCCGTCAGTCCCTGTCCGGTGATTGCTGACAGGCAAAATATGTGCAGGTCAGGATTGACCTTACGGGCATTTTCGATGCATTGCGCCACGTCGAAGCGCAGGTGGGGCAGCAGGTCGATCTTGTTCAGGATCATGACCTGTGCGGCGTGAAACATGTGAGGATACTTGAGGGGCTTGTCCTCGCCCTCGGTCACCGAGAGGATGGCCACCTTGGTGTGCTCGCCCAGGTCGAACAGTGCCGGACACACCAGGTTTCCCACATTCTCGATCATCAGTATCGAATTCATGGGCGGGTCCAGCGTGCGGAGTGCACGCGCCAGCATATCCGCCTCGAGGTGGCAGCCGGTGCCGGTGTTGATCTGCACCACACGGGCACCGGTGGCGCGGATGCGCTCGGCGTCCCTGGCCGTGGCCTGGTCACCCTCCACAACGCTCATCCGCAGCTCGCTGGCGAGGTCGGTGAGGGTGCGCTCCAGCAGCGTGGTCTTGCCCGCCCCGGGCGAGCTGACCAGGTTGAGGGCAAGGATGTTGCGGTCCTCGAACCAGCCCCGGTTGCGTTCCGCCAGCCGGTTGTTCTTGGCCAGCACGTCGGCCTCCAGGGTCACCGTGGTGCCGTGCACTGCCGCATGGACCTGTTGTGCGTTGCCCCTGTGCCCGGCGTGGGCGTGTGCATGATCGTGATGAAGGTGGTCGCGTGCCGTGCCCATGGCGACCGTCTCCCCGGTCTCGGGGTCGGTCAGGGTCGGCAGGGCACCCTCGGAGCAGCCGCAGCTTGTACACATCAGTACACCTCCATTTCCTTGATCCTGAGTTCTTTGCCACTGATGCACTCGATACGCGCAGAGCCGCATTCGCAGCGGCCGAATGGCTGGTCCAGCGCGATCTCGGCGCCGCATTCCAGGCAGCAGCCGCGGCCCGGGGTTTCAAGAATTTCCAGTTCCGCGTCTTCCAGTGGCGTGTCCTTGCTGCACACGTCGAAGCAGAAGCGGACAGCGTCCGGCATGACGGCGCTCAGTTTCCCGATCTCCAGCGCCACGCGCTTCACGCGTCGGTCGCCGGCGTGTTCGGTCACGATGGCGACGATGTTGCGCGTGATGCCCAACTCATGCATCAGCAGATTCTCGGCAGCTGTTCGCCTACCAGCATGTCCACCAGCCGGTCGCCGCCAAAGGCGGTCGCCAGTACCACGGTGCCGGCCGGGGCGTCGCGTACCTCGCCGATGATGGCGGCGTCGCGTCCGGCCGGATGGGAGCGCAGGGCGGCGAGGGCCCTGTCGGCAGACTCGGGTGGCACCACGGCCACGAGTTTGCCTTCGTTGGCCAGATACAGCGGGTCGAGCCCCAGGAGCTCGCATACCCCGCGCACCTGTTCTCGCACCGGGAGGGCTTGTTCGTCGATGCGCATGGCCGTGCTGCTTGCCGCGGCGAACTCGTTGAGCACGGTGGCCAGGCCCCCGCGGGTGGCGTCGCGCAGACAGCGCACGTCGGGGCAGGCGGCAAACAGGGCCTCCACCAGGCCGTTGAGTGCCTGGCAGTCGCTCTCGATACTGTTCTCCAGGGCGAGCTCGCCACGGGCATCGACGATGGCCGCGCCATGGTCGCCGATGGGGCCGTTAATCAGGATGACGTCGCCCGGCCGGGCGCGACCGGCGCCCGGCTCGCGGCCCGGCGGGATGACGCCGACGCCGGCCGTGTTGATGAACAGTTTGTCGGCGCTGCCGCGTGGTACCACCTTGGTGTCGCCGGTCACGATGGCCACGCCGGCCCGGTCGGCGGCCTTTTTCATCGACATGACGACCTGGCGCAGGGTCGCCAGCGGCAGGCCTTCTTCCAGGATCATGCCGCAGGACAGATACAGCGGCTGCGCCCCGCCCACGGCCAGGTCATTGACCGTGCCGTTGACCGCCAGTGCGCCGATGTCGCCGCCAGGAAAGAACAGCGGGTCCACTACATAGGAATCGGTGGTGAAGGCCAGCCGCGCGCCGGTCTGCCGCAGGGCGTCGATCTCGAGCCGCGCCTGGTCCTCGCGTCCTGCCAGTTCCGCGCTGTCGAATTCGCCCGCGAACAGGTCGTCGATGAGATCATGCATGGCCTTGCCGCCGGCGCCATGGGCCAGGGTGATGGTGTCGGCCGTGAGCCGGCGGCGGGCGCGCAGGCGCTCAGCCTTCACCGGCGGCCTCCCGTCGCGCAACCAGGGCGTCGAGATCGATCCGGCCGAAGTTGTAGTAGGCGGCGCAGGCGCCCTCCGAGGACACCATCAGCGCCCCCATGGGCGTCTCAGGCGTGCAGGCGGTGCCGAACACCTTGCATTCCCAGGGTTTGATGACGCCCTTGAGCACCTCGCCGCACTGGCAGGCCTTGGGGTCGGCAATGCGGATGTTGGGTACGGCGAACCTGCGCTCGGCATCGAAGCGGGCGTATTCGTCACGCATCCGGACACCCGAATGGTCGATGGAGCCCAGCCCCCGCCACTCGAAGAACTCGCGCAGCTCGAACACTCGCGAAACGGCCGCGAGGCCTGCACGGTTGCCGTCGGGACGCACGACACGCGCGTACTGGTTTTCCACCGCACGGCGTCCGTCGGCCAGCTGGCGGAGCAGCATCCACAGTGAATGCAGGATGTCGAGGGGTTCGAAGCCGGTGATAACGATGGGTTTGCCATAGTGCTCGGCCACGAAGTGAAAGGGCTTTTCCCCTACCACCATGCTCACGTGGCCGGGGGCAAGGAAACCGTCGATTTGCATGTCCGGAGAATCCAGGATGGCCTTGATGGTGGGCACCGTAGTGATGTGATTGCAGAACAGCGAAAAGTTGTCGATGCCTTCGCGCTCGGCCTGCAGGACGGTGAGGGCGGTGCTCGGCATGGTGGTCTCGAAGCCGAGCGCGAAGAAGATCACCTGCCGGTCCGGGTGCTTGCGCGCCAGCGCCAGGGCATCCATGGGTGAATAGACCATGCGCACGTCGGCCCCCTCGGCCTTGGCCTGGAGCAGGCTCTTTTGGGAACCGGGTACCCGCATGGCGTCACCGAAGGTGGTGAAGATCACGTCGGGTCGCTCGGCCAGGGCCACGCAGTCGTCCACGCGGCCCATGGGCAGCACGCACACCGGGCACCCCGGCCCGTGTACCAGTTCGATCGCATCGGGCAGCATCTGTTCGATGCCATAGCGGAAGATGGTATGCGTATGTCCGCCGCAGAACTCCATGAGCTGCAGTGGCCGCTGGCGGGTGAGGGGAATTTCTGGAATGAGCGATTCAATGCGCCGAATCAGCACGCGCGCCTTGTGGGGGTCGCGGAATTCGTCAACGTATTTCATGAAACACCTCCGGCGCTGCCGCGCGTTTCGGCCAGCAGGGTGTGTGTCAGATCCCACAGGATGTGATAGCAGGCCACGTGCACTTCCTGCACGCGGTGGATGGAGTCGGTTTCCACCACCAGGCAGTGATCGACCAGTCCGCTGGTCCGCATCCGGCCGCCGTCGCCGCCGGCCAGGCCCAGCGTGGTCAGGCCCATTGCCTTGGCCTTGGCAAATGCTGCCAGGAGGTTTTCCGAGTTGCCGCTGGTGGAAAAGCCGATCAGCCCGTCACCGGGTGCGGCATGGGCCTCGAGCTGGCGCACGAAGACGTGCTTGACACCCACGTCGTTGGCGACGGCCGACACCATGGCCTGGTCCATGACCAGGTTCATGGCGGCCAGCGCCGGCCGTCCGGCCGTGATGGGGTGCTGGAACTCGACCGCGAAATGGGCGGCATCGCAGCTCGATCCGCCGTTGCCCATGGAGAACATCTTGCCCCCGCCCGCGTAGACGGCGGCAAGTGCCCGCGCGGCTTCGATGAGGGCCTCGGCATTGGCTTCGAAGAAGGCCTGCTTGACGGAAACGCTGTGCTGCGCCTTGCGTCGGACCGATTCCAGCAGCGCCGCCTGCTCCCCGGCGGCATCCTTGTGAGCACCGTGCAGGAAGGGATAAAGATCGGACAGCGGATCGCTCATCGTCACACCGCGCTTTGACGCATGGCCTCCAGTTCCGCCTGAGCCTCGCCCAGCGCCTGCAGCAATTCGAGTGTCTTGCGCGCTTCCGCCTCGTCGATGCGGCTCATGGCGAAGCCCACATGCACCAGCACCCAGTCGCCCACGCAGGACTCTGGCGGGTGCTGCTCGTCCACGATGCAGGCAATGTTGACAGTGCGGTGCACCCCCGCCACGTTGACCTTGGCCTGGCGGGTGTCCGCATCGATGATTTCCACGATCTGTCCGGGGATGCCAAGACACATGCCGGTTTATCTCCAGGAAGAAGGATGAAGCTGCCGGGCGGCCGCCACCACGGCCTGGCCCAGGGAAAGGCCGCCGTCATTGGCCGGTGAGTCGCGGTGCGTCAGCACCCGGTAGCCGAGACCGCGCAGGCGCGAGGCGACTTCCTCGAGCAGGATCCGGTTCTGGAAAACACCACCGGTCAGGGCGACCGTCTCGAGCATGCGCTCGTCCTTCTCGTGGGTCAAGTCATGCACCATGTGCACGATGGCCCGCGCCAGCCCCTTGTGGAAACGGGCCGCCATTACGCCGGGCGGCGTGTCGAGGACCAGGTCGCCGAGAACGGCCTGCCACATGGCCAGCGGTTCGATATAGGGCAGCTTCTTGTCTTCCAGGCGCGGCACCGCAAAGGGATAGGCCAGATCGTCGCTTTCGTTTTCAAGCGTATCCCGGTCCACCAGGGCCTCCAGCTCGATCGCCGCCTGGCCCTCGTAGCTGGCCTGCTCCCGGCACACGCCCATGGCGGCGGCCACGGCGTCGAACAGCCGCCCGCAGGAAGACGCCGTTGGACAGTGGGTGCCGGATTTCAGCATGGCGCTCAGGGTGTCCAGCGGCTTGGATTCCAGGAACCGGGTCAGCTCCAGCGCGTCGTAGTTCATCTTGTAGCGTGCCCAGCCCAGGCCCGCCATGAGGTGGGCCCAGGTGTTGCGCCAGGGCTCGCGCACGGCCTGCGCGCCACCGGGCATGGCCACCGGCTTGAAAGTGCCCAGCCTTTCGTATCCGAAATAGTCCGCGCGCAGGAACTCGCCGCCCCAGAGGGTGCCGTCGTCGCCGAAGCCGAGGCCGTCGAGGGCCACGCCGAGAACCGGTCCCGCGTCCAGCGGCCAGCCGTTGTCGGCCAGGCAGGCGGCCACATGCGCGTGGTGGTGCTGGACCTCCATCAGTTCGATCCCCTCGGCGGCCGCCCGCTCGCGGCCCAGCTTCGCCGACAGGTATTCCGGGTGGCGATCGATGGCAAGGACCTGCGGCGCATGCTGGAAGAGCCCGGCGTAGAGCGCCAGGTTGCGCTGAAAGTCCGTCCAGGTTGCCGCATCCTCCAGGTCGCCCATGTGCTGCGACAGGATGGCCCGGCCATCCTTCAGGAGGCAGAAGGTGTTCTTCAGCTCGCCGCCGAGGGCCAGCAGGGGTGGCGCATCTTCCAGGCCCGGCGGCAGCGGCAGGGACGCGGGTGCGTAGCCGCGGGCCCGTCGCAGCAGCCGTGGCGCGCCGTCCATCACCCGTACCACGGAATCGTCCACCCGGTTGACGATGTCACGGTCGTGCAGCAGCAGCCAGTCGGCAATGCCACCCAGGCGTGCACGGGCATCGGCGTTTTCGATGCATTGAGGCTCCTCGGACAGGTTGCCCGAGGTCATGACCACCGGGCGGTCCATGCGTTTCAGCAGCAGGTGGTGGAGCGGGGTGTAGGGCAGCATGAAGCCGAGCGTGCGCTGGCCCGGCGCCACCGCAGGCGCCAGGTCGGTGCCAGGGCGCGCCGTGAGGATCACGACCGGTGCCTGGGGCGAGCGCAGCAGGCGTGCCTCTGTTTCGCCGACCTCGCAATAACGGCGCACGATGTCCAGGTCCCGGGCCATCAGGGCAAAGGGCTTGCCGAAGCGGCGCTTGCGTTCCCGCAGTCGCGCGACGGCCCGGGTGTCGGTGGCGTCACAGGCGAGGTGGAAGCCTCCCAGGCCCTTGACGGCGACGATCTCGCCGCGCTGCAGCAAGGTGCAGGCGGCGTCCACGTCGTCGAGCTGGGTGAGGTTCCCGGTGCACAGGGCGTGGCCGTCAGCGCGTTCCAGCCAGGTGCGCGGCCCGCAGGCGTGGCAGGCATTGGGCTGGGCGTGGAAACGGCGGTCGGCCGGATCCTCGTATTCGGCGCGGCAGTCCTGGCACATGGAGAAGGCTGCCATGCTGGTGCCGGCGCGGTCGTAGGGGATGGCGCGCACGATGGACAGCCGTGGCCCGCAATGGGTGCAGTTGGTGAAGGGATAGCGGTAACGGCGGCTGAACGGATTCAGTGTATCCTCGATGCAGGCGGGGCAGGTGGCGGCGTCCGGTACCACCCCGGTGCGGGCGGCGGTAACGGCGCTCGTATCGATCACGAACTCCATTGCTGCAGGTTCCCCGTCCAGCGGTTCGCGCTCGATGGCGTCGATCCGCGCCAACGGCGGGCAGGCAACAGGCAGGGCGCGCACCAGCGCGTCGAGACGATTCGGTGGACCCCAGGCCTCGATGAGCACGCCCTCGCCGTCGTTGCGCACCCGCCCGGCCAGCTCGAGTTCACGGGCGATGCGCCATACCGTGGGCCGGAAGCCGACCCCCTGTACCAGACCGCGCACCCGGATCCGGGTGCCGGTAGACCGGATCAGGAGATCGGCGCGGGCGTTCACGGTGCCAGCCTCCACAGGCTCGCCCGGTTGTTGCCTGAATCGGCCACCAGTATCTGGTCACCGAGCGTGGCAAGCCCATAAGGCCAGCAGAAGCTGTCAGGCGCTGGAGGTTGCCAGCGGTTGTCGCCCTTTTCGTGGAAGTCAGGTTGGCCGGCCAGCCGCCGGGCCGATGCACCGGTGGCCAGATCATCGATATGCCAGCCCAGCAGCCGCGAGTTGGCGGTGTCTGCCACGACGAGCCAGTCGCCGGTAGCGGATACCGCGTAGGGCATGTTGAGGCTGGTTGCACGCGGCCAGTACAGCGATTGGTTGTGGTCCACCAATGCAAAGTCCGCCTGGCCCAGCACGTGGTCGCAGGGGGCGCCGTCCCGGTTCGGCAGACCGTTCCACACCATGATGCGGTTGTTGCCGGCATCGGCCACGCACAAGC
Organism: Gammaproteobacteria bacterium; assembly: GCA_026981935.1. GTDB lineage: Bacteria > Pseudomonadota > Gammaproteobacteria > SZUA-140 > SZUA-140 > S012-109. The sequence continues at coordinate 13,560 of JALSIC010000084.1, forward strand.
GGCCGCGCCACAGTGTGATGGCGTGGGGCCAGCGCATGCTCACCGCGGAAGGTTCGCCGCCGGCGTTTTCGTCGCGACACGAGAAATCGCGCTGACCGAGGACCAGATCGGCCGGTTGTCCGTTGTCCTTCGGCAGGCCATGCCAGACCAGCACTCGGCGGTTCTGGCTGTCTGCCACGAACAGCTGACCCTCGGTCCACGCCACGCCGTAAGGCCAGTTGAGGCCCTCGGCACAGGCATGTGCCCTGTCCCGGTTGGGTGATGTGGTGGTGAAATCAGGTTGGCCAAGGACCAGGTCCGCCGGCTGGTGGCTATGGCGCGGTGCCTTGCGCCAGATCAGCACCCGGTGGTTCCAGGCATCGGCGACTGCAAGCCCTTCCTCTCCGCAGGCGCAGATTCCGGTCGGCACGTTTAGGGTGACCGGTCCCGGCATGCCGTGGGCATTTCTGCCTTCCCGGTCGAAATCCGGTTGCCCGATCAACCAGTCGGCGGGTGCGCCGTCCTCGTCCGGTATGGCGCGCCAGCCGAGCAAGCGATGGTGGCCGGTATCAGCGATCCAAAGGCTGCCGTCTGGCAGCAGTGCCGCGCCCCTGGGGCCGAAACACTGCCGAGCGCTGGGCTTCAAGCCCATGCCAGCCAGCTGCGGGCGACGTTCCCCGCCCAGCACTCTTTCCGGTTCAGGGTTGGTGAACAATGGTTCGCGCACTGCGTTACGGGCAGCCGGGTCGCGCAGGGCAGGGGCGGGACTGACCTTCATGTGAAGCACGGTCATGACAGTCTCACCTGTACCCGGTTAGCAACTACCCGCACCGCGTGAGTCTGCAACTGCACTTCTGGTGCAGTCAAACATTCACCGGTAGCCAAGGCATACTGGAAACCGTGATAGGGGCAGGTGAGAATCCCGCCTTCGAGCTCTCCGCTGTCGAGCGGCATGCCCAGGTGGGCGCAGGCGTTTTCGTAACACTTGACGTTGTTGTCCTGGCGCCAGAACAGCAAGGAATGCCCGCCGTGCTCGATGATACGGATATCGTTCTCGCCGATCTCTTCCATGCCGATGAGGTCGGTCCAGCCTTCATCCTCGGCCCGCGCGAAGGGGCTGACGAAATCCACCTGGGTCGTGCCCTGTGCATTGTGACCGCTTGCCTTTCTGATCTCGGTGATCTCGGGACAGTGTTCGCGTATCGCCTTTTCCACGCCAGCCGACAGGGTCAGGCCCGATGCCGGGCAGCCATCGCAGGCGCCGGTGAGTCGGATGGTGACGGTATCGGGTGGTTCCACCGAAACGAGTTCCACGTTGCCGCCGTGTTCCTGCAGGGACGGGCGGACCGAGTTGAGCGCCTGTTGAAGTCGCTCATCCAGGGAGGGTTTAAGAATCTCAAGATGGCGCAGCACCGCATAGACCACCTCGTCGCTCGCTGCCTCACGCAAGCGGCCCGCCGCGGCGGGTTCATCCCTGATGGTGCGGATCAGGCGGATGAAGGCTTCACGGTGCAGGGCCTCGATCGCGCAGCGCAGCGCCTCGACAGTGTTGCGCTGCTGTTCGTTCCAGCCAGAGACGATGATCTGCAAGGCCTCTATATCCTTAAGCAGACCATCCAGCGTCGGTGCGCTGGTTTCTGCTGGCTCCGGGACAGCAGCCATGGTTTCAGGCGTACTTGAGGTTGCGGAACAGCCAGGGCTGCAGCACGCCGCCCACAAACCCCGCCAGCACCCCGCTCGCCCACAGTGGCAGCCCAGCAAAGCTTGCACCAATCAGAACCGTGGCAGTCACCCCTGCGACGATGGCGATATCTACGACGGCTTTTCTCTGATCCTGGAACAATTTTCCACGGAAAAATAACCGGATAAGATCGAGTGCCATGTCAAGCATGACTCAGCTCCCCATGCCTGAAAGAGTTAATGCGATCAGTCCGACGACAATTCCCGGTATGGCGCCAAGGGGGCCGTAAAACCCGCCCATCCAGGCGCCGAGACCTGTTTCCAAGCCACCATGGCGCGCGATGCGCGCGCCGCTGATGGCGCCGCCTGCGAGTGCTGCGGCGGAACCGAAAAAAAGTGCTGCAAGTGCTGACAGCAATGTGATTTCAGGCATGTCGGTGGCCTCCGTTGTTGATTCAGTTGGAAGATTTCTCCCAGTCACCCTGTGCGTGCTCGAGGTCCGTGAGCGCGGATTCGATGTGTTCGAGTTTCTCCCTGTCTCCAAAACGAAGGAAGATCTCACGCGCCTCTAGGTACAGTTTGGCAGCTTGACGGAGATTGCCGCGATTACCCAGCTCCGGATGTTCCATATTGTCTGGTAGATTACGTAGTGCGTTGGCCTTGTTGGCAATGGTGTTGGCATATTCGAGTGGGGTGTCTCTGGCGTTACGCACCCTCAGTGCCTCGTCATAGGCTTGCAGCGCACGCAGGTTGTTCTCCAAAGTGTGAGCGCTGGATGCATACTGGAGCGCGTTTCCAAGGTTGTTCTGCAGCATGGCATACTCGGCAGGGTGGTCAACGATGTTGATCACTTTCAGCGCTGCTTCGAAGGATTGCACTGCTAGCGCCTCGCGCATCTTGGCGCGGGCATCGGTCATCGGGATTGACAAAAAGGCAGTTGCCAGATTGTTGTGCAAAATCGCGTATTCAGCTGGGTGGCGCCCGGCATCGAACACCTGCAGGGCACGCTGGTAGGCATTGATGGCATCCGTGATCTTGGCCTGGTTGATTGCAGCCAGGGACTGGATGACCAGACCGAGATTCATCCAGATCTCTGCCTGTTCCTCGGGGCTGCCTTGTTCTTCAAGTACCGAGAGGGCGGCTTCGAAGGCAGCCTGGGCGCGGTGCAGGGGAGCGGCATCGGCACTGGGTTGCGCCTGCAGGGCAGTACCCATGCGGGCCTTAATGCGGGCGCGGAGTAGGGGATCGGTTTCAGGGGCCAGTGCAAGTGCCTTTTCGTAGAGCGCTACTGCATTGGTCAGCTGGTCAGGCGATTTCGGTTTCTGTTGCAGGCCCATGGCGATCTCCATCAGCATTTCAGCCTTCTCACTAGGCGTAGCCTGCTCTGCTTCAACCATCTGCAGTGCTGTTTCGTAGAGTTGGTGGGCAAGTGAATTCATTGCGCTGTTTGCACCAACGTACCCTGACAACTGCCGATGATGAGCATCGGATGATAAGTGTCAAGGATTCCGATAGCGTTCATGTTCTGCGCAGCTCCTGCGCGACTCTTAAAAGGATGGAACTCAGATGCCAGCCTAGGTTACCTTTGTCTATTTGTCAACTATAATTTCAAATTGTTAACTAGCTTTACATAATTTGAGTGGTTTTCAGGATATGTGGCTTGCCTATTGCGTAGATACCTGTTATGAATGCAAATTAATTTAGCACCTTCATAGCCTTGGGAGCATCGTCTTAATGGAGCGCCAGTGGACTATAGTCACGTTGGGCCTGGAGTTGTCTGAGCAGGCACTGGCATCCACTGTGCTGGGCGAGCATTACTCTGTTGTCCAGACCGGGAAACCCGAGGAAGCCGTAAGCGTGATTGAGGAAAGACAGGCTGATCTGGTGATTTGCGAACAAAAGCTTCCAGGCACCACGGGTACCGTATTTCTTCACCACTGCCGTTTGCGCTTTCCGGAAGTTGTGCGTGTCCTGACGGGCGATCTTTCGGAGACGGAGTTGCAGAGCGCGATCAGCGAAGCCGCGATCTATTCTTTTCTAAGGAAGCCATGGCTGGGTTCCCAGCTGGAGCTGGAGATACGTCGTGCTCTGGAGAATCAGGAGCTTGCGTACCGGCACCGTCATTTGAGTCGCAAGCTCAAGTTTACCGAGGACATTATAGAGCGGTCGGCGCAGCGTTCCGCAGCGCGCGACAGCAGCAACCTGTCGTTTCACAAGCTTCTTTATTGCAGTCCCAGCATGGCGGAGCTGTGCAACGTTGCACGCAAGGCTGCTTTTACCAATCTGCCAGTGCTGATCCAGGGTGAGACCGGTACCGGCAAAGAACTGCTGGCGCGTGCAGTCCATGAAAATAGTGAACGTCGTGATCAGCCAATGCTGGTGCAGAACTGCGGAGGCATGTCCGATGAGTTGCTACACTCGGAGCTGTTTGGTCACAAGCGGGGTTCCTTCACGGGCGCGGTGAGCGACCGGCTGGGACTGTTTCCGGCTGCTAATGGGGGGACGGTATTCCTGGACGAGATCTCCGAGATTTCGCCGGCCTTCCAGGCGAGCCTGCTGCGATTTCTGCAGGAAGGCGAGGTCAAACCGCTTGGATCTGACCGCGTACACCATTGTGACGTGCGGGTCATCGCTGCGTCCAACCGTCCGCTGAGCGAACTGGTGGCTGAGGGCCGGTTCCGCCAGGACCTATACTTCAGGTTGAACGGGTTCCAACTGACTATTCCACCGTTGCGGGAGAGGGTGGACGACATCCCATTGCTGGCCGAATATCTTGCGAGAAAGTACGGCGAGTCGATCAATCGGCGCATACTTGGTATTGCTCCCGAGGTGTTGGAGCGGCTCAAGGCTTATCATTGGCCAGGCAACGTCCGTGAACTTGAGAACGAAATGAAGCGGATGGTGGCGTTGGCCGAAGACGGCGAATATCTTACCCTAGGAAGGCTGTCTCCTCATCTGGTGGATCTGGTGCCGGTCAAGGTGGACTGCAACAATTGCATGAAACTGAAGGGCGAAACGTTGAAGGAGAAGATCGAGTTCATCGAGAGCGAACTGGTTCGCGCGGCACTTCAACGTCACCGTTGGAATCAGAGTAAAGCGGCGGCTGAACTCGGTCTGTCACGCGTGGGGTTGGCCAACAAGATCAAGCGATATGGCCTGAACGGTAGGGGCCGGTTGCGGTCGACGGGGGCCGCCACACATGAGCAATAACGGCAGGAAACCGGCCGTGAAGGTCGGTAAGCTGGTCTCCTTTCCCCACTCACGTACTCGTCCTCCCCATGCCGCTGAAGGTTTCCGCGATCTGGGTATTTCCAGGCTGGCCCGCGAAGTTGGCATGGTCCAACCCAATCTCAAGGGACATTGGTGCAGCCGTTGCCGCGGGATCTGGTTTGGCTTTATAGGCGAGGTGGAATGTCCTGTGTGCGGCAATCGGAATGGTTGATCAGGCACACGTCGCTGCTGCATACCTGGTTGGCGCCCTTGTTGTAAACTTACTTTGCTGTAAAGTACACGGGTGGACCGCCCGATTGTTCTGACAGCAATTAACCAACTGATTATAGATGCTTCCTGCATCTGTTCTACGGTGGCACCAATCCTGCTTGTCTGTATACCACCATCAGCAAAGAAGAGACGGGCTCAAGGATTCCATGTCGCAATGTCACTGGCGCGACACTGGAATAAGCAACCGTGCGGCAGATAAGAGGAGTTTCGATATGGCCAATATTCTCTGGCTCCAGGGCGGAGCCTGTTCCGGTAACACGATGTCTTTTCTGAATGCCGAGGAGCCAAGTGCCTGTGATCTGGTCACGGACTTTGGTATGAATATCCTCTGGCACCCTTCCCTGGGCATGGAGCTAGGAGACAACCTGCAGCAGATGCTGCGTGACTGTGTATCAGGCAAGATCAAGCTCGACATTTTCGTGTTTGAGGGCACAGTGGTGAATGCGCCCAATGGGACCGGAGAATGGAACCGCTTTGCAGGCCGTCCGATGAAGGAGTGGGTTCGAGAACTATCAGATGCGGCCGACTTTGTTGTCGCTATCGGCGATTGTGCCACCTGGGGTGGTATCCCCGCGACCGCCCCCAATCCATCAGATTCCCAGGGGCTTCAATTCCTCAAGCGTGATCACGGAGGTTTTCTGGGTAAAGACTTCAAGGCCAAGAGTGGTCTGCCTGTTATCAACATCCCAGGTTGCCCGGCCCACCCGGATTGGGTGACCCAGATTCTGGTTGCTGTGGCTACCGGGCGGGCCGGCGATCTGACCTTGGACGATTTTCAGCGGCCCAAGACTTTCTTCCAGAGTTTTACTCAGACTGGCTGCACGCGCAACATGCACTTTGCCTACAAGGTATCCGCCACTGAGTTTGGCCAGCGCAAGGGCTGCCTGTTCTATGACCTTGGTTGCCGTGGTCCGATGACTCACAGTCCCTGCAACCGCATTCTCTGGAACCGCGTGTCATCCAAGACTCGCGCAGGAATGCCTTGCCTCGGTTGCACAGAGCCGGAATTCCCCTTTTTTGATCTAGCGCCTGGCACCGTCTTCAAGACGCAAACCGTCATGGGTGTACCCAAGGATATGCCGGAAGGGGTAGACAAGAAGGGTTATATCAAGCTGACCGGTGCCGCTAAGGCTGCCGCGCCTGCGTGGGTGGAACAGGATATTTTTGTCGTCTGACCAGCGCCGACATGAAAATAAAACTCGGAGGAGGATAATTATGACTGAAGCAGTCCAGACACTCGATATCTCACCAGTCGGCCGCGTCGAGGGCGATCTCGATGTGCGAGTTGATGTACAGGACGGCGTGGTTGTCAATGCCTGGACACAGGCCGAGCTGTTTCGCGGATTTGAGATTATCCTGCGCGACAAGGATCCACAGGCCGGGCTGGTTGTAACACCGCGTGCTTGTGGTATCTGTGGGGCGTCGCATCTGACCTGTGCTGCCTGGGCGCTGGATACGGCTTGGCAGACGGAAGTGCCGCGCAATGCCATCATTGCCCGCAATCTCGGACAGATAGCAGAAAGCCTGCAAAGCCTGCCGCGTCATCACTATGGTCTGTTTATGATCGATATGGTGAACAAGAATTACAAGAACAGCCAGTACTATGAGGAAGCGGTCAAACGTTGGGCGCCTTTCACCGGGAAGCACTATGAACTGGGGGTGACTATCTCTGGCAGGCCGGTGGAGATATATGCCATGCTCGGTGGCCAGTGGCCGCACTCCAGTTACATGGTGCCTGGTGGCGTGATGTGTGCGCCTACCTTGTCTGATGTTACCCGGGCGTGGTCAATCCTCGAGCATTTTCGAACCAACTGGCTGGAGCCCGTGTGGCTAGGGTGCTCGCTTGAGCGTTATGAAGAGATCAAGACTTATGACGACTTCATGGCCTGGTTGGATGAGCGACCCGAGCATGCCAATTCTGATCTTGGGCTTTACTGGCGCATGGGTACGGAAATCGGCCTGGACAGGTTTGGCAGGGGGTTGGGTAAATATGTTTCCTGGGGCTATCTTCCACACGAGGAGAAATACAACAAACCAACCATTGAAGGCCGCAACCGCTCAGTGCACATGCCAAGTGGCATCTATCTCGGTGAATCTGACACCCATATGCACATGGATCAGGCACTTGCGCGCGAGGATGTTACACATGCCTGGTATGATGAACAGGATGGACCGGTACATCCTTTCGACCGCACCACTAACCCCGTAGCACAGAACAAAGGGGATTTCGGCGGCAAGTATTCCTGGTCAACAGCCGTGCTGCATTCCGAATACGGTCATCTGGAAGCAGGGCCGCTGGCACGCGAACTTGTGTATGGCGGAGGACACATGGAGGATTGGCAGCACCGTGATGGCCTTGTGCTTGATATGTACAGGAAAATGGGTGGGGCCAGTGTCCTGCTGCGCCATTTCGCGCGTATGCATGAGATCAAGTATCTTTATCGCATGGCGGAACGTTGCCTGCGTGAGCTGCGTTTCAACGAGCCTTTCTACATCAAGCCCAAGGAACAGGATGGGCGTGGATGGGGAGCTACCGAGGCCATCCGTGGTGCGCTCTGCCACTGGATCGATGTCGAGGGAGGCAAGATCAAGAATTACCAGATAATCGCACCGACTACGTGGAATGTCGGTCCACGCACAGAAGGAGGGGAACGCGGTCCAATCGAGGAGGCATTGATCGGTACGCCGATTGCTGATCCTGCGGATCCTGTGGAGGTTGGGCATGTGGCACGGTCCTACGATTCCTGTCTTGTCTGCACTGTCCACGCGCATGATGCCAGGACTGGGGAGGAGTTGGCTCGTTTTCGGACCGCCTGATTCATTGGGCACATCCAGTCAAAACTGCTTTCCCGCCTGTTCTGGGTCGGGTGGTGGTTGATTGTAGAGGAGAAGATCTGCAGTGAGCCAATCCCACGATGATATCATCAGAAGGCGAATCGGCGATCTGCTTGCCGGCGGGCTTGAAACTCAGACAGAGCCTTTCCCGGAGACTGAGAAAGAGTTCGCCAGTATTCTGGACCAGTTGCGTGAACTGCCGCCAGATGACCTGGAGGGCAAGCTGGTTATCTCGGGTTTAGTGGACCATCCTTACGGTGAGGAACAGCAGCGCTGCCTTGAGTGTATGTATTACCTCGTGCACCGCAAGTGGTGTGACCTTCCCGAGCTGGCTGTGCCTGTAGAAGCCGAGTGGTGGTGTCGCCTCTGGCGTATCTGAGTGGGAGAAGACATGGTGAAGGGAGCAGCAGTCAGCCCTGAACAGGCCACGGTCAACAACGAATTGCGGGTGCGCCTGCGTGACATGCTGGAAGACAGGTTGGAGACGGAAGTTGAGCCACGTGCCTACGACGACAATACCACCCAGAGCATCGTGGTGCGTCTGCAAGAGCTTGCGCCTGACGATTATGAGAATAAGCTTCGCATTGCAGGTTTTACCCTGATGCCCTGGCGAGCCGGTGACGAGATTGAGTCAGCCTGCGCAACCTGCATGTACTATGTCGTCCACCGCCGGTTCTGCGAGCTGCCGGAGTTGATGTTGCCAGTTGAGCCAGAGTGGTCGTGCAGGCTCTGGCGAATCTGACTCTGTAGTTCTGAACGGCTGGGTTCAGCATGATGTATTGATGTTGACTATCATTGGTTGTGGCAATTCCAACCGGCGTGATGACGGGGCGGGCGTGGCTGTTGTACAACGCCTGCAAGCCCTGCTAAGTAACAGCTTGCCGATGAATATCCGTATATTCGACGCCGGAACGGGTGGTATGGATGTCATGTTTCAGGCCCGCGGCAGCAGCGCGCTGATTTTGATTGATGCCTGCATCAGCGGGTCGGAACCGGGTGCGGTGTTTGAGATCCCGGGGAAGGAGCTGGCGGTCCGGCCAGCACCCTCCTATAACCTGCATGATTTCCGCTGGGACCATGCGCTTTTCGCCGGTCGCCGGATCTACGGTGATGACTTTCCTGAGGACGTGACTGTCTACCTCATCGAGGCCGCTTCTATCGAATTGGGAATTGGCCTCAGCCCCGAAGTCGAACAGGCTGTGGAAAAAGTGATCAGCAAGGTAGCCGGGCGGGTCCGGGCGCTGCAAGACAATGGCTGATTGGGTCCGTATCGCTCAAGGGAGCCTGTACCTCGATGCCGGCCTTTATGAGCGCTGGTTCGCGGGCGTGCAGACCGTAGTACTGTTGGGTGATCCCCTGATGTTGGTGCTAGTGCCGGTCGTCCATGCCCCAGCAGGTGGCTTGCTGATCAAAGTGCGCAATGCCCGCGGCGACAGGGTGATTCACGCCGCCGAGGGGCTGGCTGGTCGTGGTTTGCCGACAGACATCGAGGGTGATTTCCCCGCCGCCTGGGACAGCAGTGTTGCGGCACTGCGGATCGATATGACAGCAGGTGGATGCTGGCAGGACCATGCGGGAGGTTTCGGTTAACAAGACTCTGGACTCGTCATATCTTTTGTCAGGGTCAAAAAGGATCATGCAAAGGCTGAAGGGTGTACAGGCAATCTGTTATACATGCTATCGGTCACGCGTGTGTTTGCGTGAATGCTCCTGGTGGTGCATGGCAGCTCGGTAGTCTCTGGCAGCTATTTGTGGAGGGGGTGCTATCGCTAAAAATATAGCGGAAAAGAGAAGGATGGAAGAATTTACCTTTCTGCGACTTTTTCTAGTGAAGACCCCAATCTGGGTTGTGCAAGGGACAGAGGCAGGTGGAGGGTGACGCGCACGCCGCCGGGTGCGTCACGGTTCTCTATCCGGATGCTGCCGCCGTGGTGCTGGACGATGCGATGGGCGATGTAGAGGCCGATGCCCAGGTGGGGTTTGCCGCTGCTGCCGGGGCGGTGGGAGGTCATGCCCGTGAAGAGTGATTCGAGCACGCCTGGCGGAATGGGCGGGCCCTCGTTTTCGATCCTCACCTCTGCCTGATTGCCATGGCGCTGCAGCGCGAACCGGATGGGTGTGCCCGGGCTTGCGAAATCCAGCGCGTTGTCCTTGATCTTGTCCAGGAGCTGGGCGATGCGCAGGGCGTTGCCGCGCAGGGGCAGGGGTCGTTCCGGAGTCGTGATTTCGAAGCGGTGTCCGGGGTGCAGGCGGCGGGCGTTTTCCACGTATTCCTGCAGCATCTCGGCCAGGTCGAAGCTTTCCATTTCCTCGTCGCGCAGGGCTTCCTCGATGTGAGCTGCCTCGGTGAGGCCGTTGACGATGTGCTGCAGCTGGCGTGTGGCGTTCCAGGCACCATCCAGCAGTGAACGCCGGCAAGGGTCGTTGGGGGATCTCAATTCGTCTCTTCTCATGCGCTGCAGGGTCATGCTGATGGTATTGACGGGGTTGAGGATCTCGTGGCGCAGGGTGCGGGGGATGGTTTCGAGAAAGCCGGTGTAGCGCTTGAGACGGCCGAGCAGCATGGAGATGCCCTGGGCGAGATGGGCGAGATCGTCTCGTCCGCGGCGCTCGGTGTCCAGGTGATCCCGCAGCACGCGGCCGTTTTCGTCGATGGCCGCGAGCAGCTCGCGATGCAGGCGGCGCACGCGGGCCGTGAGCCGCGCGCTGAAGAGCAGGAGCAGGGCGATGAGGGCCAGCATGACCAGCGCGGTGATGCCGGCGACCTTCAGGAAGGTCTGTTTTTGTGCCTGCAGGATGTCCGCCGTGGATCGCTCGAAGAGCACCGCACCCAGCACCTCGTCCTCGCCCAGGATGGGGTGAGCCGCCGTGATGAGTCGCTCGGGACCGCTGCCCACCGGGATCTCGATCACGCCGGGGCGGCCCGCCAGGGCGGCATGTACCAGCTGCAGGGAGCGGGCGTCGGTGGTCCGGCAGATATGGCCGTTGGCGGGATAGCCGCTGTTCACGGCGCGCACGCGAAGATAGCGGTCCACGATACAGATGGCCGCCGGACTGCGTTGCAGGCCGTCGATGATGCGTTGCAGCTCGGGGGAACGCAGGATGATGCGGTTGAGGCGGTCGGCATACTGGCGGGGCAGGGTGGCCAGGATGTGGCCGATCTCCGGCGGCGAGCCGGCGCGGGCGTCGGCGACGGCGAGGCGCAGCTGGCGGGTGGGGCCCAGCCATGGCTTGGGCAGGCGGAATTCCAGTTGATAGCCGTCCGGCCGCGCCCGCCAGACGGCCCGCAGGCGTGCGAGGTGGCGGCCCGTGACCGGCGCGCGCCAGTCGGGGCGCATGTCATAGGCGCTGACGGCGCCGGTGGCATGGGGAAGCAGTACAATGCGCCGGACCGCGCCCGCCGGGTCGGCGAATTCCAGGCGGATCTGGTCGCTGAGATCGAGACGCCGGTAGCGCAGGTCACGCAACACCACCTCGGGGTCGCGCACGGTGACGAAACCATACAGCCACCGTCCCCGTTCACCCAGGCGCAGGGTGAATTCGAAGTCTTCCGGCGGTGCCTGGTCACGGGCCCAGAGCAGGTATTCGGTGCCGTAGCGGATCGCGGGGATGTCCATGGCCTGCCAGTCCAGCGCCCGTCCGTCCACCTGGACAGGCCTGTCCAGGGGATGGACATAGAGATCGCGCTCGCCCGGCAGGTGCTGGAAAGAGGTCTGCGAGGGATCGAAGAGCGCCGGGCGGTCGTGCAGGGCCGTGGCGATGGCGCTGGCTGCCATCTGCTGGGCCTCGATCTGGCCGTCGAGGAGAAAGCGCTTGAGGTTTTCCAGGTACTGGTAACCGAGCCAGGGCAGGACCAGCAGGATCGAGGCCACCAGCCAGAGCCGCCCGGCAAGCCCCAGGCCACCGCTCCCCGTCGCCATGTCCTTTCTCATCCCGCTGTCCAGCTGTAACCCAGGCCGTGCCGGGTGCGGATGGCATCGAAATCGGGATCGATGCGCCGGAACTTGCGGCGCAGGTGGAGGATGTGGGTGTTGATGGTGTTTTGCTCCACCAGTCCTTGACGCGTGGCCCCGATGAGCGTGTCGTAGGTGACCAGTTCGGGGCCGTTCACCAGGGTGTCCAGGATCTGGAACTCGGTAGGGGTGAGCCCGAGATCGACGCCTCGCCAGAAGGCCTGCAGCGTGGCGGCGTTCAGCCGCAAAGCCCCCGCCGCCTGGACCGCATCGCTGTCGACCCTGGCGCGCGCCCGGCGGCTGGCCCGGATGCGCAGCAGCGAGTCCACCCGCGCCACGAGGAAGTCCAGCGATACGGGCTTGATCTGGTAATCCCAGGCGCCGATCTCCAGGCCGTAGATCCGGTCCAGTTCGTCGCCGCGGCTGCTCAGAAAGAGTATGGGCAGGGTCGGGTCACGACGCGCCAGGTAGCGGCCGATCTCGAATCCGCCGTTGGGTTCGTCGCCCAGCATGATGTCCAGCAGGGCGAGATCCGGCAGGGCATGGCCGAAACCGGCCAGGGCCGCGGTGCGGCCAGCATATTCCGTGACATGGTAGCCGTGCTCGGCCAGTCTGCCGGCATACAGGGCGCGCTGGCCGCCATCGTCCTCGACGATGGCAATGGTGGCGTGCCTGTTCGAATCTTCTTTCTGTCCGTCTCTGCACATGTCCCGCATTGTAGCGTCTCGGCGACGCTTGTCGCGGCCCGGCGCCATGCTTCCATGTTTTCTCCATCATTTCTCCACCCGCCCGCCAAAGATCCCACCAGGACAGCGTGCTGCAATGACGCCATCCAGGACGTTGCGGTCAACCGGCGCGTTCAGGACGAGTCTCCCCGCCAGGGAAGGCGGCGCTGGGCCAAAGACAAGGGCCACAAAGACAAAGGCCACAAAGACAAAGGAAAGAAACGGAGGGAGGGCGCAAGACATGTCGTGTCAGAGCGAAGAACGATGGGGCGGGGTGAGCATGATTCGGGCAGCGTGCATCCTCCGCGCAGGTTTTCGGACGCCCAGGTGGGCAGTGTGCCTGTCGGGATGCCTGCTGGCCCTCGTGACAGCGGTCGCCTGGGCCATCCCGGCACCGCAGGACATGGCGACGCGGGGCGCGGTCTGGTTGCGCCTGCCCGACGGCGGCCACGTCCAGGCCTGGTCTCTGGGCACGGACGTGCGCATCCGGATCACGGGACCGCTGGCGCAGGTCGAGGTCGTGCAGCGTTTCCGCAACCCGGGCAGCGACTGGGGCGAGGGCATGTATGTGTTTCCCTTGCCGGCAGATGCCGCGGTGACACGCTTTCGCCTTCGGGTGGGGCAGCGCGAGATCGAGGGCCGGCTCCTGCCGCGGAAGGAAGCCCGGGCGCGCTACGAGGCAGGACGCAATACGGGCCGCCGTACCGCCTTGCTGGAGCAGGGCCGGCCCAATGTCTTTTCCGTGGCCCTGGCCAACCTGGGTCCGGGGGAGGAAATCACCGCGGTGCTCTCCTACCAGCAACGGATCGCGCTGCGTGACGGAACGTACAGTCTGCGTTTCCCCCTCGTGGTCGCGCCCCGTTACCTGCCGCCCGCCGCTGCGGCGACGGCAACGGACACCGTACGCTCGCTGCCGCCCTACTCTACCCGCGCGGGGGAGGTGCCGGGCATGGAGGTCGCCCCGGCCAATCCGGTACGCATCGAGGTGGACCTGGACGCGGGGATCGCAGTGACGGGGATCGACAGTGCCTATCATGCCGTGACCGTCGAGCCGGTGGCACGCCATCGTCACCGGGTGATCCTCGCCGACGAGGCGGTGCCCGCCCATCGCGATTTCCTCCTGCGCTGGCGTCCCGTACTGGGACCGCGCCCCGAACCGGCGGTGTTCCGGGAGCGGGTGGGCGATGAAACCTACACCTTGCTGGTGCTCTATCCACCGGACCTGTCCGCCGCCGGCCAGCAGGTACCGCCCCGGGATCTCGTCTTCGTCGTTGATACCTCGGGCTCCATGGCGGGGAAGTCGCTGGAACAGGCCCAGGCAGCGCTGGTGATGGCGCTGGAACGCCTGGGACCGGAGGCGCGCTTCAACGTGATCGCCTTCAACGACGTGGTGACCACGCTGTTTCCTGACGTCCGCCCTGTCTCCACCACCACCCTGGCCCGCGCCCTGGCTTTCATCGGGGGCTTGAAGGCCGAAGGGGGGACCGACATGCGACCGGCGCTGGCCTATGCCCTGGCCACGCAGTCCCCTCCGCAACGCCTGCGCCAGGTGGTGTTCATCACGGATGGCGCGGTGGGCAACGAAGCCGAGCTGTTCGGCGTCATCCGCCAGCGCCTGGGACGGGCGCGTCTCTTTCCCGTGGGTATCGGCTCGGCCCCCAACGGTTATTTCATGCGCCGGGCGGCGGTCATTGGGCGGGGGACGCCCACTTTCATCGGTGACAGGAGCGAGGTGCGGGACAAGGTGGCGGCCCTCCTGGCACGCCTGTCGCAGCCCGCCTTTGTCGACATCGCTGTTCACGGAACGGGCGCAGGTACCGGGATCCTGCCCCGCCCGGTACCGGACCTCTATCGCGGCGAGGTGATCACGTTGACCCTGCGCGAGGATGCGCAGAGTGGCGGGGTGACGGAGCGGCTGAACATCGAGGGCCGTTTCGGCGAGACGGCCTGGTCCAAGGAGGTGTCGCTGACATCGGCACGTGCGGCGCAGGGCATTCGTCTGGCCTGGGCGCGCGCCCGCCTGGCCTCGCTCATGTCCCGTTACCATGAGGCAGGCGAGCCGGATGAACGCCAGCGCCTGCGCCGCGAGATCGTCGCCTTCTCCCTCCGCCACGGGATCATGAGCCGCTTCACCAGTTTCGTTGCCGTGGACGTGACCCCGGCGCGTGCCGGCGCGGTCTTGAAGACGGGCGGCGTCCCCGCCTTGCTGCCCCAGGGCTGGACGGGCACGGGTGTGGGTCTCCCCCAGACGGCCACTGCATCACGGCTGCACTTGGTGCTGGGTTTGTCCCTGGCGCTGCTGGCGCTGATGTTGCATGTTCTGCGTCCGGGGCGTTGCGGAGGGGCGCCATGAAAGCGTGGTCCCGGCGCCGGCTTGCATGGACGGCACCGCTGGCCATGCTGGCCTTGCTCCAGTTCGGCCAGGGTGCCTGGATCCAGGCCAAGGCGGTGCTGGCCCAGTATCTCCTGGAGCGGGCCTGGTCGGCGGCCCTCGACGGGGAGGTGCTTCCCCGTCCCTGGCCATGGTCCGATACCCATCCGGTGGCCCGGATCACGGTGGAACGCCTGGGCATCGAGCGCATCATTCTGGCGGGAGACGATGGCCGAACCCTGGCCTTCGGCCCGGGACACGCACTCGCCAGTGCCGCGCCCGGCGGTGCGGGGATTGCCCTGGTGAGTGGTCACCGCGATACGCATTTCGCCTTTCTCAAGGACCTGCGGCCAGGCGATCTGCTGCGTCTCGAGACCGTGAACGGCGTGTTTCGATATCGCGTCCGGGGTGCGCAGGTGGTGGATGCCCGCAAGGTCCGCATTCCCCGGCGTCACGAGGGGCCGGGCCTGATGTTGCTGGCCACCTGCTATCCCTTCGATGCCGTGCGTCCCGGTGGATCGCTGCGTTATGTCGTGACCGCGGTGCCGGCAGATCCCACGGACAGGGCAACCCTGCCCGAATGGTCCAAGGTATCCCCTGGCGGCGGTTACCCGACGGACGACACGTCGTCGTCTGGCAGGACCCATTCAGCCCGCACATAGTGGCAGGTATAGCCGCCGGGATGGCGTTCCAGGTAATCCTGGTGCTCCGGCTCGGCCTCCCAGAAAGTCCCGGCGGGTGTGATGCGGGTCACCACCGGTCCGGGCCAGCGGCCGCTGGCCTCGATGGCGGCGACAAGGGCCTCGGCCGTTTTTCGCTGCTGCTCGTCCAGATAGAAGATCTCGGAGCGGTAGGACGGCCCCACGTCGTTGCCCTGGCGGTCGGGCGTGGTGGGGTCATGGATGCGAAAGAAAAAGGCGAGCAGATCGCGGTAGGCGAGCAGGTCCCTGTCGAATTCGACTTCCACTGCCTCGGCATGACCGTCGTGACAGGCATAGGTGGGGTGAGGCAGGGTGCCGCCGGTGTATCCCACCCGCGTGCGTACCACACCGGGCAAGCGGCGCAGCAGGGCCTGCATCCCCCAGAAACAGCCGCCGGCCAGGATCGCCCGTTCAATATTCATCCCGATTGGTTCCAGTTGTGCAATGGCGTGGTGAAAACACTACACTAGCGCGGGGAGGCATATCTGTCCACGAGGCATGGATCTGGAGTTCACAATGGTATGAGCACGGGCAAGTCAGCGTCGGAGATCGTTCCTCCACGCCTGCGCCGGCTGGGGCCATTGCTGTTGCCACTGGCCTACATGGCGGCAATCTTCATGCTCTCATCCATTCCCGGCGAGATCGATCCGCATGAAACGGGGGTGATGCGGGTGTTTCTGTGGGTGCCGCCCGATGTGCAGAACCTGCTCCACGTGCCGGTGTTCGCGGGGCTGGCCTGGTTGTGGTGCCTGGCCCTGCGTCCGTGGGGACTGTCGCCCGGCCGGCTTGCATGGCTCGCCTTTGCATTGACGCTGGCCTATGGCGTGGCGGACGAGATCCACCAGAGCTTCGTGCCGGGTCGCCTGGCCAACGGGGCGGACCTGTTGCTGAACGGGATCGGCGCCGCCCTCGCGGCTTGGTATTATCACAGGCGTTCGCTGGTAGCCGGCTAGCGGGCCAAGGATGCCGCTGACCCGGTGGCCGTCGGCGGCATTCGCTTGATATTCCAGGCGAACGTCAGCTCCAGAGGAGGCTCCATTCCATGAGGTAGGTTTCGTCTGGAGTGTCGTCGCCATCTGTATCGATGTCGATCTGGACGTTAATGCCGTCGCTTTGAGCAGTCAGAGTGACATTGCTGTTGTTCGCACCCGTGATTACCATGGCGCCCGAGGTAGGATAGCCGGGATCAATGCCACTGAAAGTCGCAATGGTCTCAAACTCGACGCTGCCTCCCAGCTCATTGCTGCTGACCGTTCCACTGGCATCGATTTCATATGAATTGTTGCTTTCGTTGTTGCTCGACTCGAAGCGGAAATTACTGAGCGTATGAGTGGAGCCGTTGATGCTGAGGGTGAGTGCGTCGCCAGACAGGATACCGTTGAAGACGACCCCGTCCATGGTCCCGATCTCGAGCGTGAAGCCGCCGTCGAGTGAGACGATGTTGCCATCGCTGTCTGTGGCGCTCAGATTGCTCATGCTGAGGCTGAAGGAGATTTGCCAGTTGTTGTCCGAGAAGGCGCCTTGGAAGCTTTTCACTTCCATGGTCAGGCCGCCTGTTATGCGGTATTGATCCCCCGTGTTCTGGCAGTCAATAAAGGAGATGGCGATATTGTCACCGGCAGATACTCCCTGGCTATTGTCCGAATCCGTGAGATGGACGGTGGCTGTGCCTGAAGAGGAACAATTGACGTTGTTTTCGGGCAAGGTGCCGATGGCTATGGAGGGCAGAGCGCCGCCTGTTTCCATGTTGAACCATTGCAGCTGGGACATGGCGAAGGCCAACAGGCCAAACCGGCCTGGTCGTGCCATCTGTACACCCAGGGCAGTGCTGCTGGATTGCGTTGCTGTTTCAAGAGAAGCATCCATGGTGACCAGGGCTGCATTTGCCACGGTTTCCGCATTGTCGGTGGTGATGGCAACCAGACCATTGTTGGGTATGCTGCCCGCATTGTTGTCTCCTCCGTTGCCTCCGCCACCGTCACAACCAATCAATGGCAGGGCAAAAACGGTCGGGAAGATGAAGGATCTCAGGAACTTGGTTTTTTTGTTTTTGTGTGCAGTCATATGCGTCATACCTCCAGTCGTGTATTCAAGCTCAAGGTCGAAAGGATATGCATCAGTGCAGGAATGGACAGGGCTCTCAAGGCCGCTGGTAACTGGTATTCACTTGTGATTCTGGCTCTGACCGTTCCCTGCAGCAGTTGACTCGTTGTTCCTGCCACTGGCGATTATCACGTCAGAGCAGAAGAGAATGGAGTCAGGGCGATGACACCTGTCGTACCAGATTCTGTTGTGTTGAATTACGTTATGAATATCACATATTATACTGATTTTATGGGAAATTGAGTTCAATTATAGGATTGGAAACTGGCTTTTTCAATAAGCTTGGTATCATGGTATCTCCCAGGGAGATGATTAAAGGGGCTTGCAAGGGTTGCATGTGGGTTGCGGAAGGCAAAGCGGTGGTATCCCAAGCCGATGAGCATGGCCTTGAGGGTGAAAGTGTGCTGATCATTCAACATTCAAATAGCTGGCACAGCATCTTTGTTGTTATCCCGTGTTATCCCGTTGCTTCTGTCAGATTTTTACCGGGACGCAGGATGGTGGTAAGATGCCACGGCCTGCCAGGATGGAAACGGGATCAGTCAGAAGGGAAGCATGAGAATCCATTCGGCGGGCGTGCCGGTCAATGGTGGCCTGTGCCGGTCCCCCCGCAACGATCAGCTGTAAACCCCGTCAGGCCCGGAAGGGAGCAGCGGTAGCAGCGAAGTCGTGTGCCGGGGTGCGGCGGGTGCAGGTCGCCTCCATTTTTCTGCGTCGGTCCGCAGGTTTTTCCGAGTGTCCCGCCTGTGACGGAAGGCGCGTTTTTTTGCCATAATAACCCCCTTCCTTCTTCCTCTGGGTGGAGCGGACGTTTTCTCATGAGCTATCAGGTCCTGGCGCGCAAGTGGCGGCCTCGCGATTTCACCGAGATGGTGGGGCAGGCGCATGTCCTGCGCGCGCTCATCAATGCCCTGGACAACGACCGGCTGCACCATGCCTTCCTGTTCACGGGCACCCGGGGCGTGGGCAAGACCACCATCGCCCGCATCCTCGCCAAGTCGCTCAATTGCGAGACCGGCGTGAGTTCCCGTCCGTGCGGCCGGTGCGGCGCCTGCAGGGAGATCGACGAGGGGCGTTTCGTGGACCTCATCGAGGTGGACGCGGCATCGCGCACCAAGGTGGAGGATACGCGGGAGCTGCTGGAGAACGTGCAATACGCGCCTGTCCGCGGGCGTTACAAGGTGTACCTCATCGACGAGGTGCATATGCTTTCCAAGCACAGTTTCAATGCCCTGCTGAAGACCCTGGAGGAACCCCCTCCCCATGTGAAATTCCTCCTCGCCACCACCGATCCTCAGCGTCTGCCGGTCACCATCCTGTCGCGCTGCCTGCAGTTCAATCTCAAGCGCCTCGCCCTGGCGCAGATCCGTGATCACCTGGCCCGGGTGCTGGAGGGTGAGGGGATCGATGCCGAATCCGCGGCCCTGACGCTCATCGCCCGGGCCGCCGACGGCAGCCTGCGCGATGCCCTCAGCCTGCTGGACCAGGCCATCGCCTATGGTGGTGGCGCGGTGCGGGAGGCGGAGGTGCGCGCCATGCTGGGCACCGTGGATCAGGATCATGTCTCTGCCCTGCTCAGTGCCCTGGCCGAAGGTGATGGCGCGGCGCTGCTGGCCGTGGCGGCCCGGGCGGCGGAACACGCCGTCGATTTCGGCGGCCTGCTGGACGCCCTCATCAGCGCCCTGCAGCGCATCGCCCTGGCCCAGGTGGTGCCGGATGCGGTGGACGACGAGGCAGGGGACCGGGAACAGGTGCTGGCCCTGGCCCGGCGGATGGCGCCGGAAGAGGTCCAGCTCCACTACCAGATCGCCGTCATGGGCCGGCGCGACCTGCCCCATGTGCCCGACGCCCGGGGCGGCTTCGAGATGACCCTGTTGCGCATGCTGGCCTTCCGTCCCGCAAGCTCCGATACGGCGGTCCCTGCCCATGTCCATCATGTCGATACCGGGGGAAGCGATGCATCGCCGGCGCCAGGAGGTGCCCGGGCTGGCGGCAGGGCAGCGTCGAGGACCTCGTCCGGTGCCGCATCAGCGGCCGGGCCGGATGCCCCGTCCGGCGGTGGCGGTGAGGACGGTGGGGTGGACGAGCGGCCGGAGAGCTGGGAGACGATTCTCGCGGGACTCGAACTCAATGGCCTGGCGCGGGAGATGGCGAGCCACTGCGTGCTCGAAGCGCGTGACGAGGGGCGCCTGCGCCTGGTATTGGATGCGGCCCATGCCCATCTTCTCAGCGAGCGCCGTCGGGCACAACTGGCGCAGGCCCTGGCGCGCCGTTTCGGGCGCGACGTGCAGCTCGAAATCGACGTCGAGACCCCGGCGGAGGAGACCCCGGCGGCACGGCGGGCGCGGATCCGGCAGGACCGCCTGGCGGCCGCGGTGGAGGCGATCGAAAACGACGAGGGGGTGAAGCGCCTGCGCGAGACCTTCGATGCCGCGATCGTGCCGGAGACCGTTCAGCCCCTGGACTGACTGGAGCTGGATTGAACGAAACTTTTTGCAGAGGAGACATCCCATGAAAGGTGGTTTGGGAAATCTGATGAAACAGGCCCAGAAGATGCAGGAGGACATGCAGAAGATCCAGGAGGAGATCGCCAGCCTGGAAGTCACCGGCCAGGCGGGTGGCGGGCTGGTGCAGGTGGTGATGACGGGGCGCCACGACGTGCGCCGCGTGCAGATCGACGACAGCCTGCTGCAGGACGACAAGGAGATGCTGGAAGACCTCGTGGCGGCGGCGGTCAACGATGCGGTGCGCAAGGTGGAGAGCGAAACCAAGGAAAAGATGGCCAGCGTGACCAGCGGCCTGCCCATGCCGCCAGGGTTCAAGTTGCCTTTCTGAATCAGACACACCATGTCCCACAGCGCCCTCATACGCCAGCTCGTCGAGGCCTTCCGCTGCCTGCCCGGCGTGGGTCCCAAGAGCGCCCAGCGCATGACCTATCATCTGCTGGAGCGGGACCGGGAAGGTGCCCGGCGCCTCGCGCGGGCGCTGCAGGAGGCCGCCGAGGGGATCGGGCATTGCCGGGAATGCCGCACCTTGTGCGAGACGGAGACCTGCAGCCTGTGCGCCGACCCGCGTCGGGAGCGCAGCCAGCTCTGTATCGTGGAGAGCCCCAGCGATGTGAGTGCCGTGGAACAGTCCACCAGTTACCGCGGCCTCTATTTCGTGCTCATGGGGCATCTTTCGCCCCTGGACGGCATCGGTCCCGAGGAAATCGGCCTGGACGCGCTGGCGCAGCGTCTCGATGCCGGGGGGATCGACGAAGTCATTCTCGCCACCAATCCCACGGTGGAAGGCGAGGCCACGGCGCATTACATCGCCGAGCTGGCCCGGGCGCGGGGCATCCGTGCCAGCCGCATCGCCTGTGGCGTCCCGTTCGGTGGCGAGCTGGAATACCTCGACGCGGGCACCCTCTCCCACGCCATCAGCGGCCGGCGGGATATCTGATCGCGGCGGCGGCCAGGGAGAAGGCAGCCCATGCGCGCAAATTCGTTCCTGTTGCCCGTTTCCCTGTTCCGGCTCGGATGGGCACTTGCCGGCTCGATCCTCGCCCTGGTGTCCGGCCTGGCCGCCGCGGCCGCCTGCAAGGAGCCGGCCCCGGATGCGGCCTTCCCCCAGGTGGGCCTGGAAGAAGTCGTCTCCGGATTGAAGGATCCCCTGTTCCTGACCCATGGCGGCGATGGCAGCGGCCGCCTCTACGTGGTGGAGCAGGGCGGCGTGGTGCGCGTCATCGAGAACGGCCGCCTGCGGGCCGAACCCTTTCTGGACATCCGCGGGCGGGTGAGCAGCGGCGGCGAGCGGGGTCTGCTGGGCCTGGCCTTCGACCCCCGTTTCCGGGAGAACGGCCTGTTCTATGTCAATTATACCCAGCGCCGCGGCCTGGGGCTGTGGACGGTGGTCAGCCGCTTTCGCACCGTTTCACCCCTGCGGGCCGACCGTGGCAGCGAGGAAGTCATTCTGCAGGTGCGTCAGCCCTTTCCCAACCACAACGGCGGCCATCTTGCCTTCGGCCCCGACGGCTTTCTGTACATCGGCCTGGGCGACGGCGGCGCGGCCAACGACCCTTTCGGTCATGGCCAGGACACCGATACCCTGCTGGGGGCGTTGTTGCGCATCGACGTGAGGGGGGGCGGCACGGGCTATGTCGTGCCGCCGGACAATCCCTTCGTCGGGCGCAAGGGGCACCGGCCCGAGATCTGGGCCTATGGACTGCGCAATCCCTGGCGCTTTTCCTTCGATCGTGCCAATGGCCGCCTGTATCTCGCAGACGTGGGCCAGGACCGCGTGGAGGAGATTGACGTGATCCGGCGCGGTGGCAATTATGGCTGGGACATCATGGAAGGGGATCGCTGTGCCGACGGCGGCGACGACTGTCCCAGGCAAGGCCTGGAGCCGCCCATTTTCACCTATGAGCATCCGGCGGGTTTTGCCATCACCGGGGGGTATGTCTACCGGGGACGGGCCTTGCCCGGCCTGTGCGGAGCCTATGTCTACGGCGATTACGTCAAGGGGCGGGTCTGGGCCTTGCGTTACGACGGCCGGCGTGTCGCCCGGCAGGACCTGTTGCTGGCCACGCGCTACAATATCAGTTCTTTCGGCGAGGATGAGGCGGGCGAACTCTATCTGCTCGCCCATCGCCGCGGCAGCGTGTTGAAATTCGTTCCACAACCTCATACGGGCAGGTGAGACATGTTTACGGCAGGAACCGTGTTGTTCGTGGCAGTGACCTATCTCCTGATGGTGGCGGCGGTCTATCGCGCCCGCCTGCGCCGCTTTCACGTGCCGGTGATGGCCACCATCGTGGTCATCGACATTTTCTTCCCTGTCTATCTCTATCTCACCAAGGACTGGATCCGGCGCCTGTTCGAGAACGAGGAAATCTTCTCCTTTCTCATCTGGATGCACCTGATCCTGGTCATCACCCTCTATACGCTGTACGTCTTCCAGGTCAAGCTGGGACGGCGCCTGCTTGCCGGCGACGAGACGGCGCGCGCCGACCACCGTGCGCAGGGCCGGGGCATTCTGGTGGTGCGCGCCCTCATGGTCATCACCGGCGCCCTGCTGGTGGAGCCGCCCGAGGCAGTGCCACCTTCTCCCTGATCCATTACAGACCGACGGTAAAGCTTCCGGCAGCCCGGTCGTTAATGATATAGTTCAAATGCAACTTTGAATCGAGGTTGCCAGGCGAGCGGAGCCGCTATGCAGCTGACCCTCTACACCGACTATTCCCTGCGGGTCCTGGTCTATCTGGGGCTCAAGGGTGAGCAGTTGTCCACCATTTCCGAGATCGCCGATCACTACGGCATTTCCCGCAATCACCTGGTCAAGGTGGTGCACAACCTGGCGGGTCACGGCTTTATTCGCACCAGTCGCGGCAAGGGCGGTGGCATGCGGCTGGCGCGGCGCGCCGAGGACATCAATATCGGCGACGTGGTGCGCCACACCGAGGGGAATTTCAACCTGGTGGAGTGCTTCGACGTCGCAGGCAGCGGCTGTCCCATCACGCCCATCTGCAAGCTCAAGGGCGCCCTGCACAAGGCGACCCGACGTTTCATGGAGGTGTTGGACGGCTATACCCTGGCGGATGTGCTGGAGAACAGCGAGGAACTGTCGGACATGCTCCACGTGGTGAATATCGACAGCATCGGCCAGGCGGACCGCGGCGGCAACGCCGGTTGAATGCTCCCCCTCATTGTCCGAGTGTCGCAAGGATCCGTCGGTAGCTGGTGAGGCGCCGGGGATGGATTGACCCTTGCGCCGCCGCCGCGGCCACGGCGCAGCCCGCTTCGCCCGCGTGACGGCAATTGCGGAACCGGCACTGCGTCGCCCAGGGGCGGAAATCGCGAAAGCCGTGTGCCAGTGCCGCGGCATCCACGTGCCACAGGGCGAAGTCACGCACGCCCGGTGAGTCGATGAGATCACCTCCTCCGGGCAGGTGATAGAGGGTGGTCGTGGTGGTGGTGTGACGCCCCTTGCCGCTGACGGCCGAGATGGCCCCGACGCGGATATCCAGGTCAGGCAGCAATGCCTTGATCAGTGATGACTTGCCCACGCCCGACTCGCCCACCAGGACCGAGGTATGTCCGCCCAGACGCGTCTGCAGTGCCGCCATGCCGGTGCCCTTCACGGCACTGGTGAACAGGCAGGGGTAATCCATGGCGCGGTAGCAGTCCAGCGCCGCCCTCAGGGCAGCTTGCAGGGCCTCGTCCGCTTCGTCGATCTTGTTCACCAGGATCAGGGCCTGGATGCCGTTGAGCTCCGCCGCCACCAGGTAACGGTCCAGGAGGTCGAGATTGAGAGGCGGCTGCGCCGCAGGGGAGGGGGCATTGACGATCACAAGGTGGTCCACGTTGGCACAGAGGGGTCTCGGGCGGCCGCGTGGATCGGGGCGGGAGAGCAGGGCGCGGCGCGGCAGGTGCGCCACGACCACCCCGTAGCCGGTGCGGGCCGGATGCCAGAGGACCCGGTCGCCGCATACGATGGGGCCGCTGTTCCTGCGGGTGATGCATTCGTGGAGACGGCCCTCTTTGTCCTCGATCGTGGCGTGAGCGCCGTGGCGGGCGATGACGAGTCCTTCGCGGGCCTGTTTTTCCGCCGTGCCCGCAGCGTTCGCAACCGTCGGGGCAGCCGGCTTCGGCCGGTTTTTTTTCTTCCTCATGCGCCCGTTCACGAGGCGGGAGGGGAGGGTGCCGGTACCGCATCGTGGCGCACGGCCAGCTCCAGCAGGTGCGCGATGCGCTGGGCCGCGGGGGGGTGGCTGTCGTGGAAGGCGGAGTACAGGGGGTCGGGGGTGAGGGTGGCGGCGTTGTCCTCGTACAGTTTCACCAGGGCGCGCACCAGCGCGGTGGCGGAGGCCTGCCGCGCGGCGAAGTCGTCGGCCTCGTATTCCTGGCGCCGGCTGAAATACAGCAGCAGCGGCGAGACGAAGAAACCGAACACCGGTCCCGCGAACATGAACAGCAGGAGGGCCAGGTGGGGCGCGGGCTGGGAGACGCCCAGGCCCTCGTAGAACCATGCCTGTCCCAGCAGGGCATCCAGGATCAGCAGGCCGGCCAGGGACAGCGCCGCCATGCCGGCGAGGCGCTTGTGGACATGCCGGCGCTTGAAATGGCCCAGCTCGTGGGCCAGGACCGCCTCGACCTCGTCCGGCACCAGGCTCTTCAGCAGGGTATCGTAGAAGACGATGCGCTTGTGGCGGCCCAGGCCCGTGAAATAGGCGTTGCCGTGGGCGGAACGTCGCGATCCGTCCATGACATAGATGCCGCTGGCGGTGAAGCCGGCACGGTGCAGCAGGGCGGTGATGCGGGCCCTGAGGGTCTCGTTCTCCAGCGGCGTGAAACGGTTGAACAACGGGGCGATGAAGGCCGGGTACAGCCACAGCATGAGCAGGGTGAAGGCATTCCAGGCCAGCCAGACATACAGCCACCACAAGGGACGGATCTGTTCCGGATCGTTGCCGGCGGCCATGAGCCAGAGGACGAGTGCCAGCAGGGGCGTGGCGATGACCAGGGTCAGAAGGGTCTCCCGGACCAGGTCGGCGGCGAAGAGGCCGGGGGAGGTCTGGTTGAAGCCGAAGCGTTGTTCCGTGACGAAGGTGTGGTAGATCTTCAGGGGCAGGTCCAGCAGGGCCGTGATCAGGAGCACGCTGAGCATTACCGCCACGCCGAGGACGATGCCTTCCCAGCCCATGTGCCGCCAGGCCTGATCCAGCGCCTGGAGTCCACCGCCCAGGGTCCATGCCAGGAGCAGCAGGCTGTGATAGAGCAGTGAGGCGATTTCGAAACGGGTCCGCGCCGTGGCATAAGCGGCGGCCTTCTGGTGGGCTTCCAGAGTGATGCGCTGGTCGAAGGGGCGCGGCACCCGGTGGCGATGGGCGAGGACATGGGCGATGTGGCGCCGTGCCAGCCACAACTGGGTCATGACCGCAATGGCGAGCGCGAGCAGAAACAGATAGCTGAAGCCGTTCATGAGTCCACCGGGTGCATTGTGCCCTTGCCTGTAATAAGATGCCTACGGTGACGGCCGGGCGGTGACCGCCTGGCGGTGACAGAAAGTGTACAGGATATCCGCCCGCAGCGCCGCCCGGGGGCCGCCGGCCGGACAGGAGAGACCACAGTTCATGAGTCAGGACCCCGACAATCTCATCTGGATCGACCTGGAAATGACCGGGCTGGATCCGGCGCGCGACCGCATCCTTGAAATCGCCACCATCGTCACCGACAGCCGGTTGAACGTCCTCGCCGAGGGACCGGTCATTGCCATCCACCAGAGCGATGCCGTGCTGGATGCCATGGATGAATGGTGTACACGCCAGCACGGCCAGTCCGGTCTCACCGGACGCGTGCGCGCCAGCCGCTGCGACGAGGCGGAGGCGGAGCGCCTGACCCTGGAATTCCTGCGTCTTCACGTGCCCCAGGGGGCCTCGCCCATGTGCGGCAACAGCATCTGCCAGGACCGGCGTTTCCTCGCCCGCTGGATGCCGGCGCTGGAGGCCTATTTCCACTACCGCAATCTGGACGTGAGCACGGTCAAGGAGCTGGCCCGCCGCTGGGCCCCCGAGGTCTACGAAGGGATGCAGAAGGAATCGCGTCATCTGGCCCTGGACGATATCCGCGATTCCATCGAGGAGCTGTGTTATTACCGGCAGCGGTTCTTTCGCTGCTGACCAGCGCCTGCTCGCGGCCAGGGACTGCAGCAGCGCCGCCCCTGGCGCGAATGTGCGGGATTCCCGCGCAGGTGCTGCCTATGCCGTTTCTTTGATTACGCTTTGTGCGCGTTGATACAGGGCAAGGTACTGGCGGGCGCTGCGGCGCCAGCTGAAGTCCTGCTGCATGGCATTGAAGATGACCTTTTTCCACAGCCGTGGTTGCCGATAGAGGGCCAGCGCGCGATCGACGGCATCCAGGAGGGCCTGCGGGGTGGCGTCGTCGAAGACGATGCCGGTGGCGGTACGGCTGGCGATATTCTTTTCATTGGCGTCGATCACCGTGTTGGCCAGGCCGCCGGTGCGCCGCACGATGGGCAGGGTGCCGTAGCGCAGGCTGTAGATCTGATTGAGGCCGCAGGGCTCGTAGCGCGAGGGCATGAGGAACATGTCGGCGCCCCCCTCGATGCGGTGGGCCAGCGCCTCGTCGTAGCCGATGTGGGCCGCCACCTGGCGGGGATAGGTCAGGGTGGCATGCTTGAGACGGTCTTCGAGGGACTTGTCGCCGCTGCCCAGGATCACGACCTGCACGTCACGCTGGAGGAGCTGGGGCAGGATGGCCAGCAGCAGGTCGAAGCCTTTCTGTTCCACGAGACGGCCGATGAGGCCGATGAGCGGTGTCTGCGGCTCGCAGGGCAGCCGGAACCGGGCCTGCAGGTCGGCCTTGTTCTCTGCCTTGCGTTCGATGCTGTAGGCATTGTAGGTCTTCTTGAGGTAGGGGTCCCGGGCGGGGTTCCACTGGCTGTAGTCGGCGCCGTTGAGGATACCCGTCAGCCGGTCACTGCGGCTCTTCAATAGTTCTTCCAGGCCGCAGCCGAATGCCGGCGTGGTGATCTCCCGGGCGTAGTTGGGGCTGACGGTATTGATCATGTCGGCGAACACGATACCGCCCTTGATGAAGGAAAACTGGCCGTAGAACTCCATGGCATGCATGGACCACAGGGTCTGGGGCAGGTGCAGGGTCTGGAAGGTTTCCCAGGAGAACAACCCCTGGTAGGCCAGGTTGTGAATCGTGAAGACCGTGGCCGGGCGTTGCCGGCGTTGAGTCAGCAGGGCCGGTACCAGGCCGCTTTGCCAGTCGTTGCAATGAACCACGTCCGGCCGCCAGTCCAGGCCCGCTTCATCCCAGGCGATCTTCTCCACGGTGCGGGCGAAGACGGTAAAGCGCTGCGCATTGTCGGGCCAGTCGCGCCCCTGTTCGTCGGCGTAGGGTCCGCCCGGCCGGTCGAAATGCGGGGGCGAGTCCACCAGCCAGACCACCACGCGGCTGCCCGGCAGTCGCCCCTCCAGGATACCCACCGTGGTGTCGAAGCCGTGGACCGAAAAGCGGCTTTTCTCCTGCAGGCGTCCCGCATTCGCGATGGCACTGCGATAGGCAGGGAGGATGAGGCGGATGTCGCGGCGCAGGGAGCGGATCGCAGGCGGCAGGCTGCCGGCAACGTCGGCCAGCCCGCCGGTCTTGACCAGCGGATGGGCCTCGCTGGTGACATAGAGAATGTTGCGCAGGCTCACGGCGCGCAGACCTCCGCCAGGCCGGCGGACACCCTGACGCGGGTCTCAGAACCACGGGGAAAAGGCGGTGGCGGCGGGTTTAACGAATTGGCGGCGTATGTCGATAACAGTTTCAAGTGTATTGTTTTTTATTGGCTTTATTCACAGTACTATACTACCCTTGCCTGCGCTGCAAGGGCGCATTCAAACCGCCGGAAGACATTCAAAGGCATGCGGCCACGAGGCCCACATTATACGGTATTGCATAAGGGGAAACACGTCATATGAGACTGGCAATGATAGGGCTGGGCCGGATGGGCGGCAACATGGTGCGGCGCCTGCGCCGTGCCGGCATCGAAGTGGTGGGCTATGCGCCCGATGCCGAAGCCCGCAAGGCCCTGGCAGACGAGACGGGAATGATCCCTGCGCCCACGCTCGTCGGCGCGCTCAAGAAGCTGGAGGATCCCAAGATCGTATGGGTGATGGTGCCCAGCGGCAAGCCGACGGAGAAGGTGATCAAAGAGCTGGAGCGGCGCCTGTCCACCGGCGACATCGTGGTGGATGGCGGCAACTCCAATTACCACGACAGTCAGCGCAATTTTGCCATCCTGGCCCAGTCGGGCATCGGTTTCATCGATGCCGGCACATCGGGCGGCGTGTGGGGGCTGGAAGAAGGTTATTGTCTCATGCTGGGTGGGGAGAAGCGCCATATCGAGGTCATTCGCCCTGTCATCGAGGCCCTCGCCCCGGCGCCCGACCGCGGCTGGGCCCATGTGGGACCGCCGGGTGCCGGTCACTTCACCAAGATGATCCACAATGGCATCGAGTACGGCATGATGCAGGCCCTGGCCGAGGGCTTTGCCCTGCTCCACAACAAGGAGGCCATGCCGCTGGATCTGGCGCAGATTGCGGAGCTGTGGCGGCATGGCTCGGTGGTGCGGAGCTGGCTGCTGGATCTTACCGCTGCCGCCCTCAAGGAGGATCAGAGCCTGCGGGACGTGGCACCCTTCGTGGCGGATTCCGGCGAGGGGCGCTGGACCGTGCTGGAGGCCGTGGAACGGGGCATTGCCGCGCCGGTGATCAGCATGGCGCTGCAGATGCGTTTCGACAGCCAGGACAAGGAAGGCTATACCAACCGGGTGCTGGCCATGATGCGCAATGCCTTTGGCGGGCATGAAGTGAAGCGTGCCGAGGGGGAATCCGGCTGATGGATCCCTGCACCCTGGTTATTTTCGGCGCCACGGGCAACCTGTCGCGCATCAAGCTCATGCCGGCGCTCTACTCCCTGGAGCGTGAGGGCCGCCTGCCCGACGGCATGACCATTCTCGCCTTCGCCCGCAGACCCTGGGATCGCGACAAGTGGGTGGACGAAGTCTCGGAAATGTTGCGGGAAAAATATGGCGAGGCCATCGAGGAGACCACCTATCAGCGCTTCTGCCAGCGCCTTCATTATTTTCAGGGTGACTTGACCGATCCCCAGGCCTTCCAGCGCCTGCGCCAGGCGCTGGAAGGGGAGTCCCATCCAGGCAACGTGGTTTTCTACATGGCCATCCGTCCGGCGGATTTTGGCCCGGTGACGGAACACCTCGGCGAGGTGGGCCTGCTCCAGGAAACCCATGGCTGGCGCCGCACGGTGATCGAGAAGCCCTTTGGTTATGACCTGCTGAGTGCGCAGGCCCTGCAGCGGGGCTTTCTCAAGCATCTCACGGAAGAACAGATCTACCGTATCGACCACTACCTGGGCAAGGGCACGGTACAGAATATCCTGGTCTTCCGGTTTGCCAATCTCCTCATGGAGCCGCTGTGGAACCGCAACTATGTGGACCACGTGCAGATCACCCATTCAGAGACCCGCGGCATCGAGGGGCGTGCCGATTATTACGATGGCGCCGGCGCCCTGCGCGACATGCTGCAGAGTCATCTCATGCAGTTGCTGACCCTGGTGGCCATGGAGCCCCCGGCGGGCATGGACGCCGAATCCCTGCGCGACGAGAAGGTCAAGGTGCTGAAATCCATCCGCCCCATCACCCAGAACGCCGTCCATGCCCATGCCTTCCGGGGCCAGTACGCCCGCGGCACCATCGACGGCAGGCCGGTGCCCGGTTATCTGGAGGAAGAAGGCGTGCCCGAGGACAGCATCACCGAGACCTATGCCGCCCTCAAGCTGTATATCGACAACTGGCGCTGGCGCGGCGTACCCTTCTATCTGCGCACCGGCAAGCGCATGGCCGAGGCCAGCTCCGCCATCGCCATCCGTTTCAAGGAACCCCCGCAGCATCTCTTTCGCAACACCCACCTGGAACGCTTCATGCCCAACTGGCTGCTCATCGGCATTCAGCCCAACGAGTGCCTGCGCATGGAGATCCAGGTCAAGGTGCCCGGCAGCATGGAGATGCGCACCCGCCCCATCAGCCTGGATGCCTGTTATCGCAGCGGTGGCGAGGTGGAGGGCGATGCCTACGAGGAACTGCTGCTGGACGTGATGAAGGGGGATCATTCCCTCTTTCTGCGCTACGACGAGGTGGAATGGGCCTGGCGCGTGGTGGATCCCGTGCTCAAGGTCTGGTCCATGGAGCGCGACTTCATCAACACCTACCCGGCCGGGAGCTGGGGCCCGCGGGGTACCTACCGGCTGTTCGACAGCGAGGACCAGTTCTGGCGCCATTCGCTGGACCTGGACGGCATCGACGTCAGCTCGGAGGCCTTCTAGGCAGTGTCGGCCCTCACGGCTTCTTCCGCGTGGCAGGCACTGGCCGTCCACCGCCGGGAGATGGAGGGCTGCCACCTGCGCGACCTGTTTGCCGCGGATCCGGACCGTTTCCGGCGTTTCTCCCTGTGCCTGGACGATCTGCTGCTGGATTATTCCAAGAACCTGGTGACGGAGAAGACCCTGTCACTGTTGCTCGACCTGGCCCGCGCCGCGGAGCTGCCGGCCTGGACGGAGAAGATGTTCCGTGGCGAGAAGATCAACTTCACCGAAAACCGCGCCGTGCTCCACGTCGCCCTGCGCAACCGCAGCAACGCGCCCATCCCTGTCGATGGCGAGGATGTGATGCCGGCGGTCAATGCCGTCCTGGAGAAGATGCGGCGCTTCAGCAGCGACCTGCGCGAGGCCCGCTGGCGGGGGCATACCGGCAAACCCATCCGGGACATCGTCAACATCGGCATCGGCGGCTCCGACCTGGGGCCGGTGATGGTCACCGAAGCCCTGCGTCCCTACTGGCACCCGGAACTGCGGCCCCATTTCGTCTCCAACGTGGACGGCACGCACATCGCCGAGACCCTGCGCGGCCTGGATCCTGAGACAACGCTTTTCATCGTCGCCTCCAAGACCTTCACCACCCAGGAAACCCTCACCAACGCCCATACCGCCCGCGACTGGCTGCTCACCGCCCTGGGCGACGAGGCGGCGGTGGCACGGCACTTCGTGGCGCTCTCCACCAACCGCGAGGCGGTGCAGGCCTTCGGTATCGACCCCGCGAACATGTTCGAGTTCTGGGACTGGGTGGGGGGGCGCTATTCCCTGTGGAGCGCCATCGGCCTGTCCATCGCGGTGACCATCGGCATGGAACATTTCGAGGAACTGCTCGAAGGGGCGCACGAGATGGACCAGCATTTCCGCTCCGCGCCGCTGGAGGCCAACATGCCGGTGGTCCTGGGCCTGCTGGGTGTCTGGTACAACAACTTCTTCGGTGCCCGGAGCCACGCCATCCTGCCCTACGACCAGTACCTGCATCGCTTCCCCGCCTATTTCCAGCAGGGCGACATGGAGAGCAACGGCAAGCGGGTGGACCGTGACGGCAAGATCGTGGACTACGATACCGGCCCGGTGATCTGGGGCGAGCCGGGTACCAACGGCCAGCATGCCTTCTACCAGCTTCTTCATCAGGGGACACCTTTCGTGCCCGCGGATTTTCTCGCCGCCGCGGAGAGCCATAATCCCCTGGGAAAACACCATGAGATCCTGCTCGCCAACTTCTTCGCCCAGACCGAAGCCCTCATGCGCGGGCGGACGGAGGCCGAGGCGCGGGCCGAGCTGGCGGATCAGGGTCTGGCGGGCGAGGCCCTGGAGCGGCTGATACCCCACAAGATATTCCCTGGCAACCGGCCCACCAACGCGATCCTGTACCGCAAGCTCACGCCGCGCACCCTGGGACGGCTCATCGCCCTGTATGAGCACAAGATCTTCACCCAGGGCATCATCTGGCGCATCAACTCCTTCGATCAGTGGGGCGTGGAGCTGGGCAAGCAGCTGGCCAGAAGCATTCTCCCGGAACTGACGGACGACGAACCCGCCACCGCCCACGACAGCTCAACCAACGGCCTGATCAACCACTACAAACAACTGCGTCGCACTTGACGGAATCGCCGGGTTACACTCAGGTAAATATCAGATGCCTGAACCAGTTTCTCCCTCAGGGGGGGCGGGGCGAGGACGTCCAGGCATCCTGCGCTTCCCCCCGCTCAACCACCGCTGCAAACACATCCGCCAACGGACTGCGCACCGCATTTCCGCCTCGCTGCAGCACATGGGTGTAAATCTGCGTGGTCTTGATATCCTTGTGCCCCAGTTGTTCCTGTACCGTGCGGATGTCCGCGCCGCGCTCCAGCAGATGCGTGGCAAAGGAATGGCGCAGGCAGTGGCAGCTGACCGGCTTCTCGATGCCCGCCCGGCGCGCCGCGGCCTTGACCGCTTTCTGCAAGGCGCTCTCATCATAGTGATGGCGTCGCTCAACCGCGCTGCGGGGATCAATA
This sequence comes from Gammaproteobacteria bacterium, assembly GCA_026981935.1. Taxonomy (GTDB): domain Bacteria; phylum Pseudomonadota; class Gammaproteobacteria; order SZUA-140; family SZUA-140; genus S012-109. Next base: position 46,355 of record JALSIC010000084.1, read on the forward strand.
CTGCGGCGTCGGGCGGGAAAAACGTATTGCCAGGCCCACTCACGTGCCGCGTTGGGATACTTGCGCGCGAGCGCATAGGGCAAGTAGACCGCGCCGAAACCCTCGGCGAGATCCCGTTGGTGAATGGACTTGACCTTCTCCAGGTGCCGTTGCAAATAGGGAATCAATTCTTCACTGAGCGTTACAACACGGTCCTTGTTGCCCTTGCCGCTGCGCACGTAGATCGCCCGGCGCCGGAAATCCAGGTCCTTTACCCGCAACCGGAGGCATTCCATCAGACGCAGGCCTGAGCCGTATAACAAGGCAGCCATCAACCAATGGGCGCCACGCAGTTGCGACAGCAGGCGCACGACCTCGTCCCTGGTGAGCACCACCGGCAGGCGCCGGGTGCGCTTGGCCCGCACCAGCCCGGCCAGCTCGGGCGAATCCCGGTCGAGCACCACCCGGTAGAGAAAGACCAGGGCATTGAGAGCCTGATTCTGCGTGGCGGCCGAAACATGCCGTTCACAGGCCAGGTGATTGAGGAACGCGGTGATTTCAGGTGGGCCCAGCTCTGCGGGGTGGCGCTTGCCGTGAAACAGAATGAACTGCCTGATCCAGCCTACATAGGCCTGTTCGGTGCGAATGCTGTAATGGCGGACGCGCAGCGCCGCGCGCACTTGCTCCAGCAATGGGGATTTCGCCATGGTCAACCTCCTTGTCGTACCAGCCTCTTCCGTAAAGCTCACCATCATTGTAATCTTTTCACCAGGGACTCTGCCAGGTGGAAACATTGAATGGCATGAAAATCATCCCCCTCTCCCGCCGGGAGAGGGCAGGGGTGAGGAGGCCATAAAGCAAATAATACCTTTGCAAGACTCCCCGACCCTCCTGAGGGTTTGGATAACAATGAACATGAGAACGGCCAGGCCGTGCAGTCAGCGCGCCCAATATAGTCCGCCACAAAAAACCAGGGAAGAAGAGGAGAGAAATCATGGAGGTTATCAGAAAGATAAAACCCGGCGTCAACGGCAGCAAACGCCACCTGAACCAGTATGGCAACCGCCTGGTCTGCGTGCGCTACCGCCACGACCGCGCCAACCGCAGAAACCTCGTCACAGTCGAACTCATAGTCGCAGAATACCCGCACCGCGCCGGCAACTACCAGGAATTCGATGATCTATATCCGCACCCCAACCGGAATACCTTGCTCAAAATCGGATACCACGAAAAAGAACTCCAGAAAGCTATCAGGCAACGCGGCTGAAAATGGCTGAAAAACATAAAATTATGGTCATTACCCTATCGAATAGTTCAGGAAATGGGGCTGGAAGGAAGAATTGTTGAAAAGTATGAAAAGAATGAAACCAGGTGATTTTCATTATTGGAAATTCATATCCAGTAGTAGACACGAGTTTCCATATCTGGAAACATTTTGCGGGTAGTGTTTGATAAAAAAATATCCAGTACTGGACATATATCCGGATATAAAAATTCCAGATACTAACTGTTATGCGCATAAATTCAATTAGGAGGTTAATTCATGAGCACAGCAAAATCTGAAGTGAAGTCGCTTTTGGATAAGCTGCCCGATGACTGTACGCTGGAAGACGTTCAGTATCATT
>JALSIC010000085.1 GCA_026981935.1 Gammaproteobacteria bacterium
TCAGGCAGGCGCCGGCTCGGTGTTGCGGCACTTGGCAAGGGCCGGGCCATTCCCTGCGTGCCGCGCCTTGATCCAGCGCCTGCCTGAAACGCTGAACACGATATATATTGTTGCCGGGTTAATAACATGTGTCCTAATAAAATGTGTCAAAGTGAGGGAGTACTAACAGGGCGCCACCTTCAAGCCCGGCAAGGGCGGCCATCTCAAGGTAACCCTGAACGGTCGGCATTCCGTACTTCCGATGCATTCAGGCGAGATCAAGAAAGGCACGGTTGAAGTGATCAAGAAGCAACTGGGCCTGAAGTGACCTCTGACGTCATCCATGAGGTTACAGCCATGTTCGACTATCCAGTGAATCTCAAACCCGCCGAGGAAGGTGGGTACATCGTCACCTTTCCCGATATGCCGGAGGCCATCACCCAGGGCGAAGAGCGGGACGAGGCCTTGCTCGCCGCGCGCGATGCGCTGGAAACGGCGTTGTCCTTCTGCCTCGATGAACAGAAAGACCTGCCCAAACCCGGCCGGCCGGGCAAGCGGCCCACGGTTTCTCCTTCATCCCTGGCCTGCGCCAAGCTGGCCGTCTACCAGGCCATGCGCGAACGGGGCGTGGGTCGGGCTGAACTCGCCCGGCGCCTGGATTGGCATCTGCAGCAGATCGCCAGGGTCCTGGATCTGGATCATGCCAGCCGGCTCGACCAGATCGAGGCCGCGCTGGCGGCATTGGGGAAGCGGCTGGAAGTTGCGGTGAGGGAGGCGGCTTAGTTTCCGTGGAATCGCCTGCGCCTGAATTTCCCCGTGGTTTTTTTCGAGGCGGGTTCTTGAAATTACCGCTGGCCTCGTGGTGAATGCCACTGGGTTTCGGTTTTGCCCTGTTCCCGCGTCAGAGTGCGTGCCAGGACGAACAACAGGTCTGAAAGACGATTGATATAGCCAAGAATGTGGGGATTGATTTCCTCCGTGTGCTGCAGTGCCACGAGGCGGCGCTCGGCGCGGCGGCAGACAGTGCGGGCGAGATGACAGGCGGCGGCGGGGGGTGTTCCGCCGGGGAGGATGAACTCCCGCAGGGGCGGGAGCCGGCTGTTGAGTTCGTCCAGGAAACGTTCCAGGTCGCTGGTGTGCCGGGCGGGGAATGCCTTGGATTCCGGTCTGTATCCTGGCAGGGACAGTTCGCCGCCGATATCGAAGAGCCGGTGCTGGACCGTTGTCAGGGTCTCGCGGGTGGGCGCCGGCAAGGCGTGGGTCAGTACCAGGCCGATGGCAGCGTTGAGTTCATCCACGGTGCCGATGGCCTCGATGCGGGGGTGGTCCTTGGGGAGGCGGGTGCCGTCACCCAGGCCGGTGTCTCCGGTATCTCCTGTGCGGGTGTAGATGCGGGACAGGCGATGGCCCATGTCGTTGTCTCTGCTCGCGTCGATTGTCTTGTTAACCCGGCAACAATATATGTCATGTTCAGCCGCCGCGTGCGGACACGCAGCAAGGCGGCGGAGCGCCGCTGTAGTCATTCTACAGCAAGCTTCGCCAACACCGTCTGCGTGCGCGCACGCGGCGG
>JALSIC010000086.1 GCA_026981935.1 Gammaproteobacteria bacterium
AGGCGTGCCAGGCGAATGGAATCGATGGCCACACCCGCCGAGTTGGGCGAGTCCTCCACCGAGAGGCGCAGCTCCAGGTTCATGGGCACATCACCGAAGAGCCTGCCCTCCATGCGGATGAAGCACAGCTTGTTGTCTTTCTGCCAGGGCACATAGTCGCTGGGCCCGACATGAATGTTTTCGTCCGCCAGTCGCTGGGCGGTGACGGCCTGCACGGCCTCGGTCTTGGATTCCTTCTTGGATGCCAGCCGCGCGCGGTTGAGCATGTTGAGAAAATCGGTGTTGCCACCCGTGTTGAGCTGATAGGTACGCTCCAGCTTGACGCCGCGCTTGGCGAAGAGATCCGTGAGCGTGCGATGGGTGATGGTGGCGCCGACCTGCGCCTTGATGTCGTCCCCGATGACGGGAATGTTCGCCGCCTCGAAACGCTGCGCCCAGGCCGGGTCGGAGGCGATGAAGACGGGAATATTGTTGACGAAGGCCACGCCCGCCTCCAAGGCGCATTCGGCGTAGAAGCGGGTCGCCGCTTCCGAGCCCACCGGGAGATAGTTCATGAGCACTTGTGCGCCGCTCTCTTTCAGGACGCGAACGATCTCCGCCTTGTCCGGCTCGGCCTCGTCGGCCAGGAGGAAGGTGCGTTCCTGCGGATAGTCTTTCATGTGTTCCGAAAAGCCGTCCATGACACGCCCCATGCGTACCTCGACGCCAGTCTCGGGGACGTCGGGACAGAAGACCGTGGTGCAATTGGGATGGGCGAAAATGGCCCGGGCGACGTCCTGTCCCACCTTGCGCCGGTCGATGTCCCAGGCGGCGACCACTTCGATGTCGGAAGGGCCGTAGCCGCCGATCACCCCGTGCATGAGGCCGATGGCCTCGGCGGGGTCCTTGTCCTTGTAATAGTAGATTCCCTGAATCAACGAACTGGCACAGTTGCCCATGCCGACGATTGCGATCTTGATATTGCTCATTCCCAATTTAACCTCGCTCAGTTGCAGGGGGACATTCCCCGATCATGGAGACAAACAAATATCAATAACATCAGGAGGAAACGCACAGGAATTCATCTGGAACACCAATCTGAAACGATCGGCAGCCCCCACGGCAAGGCCGTGGCAACCCTGACGAATCCAGGCCTTTCCAGACAGATTATGAAGTGGATTTTCTGAGGAAAAACATCCGCTTCCCTCAGCCGGCCCACGAGGGACCGGATAAACTTTAACGAAACCGCCCGTTCCGTTTCAAGCCCCGCCCCGAAGCCCCCGTACAATCCCTGCTGCAAGCGCCCCGTCCTCCCCCGGTCTTGCCTTCGACAAAGCAAATCGTTAGAATTTTGACACCTGCTGCAGATTTATTTTTCAATATTTTAATAGATAAAACAATATATTATATAACTTAATTAAAGTAAATGTTATTCTTGAGCTGCAGGGCATGCTGGTGACCATGTTCCTTTTCGTGGCCTGAACCGTCCTCCAAGTGGTGCGGTTCACTCCTCGCAACGGGCCTTAGGGCCCGTTTTTTTTGCCCCGTTCCTGATCCGGTTCTTTACCTGCTCCTTCCTCCCGCCGTATGCTCGCTTCCATGGGGAATGATCGCGCACGACTGATACGGGCACTGCAGGATCCGGCGCTCTATGCACACCGGGTAGAAACCTTCACCGTGGTGGAAACCCATATCTCCTGGGTGATCCTCACCGGTGAGTATGCCTACAAAATCAAGAAACCCGTCGATCTGGGTTTTCTCGATTTTTCCACCCTGGAAAAGCGCCGCCACTACTGCGAGGAGGAGCTGCGCCTCAACCGGCGCCTGGCTCCCCAACTCTACCTGGGCCTGGTCCGTATCACGGGAGAATCGGAACATCCCGCCATCGACGGCAGCGGCCCGGTCATCGAATATGCCGTGAAAATGCACCAGTTCGATCCTGCACAGCAGTTCGACCGCCTGCTGGCCCGCAGGCGCCTGCCGGCACGGCGCCTCGATGAGATCGCCGGGCGCCTGGCGGCCTTTCACGAAGCGGCTGCCGTGGCCCCACCGGACAGCCCCTTCGGCAGTCCGGCGGCAGTCTGGCAGCCGGTGGCGGAAAACCACGCCCAGATCCTGGCGCTGCTGCGTGAGCAGGACGCGCGCCGGCGCCTCGAGACCTTGCAGGACTGGTTCAGCGCGCGCCGGCAGGCGCTCGACGGGCTGTTCCGGGAACGCAAGACAAAAGGGGCGATCCGGGAAGGTCATGGCGACCTGCACCTCGCCAACATCACCCTTTTCGAGGGAAAGACGGTCATCTTCGACTGCCTGGAGTTCAATGAGCGCCTGCGCTGGATCGATATCATCAACGACGCGGCATTCCTGGTCATGGACCTGGAAAACCGGCAGCAGCGCGTGCTGGCCTGGCGTTTTCTCAACGGCTACCTGGAGCACACCGGGGATTACGAGGCGATGGCGCTGCTCCCCTTCTATCTGGCCTACCGCGCCATGGTACGCGCCAAGGTGGCGCTCATCCGTCGTGGCCAGTCCGGCCTGAACGAAGATGAACGCAATGCCGCGTACCGCTGCTTTCTCTCCTATCTCGCCCAGGCGGAGGGGTATGCCGCCCGCCCCCGGCCTGCCCTCATCATCACGCATGGCCTGTCGGGCGCCGGCAAGACCACCATCAGCAGCCCGCTGGCAGGGCGTCTCGGCGCGGTACGCCTGCGCTCGGACGTGGAACGCAAGCGCCTGTTCGGCCTGAAGGCAACGCAAAGGGCAAGCGCCCCGCCCGGTGCGGATCTCTATGCCCCCGACGCCAGCGAGCGCACCTATGAACGTCTCGCCGGCCTGGCCGAGGGCGTCATCCGCGCCGGCTTTCCGGTCATCGTGGATGCCACCTTCCTGGAACGCCGGCGCCGCGAGCATTTTCGCGCGCTGGCAATGCGCCTGGACGTGCCCTTCCTCATTCTCCACTGCCACGCCCCGGAACCCCTGCTGCGCGAATGGATAAGGCAGCGCCTGGCCGGGGCCGACGACGCCTCCGATGCCGACCTTGCGGTGCTGGACCACCAGCTGGCCCGCCAGGAACCCCTCACGGCGGCGGAACGGCAATGGACGTTGGACATTGCCACGGAAAGACCGGTGGAAGAGGAAGTGCTGCATGACACTGTCACGAAACGGCTGGGGAGGCAGTAAGTCAGGTTTCCTGGATTCCGCTCTTGCAGAGTTTCATACAGGCTGCCGGACCTGGAACGGCAGTCATGTCACCCGCTCAGCGCCGGTAGTGGCGCCAGACCATGGCATAGACGGCCAGATTGACGATGAGCAGGATGCCCAGCAGCTGCCATTGCAGCGCGCGGGTCAGATCCTCCGGATACAAGAGGGTCAGCAGATAATGCTCCAGGAAACCGCCCTCGTAACCGGCCTCGCCGGCCATGCGCCGCAGGCGGTTCTCCAGGGGCGTGAGGGGGCAGATCCAGCCGGTCGCTTCCACCGCCGCCGCCCAGGCCAGGGACGGCAGATGCAGCCACAGCAGCGCACGCCGCCACAGCACCAGCAGGCCGCCCAGCAGCGCGAAAATAACGAAGAGCAGGTGCAAGACGAGTACGGCATCGGCAAGGAGGCGATAGATCATGCGCCACTCCACACCGCCAGGATGAGGAAATCACTCACCGCGCGAGCCCTTTCAAGCACGCCCTTTCAGCATGACTTCCCCGCCTGATATTGGGCAGTCATCCGGCGGCGGCGTAATCCTTGAGGCGCACCGGCAGACGGCGCGAACCCCAGGTGCCCGGGCGTGCCTCGAAGACACCGGCACAAGGGGTGTCGCAGAACCGGCACCGTCCTTCCGGCGTGAGATGCCAGCCGCTGAGTTCGTACCAGTCACGGCCGATGAGCAACTTGCCGCAATGGTGGCAATAGGTACTGTTGCCCTCGGGATCGTGCACGTTGCCGGTGTAGGCATAGCGGACACCGTTGCGCATGGCGATGCGGCGTGCCCGCTGCAGGGTCTCCGGCGGCGTGGAGGGCTTGTCCATCATTTTCCAGTCGGGATGAAAGGCGGTGAAATGCATGGGCACATCCGGGCCCAGCGCCTGCACCACCCAGCGTGTCATTTCGTCCAGCTCTTCATCCGAATCGTTCTCACCGGGAATGAGCAGGGTCGTGATCTCGAGCCAGACTTCGGTTTCATGCTTGATATAGACCAGGGTATCCAGCACCGGCTGCAGGTGGCTGCCCGTGATGTACTTGTAGAACCTTTCGGTAAACGCCTTCAGGTCCACGTTGGCCGCATCCATGTGGGCATAGAATTCACGGCGCGGCTCGGGACAGACATAGCCGGCGGTGACCGCCACGGTCTTGATCCCCCGTTCCCTGCAGGCCCTGGCCACGTCGATGGCGTATTCGTGAAAGATCACGGGGTCGTTGTAGGTAAAGGCCACGCTGCGGCAGTTCAGATCGGCGGCGGCCCTGGCGATCACCTCCGGCGAGGCGGCATCCGCCAGAGTGTCTATCTCCCGGGACTTGCTGATGTCCCAGTTCTGGCAGAATTTGCAGGCCAGATTGCAGCCCGCCGTGCCGAAGGACAAGACCGGCGTGCCGGGCAGGAAATGATTGAGGGGCTTCTTCTCGATGGGATCGACGCAAAAGCCGCTGGAGCGGCCATAAGTCGTCAATACGATCTCCCCGCCCTGACAGGCACGCACGAAACACAGGCCACGCTGCCCCTCGTGAAGCTTGCAGAAGCGGGGACACAGATCGCATTGCACACGCCCGTCATCCAGCCGGTGCCAGTACCTGGCAGGCACCACGTTCGGCAGTTTCTCCACAACGGCCATTACACACCTCCCCGCAACCGGCGCAATGAAAAAAGGGGTTTTCCGCAAGCGCGAGGTTTCTGACATCTCCACCATCCGCTTGACTCAATATAACATGATGTGCTTTATAGGGAGATTCAAGCCCGAATGCGCATCAAGAACGCACAGGGGCACCGTTATACCAGAGCACGTCGATCAGGTATGACGCGCCCCAAGGAGGACAGCCCATGTCCACGATCAGAGCGCCCGCGGTGGCCGGCATGTTCTATCCGGACGATCCCGAGGAACTGCGCGCCACGATCGGGCGATACCTGCAGGATGCCGAGGCCGACGGCCCGCCCCCCAAGGCCATCATCGCGCCGCATGCCGGTTACATCTACTCGGGCCCCGTCGCCGCCAGTGCCTACGCCCGGGTTGCCCTGGGCAATGAACGCTTCCGCCGTGTCATCCTCCTGGGTCCGGCCCATCGCATCGCCTTCAGAGGGCTCGCCGCAAGTCACGCCGACGCCTTTGCCACCCCCCTGGGCATGGTGCCGGTGGACACCGCCACGGTAACCCGGCTGGTGGAGAAATTTCCCCAGGTACGTTACCTGGATGAGGCCCATGCCCTGGAACACAGCCTCGAAGTGCATCTGCCTTTCCTTCAGATCGTGCTGGAAGATTTCACCATCGTCCCTCTCGTCGTCGGCGATGCCGGCGCAGTCGAGGTGGACGAGGTCCTGGAGGCGACCTGGGACGGCCCCGAGACACTGTTCGTCATCAGTTCGGACCTCAGCCATTATCACGACTACGACACGGCCCGGCACCTGGATGAACAGACCTCCCGCGCCATCGTGGCCCTGCGTCCCGAGGAAATCGGGTACGAGGATGCCTGTGGCCGCAATCCCGTCTCCGGCCTGCTCCAGGCAGCGCGCAACCACGGCCTTCAGGCCCGGCTCGTCGACCTGCGCAACTCCGGTGACACGGCGGGTCCCCGCGACCAGGTGGTGGGCTATGGCGCCTATGTCTTCGAGGAACAGGAACAGGCCGCCTGAATTGGACCCGCCGTCACCCGATCCAGGAGCCGCAGAGGGGGACCATGCCCTCCCGCCCCTGTCGGCGCAGCAGCGGCGGATCCTGCTGAAGACCGCGCGCCAGTCCATTGCGGCAGGACTAGAACGGGGTGGTCCACTGCAAGTGAACACCGCAGAATACGACGAACGCCTGCAGGCACCCGCCGCCAGCTTCGTCACCCTTCATATGGGCAGGGACCTGCGCGGCTGCATCGGCAGCCTGGAGGCGCGGCGCCCCCTCATCTGCGATGTTGCCGCCAACGCCTTCGCCGCCGCATTTCAGGATCCCCGTTTTCCGCCCCTGGTGGCTTCAGAACTGTCCGCCCTGCATATCCACATCTCGGTCCTGAATCCACCGGAAGACATGACATTCACCAGCGAGGAAGATCTCCTGGGCCAGCTGCGCCCGGGAGTCGACGGGCTGATCCTCTCTGAAGGCGAGAGTCATCGCGCCACCTTCCTGCCCAGCGTCTGGCACACCCTGCCCCACCCCCGCCAGTTCCTGAACCAGCTCAAGATCAAGGCCGGACTGCCCCCCGATTACTGGTCGGACAGCTTGCGGGTACAACGCTACACCACCGAATCATTCGGCGAAGAAGATCTCACAGGCGGTCACGAGGCGGAGCGGCCGTAAACAGGCACTGTCCCACCGAACCGGGTCCGCAATAGCGCCCGTCTGTCCAGATGGCATTGTCGAGGACGGCTTCCCTGAGGTCGGCACCCTGCAAGGCGGCGCCGGAAAGATCGGCATAGGCCAGATTGGCGCGGCGCAGATCGGCCCCGCGCAGATCGCTGCCACGCAGGCTGGTACCGATGAGCACCGCCCCCTCCAGGTGTGCCTCGCGCAGCGAGGCTACGCTGAGTTCCGTATAGGACAATTCCGCGGCCTGCAGATGTGCCCCGCTGAGGTCCGCCCCGCTGAGTTTCATGTTCTGCAGGCGGGCATGCCGCAGATCCGCCCGGGGCAGCGAGATGCCTTCCTTGAAACAATTGCTCCAGTTGACCCCGGGCATGGCGGGACGATCACAATCGATGATCCCGGCAGGTTCCTTGCGGGGGGCAAAGAGCAGCACCGCCAGCACCACCAGCAGGATACCCAGCGCCACGACGGCCGCCTGCGAGCGGACCGACCTGTCGGCCTCGGGCCGCCCGTCCCGGCCGGAAGGGAGACTGTGGCGCACACCGGTCTCGCCGTGTTCAACGGAGCGTCGCTCTCCCCGTCTTCGCTCCGCCGCCACGGGCTGCTGTTCCCTGCGCCGCGGTGATGTGCCGCGCTCGTCTTCCCAGCGCCGTGCCGCTGCGAGCCGCTCCCGGGCCAGCGCGTCTTCGGGATCCCCCTTCATGACAACGGGTATCAGCTCGGGCAGCGCCGACAAGGGATGCCAGTGGACCAGGTCACAGCTCAATTCATCATCATGGCCGATGCGCCCCAGGAGCACGTAACGGGAAATCATCCCCAGGGGATAGGGGCCTTCGATCTGACCTGCCCGCCGGAGATACCACGTCTGGCTGTGTCTCTGGGTCTCGCCGTTCATAGCCGTTCCCGCGCTTCTGAAAATCGAAATTATCCAAGCAAAACATCTGCCAACATCAATCCATGGAACAAATGACAAAGAGGTTGCGTTAGAATTTCTTATAGGCCCGTGGAAATCTCCGTGGAAGGAGAAAGAGAAAGTCATCCAAGGGATGGGTAAAGGTGGTGTTCCGGATTGCCCTAAATTTTCCGGGGAACGATGCCGATAGCCTCGTAACAACAACGGCCGCAGTCCCGGATGGGCTGCTTCATGGACGGAAATACTAAGACAATCGATAGTAAAGCGACCTTCAGCGGGTGGCTGGGCGGTCAGTCGCAAGGCGCGGTGGCGCCGCCATAGCACGCCTGTGGCAAGCCGCCGCAACACCGCGAATGGCCGCCCAGCCGCCCGCCCGGAGGGAGCGACCCAGGCGTCCCGGCCCGGCGTTGCGACCCTTGGAAAGGGCCAGCCATTCCCTGCGGGCCGCGCCTTGATCCGGAACGCCTGGGTCGCTCTGAAATGCCGCTTTACTATCGATTTTCTTAGTAATGATCAACGCGCATGGCCATCTCACAAAAGACTGGTAACGACGCCTTTTCTCAATCAGGGCACCAGACCGCAGCGGGCGATATATCCGCCCTGTCACCCACCGGCCGCATCGATCTGGCGAGTCTGCATCGCAAGGGCATCTTCATCATCGACGGCCATACCACGGAAACCATTCCCGTGGCCGAGATGCTGGCCAGGTCCGGCTTCACCAACATCCACACCCACAACCAGGAAAAGGATGGCGAGCAGACGGTGGTCATCAAGAGGCTGCAGAACAGGCAGCACCGCACCGACCTCATTCTGCTCGACATCACGCGCGACAGGAAGGCCGGGCTGGCCCTGTGCGATGCCATCAGCGCGCAACGGCGCCTGCGCGACATCCCGCTCATCATCATCGCATCCAAGGGCCGCTGGCAGGAGGATGCCATCTACGCGGCCTTCCGCGCCGGCGCGACGGACATCGTGTTCACGCCCGTGCAGCGCCTGGAACTGGTCCCCCGGGTGATTTCCGCCCTGCTGCTGAAGACGGAGCGGGAGCTGCGCCAGCATCACGAACTGGAGCTGGAAAGCGAGCTGGCCGAACGCAAGGTGATCGAGGCGCGTCTCCAGTACCTGGTCTCCCACGACGAACTGACCGGCCTGTGCAACCGGCGCCGCCTGGAACAGGCGCTGGAAGCCGCCGTCTATCGGTCACGCAATATCCGCCAGAGCAGCGCCCTGCTCTATATCGACCTGGATCAGTTCAAGGTCATCAACGACACCGAGGGCCATGCCGTGGGTGACCGCTTCCTCATGAGTATTGCCAATCAACTGCGTCAGGTAGTGGCTGCAAAAGACATCCTGGCCCGCATCAGTTCCGACGAATATGCCATCCTCCTCGAAGACACCTGCCGCAAGGAGGCCCTGGAGACCGCGGAGACCCTGCGCCGGATTATCGACGAATTCCGCTTCACCGCCAATGAACGGAAATATCACATCGGCGCCAGCATCGGCGTGGCGCTCATCGATCCCCGTGATGAAATCACCGCCAGCGAGGCCCTGGCCCGCGCCGCCCAGGCCTGCTTCGAGGCCAAGTCCCAGGGACGCAACACGGTCCACCTGTTCAGCCACGACGACAGGGAGAGCCATCTCATCCGCAGTGCCGTGGACTGGGTGCCGCGCATCCGCGATGCCATCGCCCACGACCGCCTGCGCCTGTATTTCCAGCCGGTCATCGACGTCGCCAGCGGCAAGGTTCACGGCCACGAGGCACTGATCCGCATGATCGATGACGACGGCCGCCTGATCCTGCCCAACAACTTCATTCCCGTGGCCGAACGCATGGGGCTGATCCACGACATCGACCTGTGGGTCATCAATCATGCCATCGACATCCTCCACCAGCTCCCCGCGGACTATGATCACCTGACGCTGAACATCAATCTCTCCATGTATGCCTTCCAGGATCCGCAATTGCCCGCCCTGATCCGGGACAAGCTGGAGACCACCGGCGTGGCAGCCGGCCGCATCACCTTCGAGATCACCGAAACGGCCGCCACCGCCAGTTATGTGCAGACCCGGGACATGATTCACAAACTGCGGGAACTGGGCTGTCGATTCGCCCTGGACGATTTCGGCTCGGGTTTCAGCTCCTTCAATTACATCAAGCAGTTTCCCGTGGACTATCTCAAGATCGACGGGAGCTTCATCCGCAACCTGGTCTATGACGCGGTGGATCAGCGCCTGGTCAAGTCCATGATCGAAGTGGCCCGCACGCTGAACAAGCAGGTCGTCGCGGAATTCGTGGAAAACGAGGAGATCCTGGAACTGCTGCGGCGCTACGGGATACACCTCGCACAAGGCAATCACATCGGCCTGCCCGCGCCCTCGATGCGCCTCGACCTGCCCTGAGGCGCCTCTGGAACCTACACCGACGTCACGGGGCGACGGGAGGCATCGTCTTCATGCGGCGTTCCATGAAGGCGCATCAGCAGCTCCGCCTCGGCGCGCACCAGGCCGCAGTGCTCGATGAGTTCCTCGATACCGGCACCATTGCGGATCAGCTTGATGGCCTGGTGATATTCCCGGTTGACAGGATCGCGCATCTCCAGTTGCTCCTGGCGTTCCTGGAGACGACGCAGCTGTTGTTCCACCCGGCCCAGGTGTTCGCTCATGCCGCTGGCGCCACTGCACAGGGCCCCGATCTCGGTCGACAGCGTGCGCAGGGCATCGGCCTGGCGGTCTCCCGGGCCAGTGTGTGCCTGGATGAGCCGGCGCAGGCGAAGATACAGAGCCAGATTCACCAGCAGCAGCACGCAGGCCAGGCCCAGCAGGACATAGATCAGCAGGGGTTCCATCGAAAGCTCTCAGGCATACTCGTCGATGTGGGACTCGTGGTCGTCGTCCCGCTCGTGCTGCCGCTCATGCTCACCCTGCTGCGGCGGCCGGCGCTGCTGATTGCCGGGATCGGGACGGCGCTCCCCCGGCCTGACCCGCCCGGGGGGACGCCGCGGAAAGACGGGGCCAACGGGCCTGATGTTGCCCATTTCCGCCATCGTTCCACGGCCCTCCGCGCCCCTGTCCCGGCGGTATCACAGTTCGGCCATGTCCTGCCACTCTTCCTCGGTCAACAGCTTGTTGACATCGACGAGAATGAGCAGCTTGCCGTCCTGGCTGTGGACACCCTGGATGTAGCGGGCGCTGTCTTCGTTGCCCACGTTGGGAGAACTCTCGATCTCCGAGGCCCGCAGATAGACCACCTCGGCCACGCTGTCCACCAGCAGCCCGACGACGTTCTCCTCGGACTCGATGATGATGATGCGCGAGGCGTCATCCACCTCCTTGGGCGGCAGGCCGAAACGGTTGCGGGTGTCGAGCACCGTCACCACGTTGCCCCGCAGGTTGATGATGCCCAGCACATAGGGGGGCGCCCCGGGCACCGGCGTGATCTTGGAGACACGCAGCACTTCCTGGACCTGCATCACGGCAATGCCGTAATTCTCGTCCGCCAGGCGGAATGTCACCCACTGGATGACATCGTCTTCGACCTTCAGGTTGCTTTGTTGCATGACAACACCTCTCGACTGGTCCACAATGACGTCAATTTCCCGTTGCCGGAATCTGCTGTATAAAAATCAGGCATATTTCATGCCATATTTCAGGCCCCATCGATTGCGGAAGGCACTCGCTGGCAACCAGATTCCTCGCTGCGCTCGGAATGACAAGGGGAACTCGGCCAACAGCCCCCTGTCATTTCGACCTCACTCCTTTGTCATTTCGACCTCGCTCCTTTGTCATTTCGACCGAAGGGAGAAATCTTATGCCACCGCCCCCCAGATTCCTCGCTGCGCTCGGAATGACAAGGCAAGGTGGAATGACAGGAATGTTGTCATTTCGACCGAAGGGAGAAATCTCACGCCACCGGCCCCAGATTCCTCGCTGCGCTCGGAATGACAAGGGGAACTCGGCCAACAGCCCCCTGTCATTTCGACCTCACTCCTTTGTCATTTCGACCTCGCTCCTTTGTCATTTCGACCGAAGGGAGAAATCTTATGCCACCGGCCCCAGATTCCTCGCTGCGCTCGGAATGACAAGGCAAGGTGGAATGACAGGAATGTTGTCATTTCGACCGAAGGGAGAAATCTCACGCCACTGCCCCCGGATTCCTCGCTGCGCTCGGAATGACAGAGGACGTCATCAATGCGATGAAGGAGCGCCGCCCTGGGCACGGTAATAGGGCACCTACCCCAGCATGCCGCACAGGGACTCCACATCCAGCAGGACGCACATGCGGGTCGTGATGATGCCGCCGCACCAGGGCCGCCTTCCCCTGCCCCGCCGCCATCTCACCTCCCCAGGTTCCACCGTGACCATCTCCGCCACCTCGTCACAGGCCAGGGCACAGCGCCCTTCGGCCAGCAGAATGTAACAGGCCGCAGTCCCTGCCCTGGGCGGGATGGATAAGCCATCCGCCACCGCCTGCAGGGCGGGGATATCGACCACAGGCACCTGCCTCCCCCGGTGCTGCAGGACGCCCCGGCTCCAGGACGGCATATGAGGCAGTCGCGCCAGTGCAGCCTCCTTGACCACGCCGCCGAGCTGTACCAGGGGCGCTGCCATCTGTATGCCGCCCGACTGGAATACCAGCACCTTGAAAGGCGCCTGTGTCCAGGCGGGGGGACAGGGCGGCGCCGACGTGTCAGGCGAGATTGTCTCCTCATGTGCGCCCCGGTCCTCCAGGCCCGTGGCAACCGTTTCTGCCGCCGTCTCTCCCTCTGCCTCCGGAGCAGTCGGAATCTCGGCAAGCAGGGAATCGAGATAGTGGTGCAGGGCCTCTTGTTGCGTGTAGAGCCGGGGGAAGGACATGATCTTATCCTGCCAGCGCCGAACAAGCGGCCTCACCCTCATCACGCGCACCGAGCAGGTAAGCCAGCAGCTCGCTGTATGCGCGTGTGCCCCGGGACCAGGGCGCCACGTGGGAAATGGGCCTGCCCGCCCGGCTCGCTTCCCTGAACTGGGTATCCACCGGAATGTACGATGGCCAGAGATGGGCACGGTGGCCCGCCTCCAGGCTGGCCAGGGCCTGTGCCGAGGCGCGCGTCCTGCGGTCGTACATGGTGGGGATGATGAGATGCGACAGCGGCCGGCGCCGGGCGTGATTGACCATGCCCAGCGTATGGAGCATGCGCTCCAGCCCCTTCAAGGCCAGGAACTCGGTCTGCACGGGGATCAGCAGCTCGCTGCTGCAGGCGAGCGCATTCACCATGAGTACGCCCAGCATGGGCGGGCAGTCCAGCAGGACATGGGTGAAGTTCTCTTCCACCCCTGCAAGGGCCTGTTGCAGCACAAGCCCCTTGCCATGTCGGGCGCCCAGCTGGCGATCCAGGGTGGAGAGCGCAGTGGAAGCCGGCAGAAGAAAGAGATTGTTGACCGCTGTCTGGCGAATGAGGCCGTCGCGGGTGATGGCACTGCCTGCGAACAATTCATAGACCCCCGCCTGACCGCTGTCCGGATCACCCCCCAGATAACTGGTCAACGAACCGTGCGGATCCAGGTCCACCACGAGCACGGGACAACCCCGCGACGCCAGGAGGCCGGCCAGGGTGATCGTGGTCGTGGTCTTGCCGACACCGCCCTTCTGATTGGCTATTGCCCAGACATGCATGTGCTTCACTTCCCACCCAGAGGTGAACGGGTGATCTCGGAGAGGGTCTCGCCCGGCACGGCTGTCGCCGGAGGCGCCGCGTCGGCAGGCTCCGGCTTGCGTGCGGCTTTGGACGGGGCCGCAACGGGAGCCAGGGGCGTGACGGGCCTGCCCAGCTTGATGGGCGGGCCGAGAAACGAGAGGCCCAGGCCCATGGGCAAGGGGCCAGGATTGCTGCCGGGACTGCTGCCGGGACTGCTGCCGGGACTGCTGATGGAAGGAGCCGGCACCGGCACGCTGCCGGCCGTTGCGCTGCGCCACCGTACCAGGCGCGGTGGCGGCCCGCTTCGACGGGTGCCCTTTTCAGGCGCAGCGTCCGCCGCGGCCTGCGACGACGATGCGGCTGCCCCAGGCTCGCCGGCCTGCACCTCCGGGATGGCTGTTTCCATCGCCACCGCGCTCTTTTCGGCCGTACCCGTGTTTCCGGCACGCGCCTCCCTCGCTCCCACGGGCGTTTCAGCCGATTCCCGCGCTGGCGGCGCCTGTGCCGCGACAGCTTCATCGCCCTGTGTTTCTTCCTGGGCGCTCTCATGCCCCGCTGCCGCTGGCATAATGAAGCGTCGTTGCGCCGCCATCGCCCGGTCACCCAGGAGACGCTCCACGGTCTTGTCCGCCAGCACCACGATCACCACACGCCGGTTCCTGGCCCTGCCTTCCGGCGTGTCGTTGCCGGCTACGGGGCGATACTCGCCATAGCCCTGGGCAACCATGCGCTCCGGTACGATACCGGCCTCGGCGAACAGGCGCACCACGCTGGTCGCCCGCGCCGCCGAGAGTTCCCAGTTGGAGGGATAGACGATGGTATTGATGGGCACGTTGTCCGTATGACCCTCGACGCGGATGGGATTGGGAAATTCACGCAGGATGCCCGCCACTTCCTCCAATACGGGGATGGCGTCCGGCTGGAGCTGCGCACTGCCGCTGGGAAACAGGATACTGTCCCTGATCTCGACCTCGATCCAGAGTACATTGCGCACAACATTTATCAATCCTTGATCTACGAGTTCAGACAGTGCTTCTTCGACCTCATCAGCAATTTTGCCGATATTCACCTGGTCGTCACCAGTCAGATATTTTTCATCCATCAATGGATCTCGAACCTCCCCCTCCATGGACCGCGATTGAGAGACAAACATCTTTGGCAATCGCACAACAGCCGGATCCCGATGGTCTTCCTGGGCGGTGGAAATCACCGGGGCCTTGGACAGGCTCCCGATCTGGATGGGCTCCAGGGACTTGGGAGAGGAACGGAAGGCGGCCACCAGGGCATCGGAGAGCACCCGGTATTTTCCTTCGTTGACCGATGAGATGGCATACATCACGACAAAGAAGGCAAACAGAAGAGTGATGAAGTCGGCGTAGGAAACCAGCCAACGTTCATGATTCTCGTGTTCCTCATGGGGCTTCTTGCGTGCCATGTCTGACTCATTTCACCGGGCTTATTTGGCAAGATAACCCTGCAGCTTGGTTTCGATGTTGCGCGGATTCTCGCCTTCGGCGATGGATACCACCCCTTCGATGATCATTTCCCTGAACTGTGTCTGATCGTGGATCAGGCCCTTGAGCTTGTTGGCCATGGGAAGGAAAAACAGGTTCGCAAGCCCCACGCCGTAGATCGTGGCAACGAAGGCCACGGCGATACCCGACCCCAGCTTGCTGGGATCGGCGAGGTTGTTCATCACATGGATCAGGCCCATGACGGCACCGATGATGCCGATGGTGGGCGCATAGCCGCCCATGCCCTCGTAGACCTTGGCCGCCTGGGTGTCCTTGTATTCCTTGGTACTCAGCTCGACTTCCATGATGTTGCGGATCGCCTCCGGTTCGCTGCCGTCCACCAGCAGCTGCAGCCCCTTGCGGGCGAAGAGTTCCGGCTCGTTCTCGGCCAGTGACTCAAGGCCCAGGAGGCCTTCCTTGCGGGCGATGTTGCTCCAGTTGACGATCTTCTCGATGGCCTCGCTGGCCGCCAGCTTGGGCGGAAAGATCACCCAGGCGGCCATTTTCAGGGATTTCATGAAGATATCCATGGGTGTCTGGAGCATGATGGCGCCCACCGTGCCACCACCGACGATGAGAAAGGCGGTCGCCTGTATCAGCGAAGACGTATGCCCTCCTTCCAGGATATTCCCACCCAGGATGGCGATGAAAGCCAAGGCTATGCCCATCAGACTGAGAATATCCATGTGCTACCTCATCTGCCGCAGCGCAGGGGCGATCTGGTTGAGCGGCAGAACGGCATCTGCCAGACCGGCCTCGATCACCGCCGATGGCATGCCGGCCACGACGCAGCTCGCCTCATCCTGGGCCCAGATGGTGGCGCCGCGTTGTTTCAGGAGCCGGGCGCCTTCACGTCCATCCGCGCCCATCCCCGTGAGAATCATGGCCAGCACCCTGCCTTGCACTTCCCGCGCCGCGGAGGCAAAGGTCACGTCCACGCTGGGCTTGTAGGTCTCGCCCTCACGCGGCGCAACGATCCGCACGCAGTACTTCTCGCCATCGCGCTTCAGCACCAGTTGCGAACCCCCGGGAGCCAGGCAGGCGGTTCCCGGCCGCAGCACATCGCCGTCCCTGGCATGTTTCACCGTGATCTCACAAAGGGCGTTGAGCCGCTCGGCGAAAGGCGGCGTGAAACTGGCCGGCATATGCTGGATGAGCACGATGGGGAGGGGGAAATCGCGCGGCAAGGCACTCAATATGTCCTGCAGGGCCGCAGGCCCCCCTGTCGAGGTGCCGATCAACAGCAGTTCGTAACGGCTCAGATCGCAATGTGGCAGGGGGCGCACCTCGCGCCCCGGACGGCGCGCCACTTCCCTGGCCGGCCCTTTTGCAGGTTCCCTTGCCAGCTCCCCGTGCCCGGCAGGACGGCGCTGCAGGCCGCGTGCCCCGATGATGCGCACCCGCGCACAGAGCATGCGCCTCGCCAGATCCCTGTTGCCGGCGATGTCCTCCATCCGTTTCGGCAGAAAATCCACGGCCCCGGCCTCCAGAGCATCCAGCGTGGCCTGGGCACCGGCAGTGGTGAGCGAGGAAAACATCATGATGGGCGTGGGGTTCGTGGCCATGATCTCGCGCACGGCCGCGATGCCGTCCATCACCGGCATCTCGATATCCATGGTGACCACGTCGGGCTTCAGGCGCGAGACGCACTCGACGGCCTCGCGGCCGTTGGCGGCGGTGCCGACGACCTCGATGCGGGCATCTGCATCCAGTATTTCCGTGATGCGTTTTCTGAAAAAGGCCGAATCATCCACAACCAGCACGCTTACCGACATGATCACTCCCTACATCACATGTGCATAATGCTGGAGCAGACTGGGCGCATCGAGTATCAGCGAGATCCGTCCGTCACCCGTAATCGTGGCCCCTGCAATTCCCTTGGTGCCGTGCAGCAGGGCACCCAGAGGCTTGATCACGACTTCCTCCTGTCCCAGCAGCTTGTCCACCACGAATCCCACCTGCCGCGAACCGACATGCACCACCACCACGTGTCCCTCCCTGGGCCAGTCACCGCTGCCGTAACTGCCGTTGAGCAGCCATTTCTTGAGATAAAAGAGGGGCAGCGCCTCGTCGCGCACCAGCACGACCTCCTGGCCGTCCACCACGTTGGTGCGGGAGAGGTCGAGATGAAAGATCTCGGCGACACTGCCCAGCGGCAGCGCCAGGATCTGTTCATCCACCTTGATCATGAGGGTGGGCATGATGGCCAGGGTGAGCGGCACCTTGATGATGATCTTGGTCCCCTTGCCCGGCTCCGAATCGATGCTCAGGGTACCGTTGAGCTGGGTGATCTTGGTCTTCACCACATCCATGCCCACCCCGCGCCCGGAAACATCGGAGATCTGCTCCTTGGTCGAGAAACCGGGCATGAAGATGAGCTGGTAGCACTCCTGCGGACTGAGGCGCCCGGCGGCTTCCTCGTCGAGCACGCCCTTCTCCACGGCCTTGCGCCGCAGCACCTCCGCGTCCATGCCGGCACCGTCGTCGGTGATGGTGAGCAGGATGTGGTCTCCCTCCTGTTCTGCGGACAGCACCACCGTGCCGGTACGGGGCTTGCCGGCCTTCTCCCTGACATCCGGCATCTCGATGCCGTGATCCACGGCGTTGCGCACCAGGTGCACCAGGGGGTCGGCCAGCGCCTCCACCAGGTTCTTGTCCAGGTCTGTCTCTTCCCCCATGAGTTCCAGGCTGATCTCCTTGTTGAGGCTGCGCGCCAGGTCGCGCACCACCCGCGGGAACCGGCCGAATACCTTCTTGATGGGCTGCATGCGCGTCTTCATGACCGCGGCCTGCAGATCGGAAGTCACCAGGTCCAGGTTGTCCACCGCCATGGCGATCTCTTCGTCGGCGCGCAAGGATTCCAGGGTCATGAGGCGGTTGCGCACCAGCACCAGTTCGCCCACCAGGTTCATGATGTCGTCGAGGCGCCGCGTATCCACGCGCACCGTGGCCTCCGAGGCATTCTGGGCACTCTCCTTCTTCGCCCCCTTTCCGGACGCGGCCGATGATGAGCGGCCAGCCGCCTTTCCGTTTCCCGCCCTGGCCGCCGCCTGCCCGGCGGCGGCCGGTGGCTGGCCGGAAGGTGCTGCCGGCGGTGCAGGCGGGCCGGCGGGTGCAGCGGCTCGCACCGGCTCTGCCGGCTTGTCCGCGGAGGCAGGAGCGGCACCGGACACGCCGGGGTTGGCCATGCCGGGCGCTCCACCCCCGTGGAGCTGATCCAGCAGTGCCTCGAATTCCTCGTCGGTGATCTCGTCGGAGGCATTCCCTTCGGCCGCGGATTCCTGTTTCTCTGGGGCTTCCCTGACATTTTCTCCGGCATTTTCTCCGGCATTTTCTCCGGCAGCATTGCCGTCCTCGGCTGCCGTCGTGCCGCCAGGCACCGCCTGCTGCGCCGCCACGCCCGCGGGGGCGGCACCGCCGTGCAGCTGGTCCAGCAGCGCCTCGAATTCCTCATCCGTGATCTCGTCATCTCCGCCGGGTGCGGCCGGTGCAGGATCTCCGGCAGACTCTCCCGGCCTGCCTGCCGCCTGTTCCGCGAACTGATGGGCCTCTCCCTGGCCGGCCTCCACGTCGGGCGCCTGAGACACTTCCCGGGCCGCATCTGCAGGCTGGACGACATCGGGCGAGACATCCCCGGGCTGCGCGTAGGCCTCGAGCTGGCGCAGCAGGGCGGGATCCGCGGCGGGAGGTTCCTCCCCCTGGCGCACGCTCTCGATCATGCTCGTGACCACGTCGTGGGCACTGAGTATGACATCCATCAGCTGGGCATCGACCAGGCGCTCGCCCTGGCGCAGGACATTGAATACGTCCTCGGTGCGGTGACAGATCTCCACCAGGGAGGTGATATTGAGAAACCCCGCTCCACCCTTGATGGTATGGTAGCCACGGAAGACCGCGTTCAGGAGTTCGGTATCCTGGGGGCTGGTCTCCAGGTCAACCAATTGTTCTCCCAGCTGCTCGATGATCTCCGTGGCCTCCACCAGGAAGTCCTGGAGAATTTCTTCGTCTTCTGTGAAGGACATGGTCTCGCCTCAGAATCCCAGACTCGATAAAAGCTCATCCACTTCATCCTGGCTCTTCATGGCATCGCTGTCTTCCCGGCCAGGAATCTGTGGCCCCTGCAGGCCGGAGGACCGGTGCCGCTCCGGCGCCTCGGCACTGTTGCCATCACCCCGGCGTGACGATATCCGGATCAGGTTGATCAGGCTGTCTTCCACCTCCTGGACCAGCCTGATCACACGGCGGATGGTCTGGCCGGTGAGATCCTGGTAATCCTGGGCGATGAGGATCTCGTTGAGAGAGGCACGCAGCGCCGCGGTGCGCTCGGTGGCCGATTCGAAATATTCGCTGATCTCTCTGGCCATCTCCCGGAACTGCGCCGCCGTCATATCACGGGAGAGGAATTTGCGCCATTTGTCGCTGATCTCCTCCGTCGCGGTCACGATGCCGTCGCAGATGGGAATGGACTCTTCCACCGCATTCAATGTCTTGTGCGCCGCCTGTTCCGTCATCCTGATGACATAGTCGAGGCGCTCCTTGGCATCGGGCAGCTCGTTCTCCATGATGTCCGTCATCCTGGAATCGACCTGGAAACTCGCCAGGGTATCGTGCAGCTCGCGTGTGAGCTTGCCCAGTTCGCGGAAGATCTCCGTCTCGTAGATACGGGTCAGGTCGCCGAGCACCCGCTCGGCATCCTCGGTGCGCCCCGCCTCCAGCAGACCCACCAGTTCCCGCGCCTGCGCCAGACATTGTTCACTGTTGACGATCCTTTCGTTCATAGACTCTCCCCCTCCGGGTAGGCGGACACCGCCCCTCAGGCGCTGCTCGCTGAAATCCGTTCAAAGATCTTCTCGATCTTCTCCTTGAGGGTCGCGGCATTGAACGGCTTGACGATGTAGCCGTTGACGCCCGCCTGGGCAGCCTCGATGATCTGCTCCTTCTTGGCCTCCGCCGTTACCAGCAGGACCGGCAGGCTGGACAGCTCGGGATCGCTGCGCACGGCCTTGAGCAGGTCGATGCCCTGCATGCCCGGCATGTTCCAGTCGGTGATGAGGAAGTCGAAACCGCCGCTCTTGAGCATGGGCAGGGCAGTGGTGCCGTCGTCGGCCTCGCTGGTATTGTTGAAGCCCAGGTCGCGCAGCAGGTTCTTGATGATGCGGCGCATCGTGGAAAAATCGTCCACGATCAGGATTTTCATGTTCTTGTCCAAGGTTACCTCCGTATCTCCGTCAATCGTTGAACAGATGGCCAAGCCGTGACTGAAGCCTGATCAGCGCCTGGCTGTGAATCTGGCTGACTCGTGACTCGCTGACCCCGATGACGGCCCCGATTTCACGCAGGTTGAGATCCTCTTCGTAATACAGTGTCAATACCAGGCGTTCCCGCTCCGGCAGACCGGCGATGGCCTCGGCCAGATTGCGCTTGTAGTCCTCTTTCTGCACCCCTTCGAACGGTCCCGTGATCCCCTTGTCGCTTTTTGCCTCGAAGCTGTCTTCCCCCTGCCCCATGTCCTCGAAACTGAGCAGGCGACAGCCGCTGGCATCCTGAAGGGTCTTGTGATATTCCTCCAGGCTCATGTCCAGGGCCGCGGCCACTTCGTGATCCCGGGCATCGCGGCCGGTGGCGTTCTCGATCTCGCGCACGGCTTCCGCGACCTGGCGCGCCTTGCGATGCACCGAGCGCGGCGCCCAGTCGCCCTTCCTGATCTCGTCCAGCATGGCGCCGCGGATACGAATACCGGCATAGGTCTCGAAACTGGCGCCCTGGCCGGCGTCGTAATTGCGCGCCGCCTCGATGAGACCGATCATCCCCGACTGGATGAGATCGTCCACCTGGACGCTGGGCGGCAGGCGGCTCATGATGTGATAGGCGATCCGTTTCACCAATGGCGCGTATTGCATCACCAGGTCGGCGTATTCGTTGTCCTCTTTTTGCAGTGAGATATACATCGCTACGTTGTTCATAGAGTCGCCACTTTGTCGTTGGAGGTTCCAAACAGTCTTTCCACGAAAAACTCGATCCGGCCGCTGGCCTGCTCCGGCAGCGGCCAGGCCGCCGCCTTGTGCGCCATCTTGCGAAAGGCAAGCGCCGCCTTGCTGCGGGGATAGGCATCCACCACGGCACGCTGCTTCTGCACCGCCCGGCGCAGATATTCGTCATAAGGGATAGCACCGCTGTAACTGAGCGCCACGTCGAGAAATCGGTCCGTCACCTTGACCAGCTTCCGGTACAGGGCATTGCCTTCCTGGCTGCTGTGCACCATGTTGGCCAGGATGCGAAAGCGATACAGGCCGTGTTCCCGGTTGAGCAGCTTGATCATGGCATAGGCATCGGTGATGGACGCCGGCTCGTCGCAGACCACCACCAGCACCTCGTGCGAGGCCCGGGCGAAAGTCACCACGCTGTCCGAGATGCCCGCCGCGGTATCGATGAGCAGGACATCCGGATTGAAACTCAGCTCGCTGAAGGCCCGCACCAGGCCGGCGTGCTCCGCATGGCTCAGTTCCACCATGCTCTTCACGCCGGAGGCGGCGGGTATGATGCGCAGGCCGGCCGGCCCCGTCACCATGATTTCTTCCAGGCTGCGCTCGCCGCTGACGACATGGGAGAGATTGTTGCTGGTCTGCAGGCCAAGGAGGACGTCCACGTTGGCCAGTCCCAGGTCGGCATCCAGGAGCAGCACCTCCTTGCCGTCCTTGGCCAGGGCCACGGCCAGATTGGCGGAGACATTGGTCTTGCCCACGCCCCCCTTCCCGCTGGTCACGGCGATGACCCGGACCGGTCGGGGATTGGCGATGCGCTGCAGGCCTGTCACCTGTCCGAAATTCACGTCAGAAACAAGCATGGGCCACTTCCCTCCCCAAGCCCATGGGCATCAGTTCATCTTCGATCTTGTCGCCCGCCCGCGCCATGATCTCCACCCCACGGCTCACCAGGGTGACGGGCCTTGCGGGATGGATGTCCTCCGGGACACGCTGACCGTCACACACATAGGCGACGGGCAGGCTGTGGCGGATACAGCCGTCGAGCACCCCGCCCAGGGAAGTGGATTCATCGAGCTTGGTGATGATGCAGCCCTGGGGATCGAAGATGCTGAAGGACCGGATCACATCCTCGACGCCGGAGAGGCGGCTGGTCGCCGCAAGCAGCAGAATCTTTTTCATCTTGTTTCCATTACCGTCCAGAAGTGTTTTCTGTTGCAGGAGATTGTGATCGTGCTGGCTCATGCCCACCGTATCGATGAGCACCAGGCTGCGATCGCAGAAATCGTCCAGAATGTCCATCAGTTCCTCGTGGTTGTCTGCCAGGCGCACCGGGATATCGAGTATCCGGCCGTAGGTACGCAACTGTTCGTAGGCCCCGACGCGGTAATTGTCGATGGTCACCATGGCGACGTGGCGCTTGCCGTAACGCAGGGCATAGCGTGCCGCCAGCTTGGCCACGGTGGTGGTCTTGCCCACGCCCGTCGGCCCCACCAGGGCCACGACACCCCCCGTCTCCAGCAGATCCTCTGCAGCCGTCACGAGGCGCCCTGTCAGCAAGGCGAGGGCCTGCTGCCACAACTGCTCGCCCTCTTCCCCCCCATCGGGCACGGCAGCGGCCAGTTCCCGGCACAATGTCGACCCCAGCCCCAGTTTCATGAGCTGCTGAATGAGTTCCGCGCGCCGGGGACTGCGACGCGCCAGTTCCCCCCATGCCAGCCCCGAAAGCTGGTGCTCCAGCATGTGGCGCAACTGCTGCAGTTCACTGCGCATCTCCACCAGGGTGGGTTCCTGGCTCCAGACGATCTCCGGCGCCCGGCGTCCCTTCCTGCCCCCTGCCTGGCCATGCCGTTCACCATGGTCACCGCCGGCCCGGCTCCCGGTTTCCCCCACACCGTCCCCCCCCCAGTTCATATCAAGGTTCATGCCAGGGTTCATATCAGGGTTCATATGAGGGTCAGGCCCGACACCCCCCCCGGCATCCCTGCGTCCCGCTGCCGCGTCTCTCTTGCGCGCGCTGCCCACCCCTGTTCCGGTTCCTGTTCCGGTTCCTGTACGGGCGCCTGTCCCGGACAGGTCACCGGACGGGGAATCGCCGGCCGCAGCAGCGATGCCCGATGCCGTTCCAGATGCCGTGACGGGCGCGGCGGCGCGGTGCAACACGGACTCGTCATAGTCCACCGCGGCCACGATCTCCACCCCACCCCTGACCTTCTGGTTCGACAGGATCACGGCGTCGGGCCCCTGTTCCTCGCGCACCTTGCGAATGGCCTGGCGGATATTCGGTGCGAAATAGCGCTTGATGATCATTCAACCCGGTCCTTACCCGTTTGCCTGCGGAATACCGATGCAGTCCTGTTTCCTTGCGCCTGCCACGGCGTCAGGACGCACTGGGCTCGCTGTGACCGATACTGGCCACGATCTTGATCTGCTTGTTGTCCGGTATCTCGTCATACGACAGCACATGAAGATTGGGTATGCTCTGCTTCACGAACCGCGCCAGCATGGGCCGCAAGAGGGCCGATACCAGCAAGACCGCCGGCTGGCCGGCCGCTTCCTGGCGCTGCGCCGACTCCATGAGGGAGCGGTGTATCCTTTCCGCCAGGCCGGGCTCCAGCCCTGCGCCGCCCCTGCCTTCGGTCTGCATGGACTCGTGCAATAACTGTTCCAGCGCCGGATCGAGCGTAATGACAGGAAGATCAGGTCGTAAGCCATTGATGTTCTGTATGATCAGACGTCCCAATGCCACCCGCAGGGCACGGGTCAATACGTCGGGATCTTGACTCGCGGGGGCCTCGGCCGCCAGACATTCCGCGATGGTACGCATGTCACGCAGGGGGATCTTTTCCTCCAGCAGGTTGCGCAACACCTTGTGCACCACGCCCAAGGGGAGGGTATCGGGCACCAGCCCTTCCACCAGGCCGGGATGGCTCTTGGCCAGGTTGTCCAGAAGCTGCTGCACCTCCTCCCGGCCCAGCAGCTCGTGGGCATGGGTCTGCAACAGATGATTGAGATGGGTCGCGATCACGGTCGTCGCATCCACCACCGTGTAACCCATGGTCTGCGCCTGGTCACGCTGGGCGGGTTCGATCCAGACGGCCTCCATGCCGAAGGCCGGATCGCGCGTGGGGATTCCTGCCAGGGTACCGAAGACCTGGCCGGGATTGATGGCCAGCTCGCGCTCCGGGTGGACCTCGGCCTCGCCCACGGTGACCCCCATGAGCGTGATGCGATAGGCGTTGGGCGGGAGTTCCAGGTTGTCGCGGATGTGCACCGAAGGAATCAGAAAACCCAGGTCCTGGGTCAGCTTCTTGCGCACGCCCTTGATGCGCCCCATGAGCTGGCCGCCCTGGTTCTTGTCCACCAGGGGAATCAGCTTGTAGCCCACTTCCAGGCCGATGGTGTCCACCGGCACCACGTCGTCCCAGCTCAGCTCCCTGGGTTCCGCAGGCTGCGCCTCTTCCGGCTCGGGCGGCGCGGCCTGCACTTCGGTGGCCGCCCTGCCCCGTCGATGGATGAGATAGGCCCCGCCCCCGGCGGCCCCCGCCAGGGTGAGGAATACCACGTTGGGCATGCCGGGCAGCAGGCCCAGCACGCCCAGCACGGCGGCGGTCACCGCCAGGGTACGGGGGTTGTCCAGGAGCTGGCTGATGATCTGCCCCCCCATGTCCTGCTCGCTGGAGACGCGGGTCACCATGATGGCGGCGGCCGTGGACAGGACCAGCGAGGGCAACTGCGCCACCAGGCCATCGCCGATGGTCAGCAGGGTATAGTTGCGCACCGCTTCCGAGAACTGCATGTCGTGCTGCATCATGCCGATGGCCAGACCGCCCAGGATATTGATGAACAGGATGAGGATGCCGGCGATGGCGTCGCCGCGCACGAACTTGCTGGCGCCGTCCATGGCCCCGTAGAAATCGGCCTCGGCCACCACGTCGGCACGGCGCTGTTTCGCCTCCTCCTGGTCGATGACGCCGGCATTGAGGTCGGCATCGATGGCCATCTGCTTGCCCGGCATGGCGTCCAGGGTGAAGCGGGCGCTGACTTCGGAGATACGTCCCGCGCCCTTGGTCACCACCACGAAATTGATGATCACCAGAATGGAGAACACCACCAGGCCCACGGCGTAATTGCCCCCCACCACGAACTCGCCGAAGGCCTCGATGACATGGCCGGCGGCATCGGTCCCGGTATGGCCCTCCAGGAGCACGATGCGGGTGGAGGCGATGTTGAGTGCCAGGCGCAGGAGCGTCGCCAGCAGCAGGACGGTGGGAAAGGTGGCGAAATCCAGCGGCCGGCGGGTATAGACGCTGGCCATCACCACCACCAGTGCCAGGGCGATGTTGAAGGTGAAAAAGAGATCCAGCAGGGCCGGCGGCAAAGGAACCACCAGCATGGCCAGGATCGCGATCAGCAGCAGCGGCGCCCCCACCATGCCGGTGCGCCCCACCTCGCGCAGATTCATCATCAATGTCGTGTCAGCCATCGGCCTCCTCCAGCTTCAAGAAATTCCGGGCGTTCAATCGTCGCGACGCAGCTCGTCGGGAATGGGCAGGTCGTCCATGGTCGTCACCTCGTCACTGCGCCGGTAACGTCGGCGGCGCAACTGATAGGTATAGGCGAGCACCTGGGCCACGGCCATGAACAGGCCGGCGGGAATCTCCTGCTGCAGATCGGTGCTGTGATAGAGGGCGCGGGACAGGGGCGGTGCCGAAACCACGGGCACGTCGTATTCCATGGCCACTTCGCGGATACGGGCCGCCACCTGTCCCCGGCCCTTGGCCACCACCACCGGCGCCGCCATGGTGTCCTGTTCATAGCGCAGGGCCACGGCATAATGGGTGGGGTTGGTGATCACCACGTCGGCCTTGGGCACCTCTTCCATCATGCGCCGCTGTGCCATCTCCTGCTGCACCTCGCGCACCTTGCGCTTGAGTTCCGGGCTGCCGTCCGTGTCCTTGAACTCGTCCTTCACCTCCTGGCGCGTCATGCGCAACTGGCGGTTGTAGTCCCACAACTGGAAAGGTACATCCACGGCGGCGATGAGGATCATGGCGGAACTGAGCACGAGGAAGGACCAGCTCAGCAACTCGCCCGCGCCGGCCAGACCCGCCATCACCGGCTGTGTGCCCAGTGCCAGCAGATCCGCCACGTCGTGCCAGAGCAGCAGCAGGGTAACCGCCAGCACCACGCCGAACTTGGCCAGGGCCTTCACCAGTTCCATGAGGCTGCGCATGGAAAAAATCCTGCCCATTCCCTTGACGGGGTTGAGCTTCTCCCACTTGAATGCCATCCCCTGGGCGCTGAAGTTCCAGCCGCTGAGGATCATGGGCGCAAACAGCGCAATGGCCGTGACCAGGACGAAGAACGGCATCAGGGCCAGCAGCGCGTCACCCATGGCATCCATGAAAATGGCGGACATGCGTTGCACGTCCAGCAGATCGTCGCGGCGCAGCTGCCAGACCTCGCGCATCATTGCCTGCAGGTCCGCCAGTATCTGCTCCCCCAGGAACAGGACCGCGGCGGCGGCCGTGAGCAGCACGGCCATGGTGGTGAGTTCCCGGGAACGGGGCACCTGCCCCTTGCGGCGCGCATCGGCACGCCGTTTGGGGGTTGGTTGTTCGGTCTTCTCTTGTGCCGTCTCCTGCGCCATGCCTTCACCGCTCCTTTATTTCCTCAGCATCTCGGCCAGCGACAGAAAGGCATTGTCCATCAGCCCCTCGAACTGGGGCAGGAAGACCGGCAGGGAAACCAGCATGAACACGAATCCCAGGGTCAGGGTGATGGGGAAACCGATGGCAAACACGTTGAGCTGGGGCGCAGCACGCATCATGACACCGAAGGAGATGTTGACCAGCAACAGCGCCGTCACCGTGGGCAGGGCGATGAGCACCGCGCCCTTGAAGATCCAGCCGGCCCAGCCGAGCAAGGCCCACAGCCCGCCCGTGCCGATGGCGATGTCATCGACCGGCAGGACACGAAAACTGTCCACCAGCACATCGATAAGCACCAGATGGCCGTTCAGGGCGAGGAAGATCAAAGTGGCGAGGAGAGTATAGAACTGGCTGACCACCGGCACCGTGACGCCGTTGGCAGGATCGTTCATCTGCGCAAAACCGAGTCCCATGGTCATGCCGATCATCTGGCCACCGGTCTCCAGGGCGCTGAAGACCAGGCGCAGCATGAAGCCCATCATCAGGCCGATGAGAACCTGATTGGCCGTCACCATGATCCCCGCAAGGCTGAAAGGCTCCACCCGCGGCGTGGACTCGATGAGGGGCACGATGATCACGGTCAGCGCCGCGGCCAGGCCGATACGGGCGCGCATGGGAATGATGCGGGTACCCCAGATGGGCGCGACCGTGATCAGGGCCGCGATACGGAAAAAGGGCCAGAGATAGGCGGCGATGATCTCGATGAGCTGGGCGCTGTTGACATGGATCATGCCGGCACGCCTCAGCCGATCAACTGGGGTATTTCAGAGATCAGCCGGACAGTAAAGGTGATCATACTCTGCATGATCCAGGAACCGCCGAAGATCATGACGAGAAAGATCACCAGCAACCTGGGAATGAAACTCAGGGTCTGTTCGTTGATCTGGGTGGCGGCCTGAAACATGCTGACCAGCAGCCCCACGGCCAGCGCCGGCAGAAGCAGCAAGGCAAGGATCAACACTGTCAGATAAAGGGCGTTCTGACCGATGGTGAGGACGGACTCCGGCGTCATCGCACCCCTCCTGTCAGCAGTTCATCAGACATAGAAACTCGAAGCCAGCGTCCCCAGGATCAGGGCCCAGCCGTCCACCAGCACGAACAGCATGATCTTGAAGGGCAGGGAGATGATGAGCGGAGAGAGCATCATCATACCCATGGACATGAGCACGCTCGCCACCACGAGATCGATGATCAGAAAGGGAATGAAGATCAGGAACCCGATCTGGAAGGCGGTCTTCAGTTCGCTGGTGATGAAGGCCGGCACCAGCAGCGAGAAGGGCACGTCGTCCACCGTCTCCGGTGCCTCTTCCCCGGAAATTCGGGAGAACATGTCCAGGTCGCTGTGGCGGGTCTGGGCCAGCATGAACTCGCGAAACGGTGCCGCTGCCTTGCCGATGGCCTCCTGCACCGTGATCTCCTCGTTCATGTAGGGCTGCACGGCCTCGCTGTACACCTTGTTGAACACCGGCGCCATCACGAACAGGGTGAGAAACAGGGCCAGGCCGATGAGTGTCTGGGTGGTGGGCGTCTGGACCGTACCCAGGGCCTGGCGTAAAATGGCCAGGACGATGATGATGCGTGTGAAAGAGGTCATGGTCATCAACGCCGCCGGCAGCAGCGTGAGGACCGTCATCAGGATCAGCAACTGGATGCTCAGGCTGTAGGTCTGGGCCTCGCCCTCCCCGCCCGTCACCGTGACCGCGGCAAGGCCCGGCTCGCCCCAGGCCAGGGGCGAGATCAGCAACAAGGACAGAAGCACAGCATATTTCATCATGATCCCGTCTTCTTTCTCAGTTCGCCTTTCAGGAAATCCGGAAAACCTCCGGCCTTGCGGCCGCTGCCCTGCTCCGCCTCGATCACCGGAGACGAAAACACGTGCAGGGTCTGCACCCTTCCCGGCGCGACCCCCAGGAGCATCTGGGTATCGCCCACCTGCAGGACGACCACCTTCTCCCGCTGTCCCACGGAGAGACCGGCCACGACCTTCAGGTCGTCGCTGCCCAGCCCCTGGAAGCGGCCATAGCGGCGGAAAAACCAGGCGGCGCCGAATATCACGCCCAGCACCAGGATCAGGCTGGTAAGCACCTGGAGCAACTGGGCAACGGAAGCCGGCTCGGACGTCATGACAGTCTCTCCTCCAGCAGATTCATTTCAGCTTCTTGACCCGCTCCGTGGGACTGATGATGTCGGTGAGACGGATACCGAATTTCTCGTTCACCACCACGATCTCGCCGTGGGCGATGAGCGTCCCGTTCACGAGCACGTCCATGGGCTCTCCCGCCAGCCGGTCCAGTTCCACGACAGAACCCTGATTGAGCTTGAGCAGGTTGCTGATGGTGACCTTGCTGCGGCCGATCTCCACCGCGACCGTGACGGGAATGTCCAGGATCATGCTCAGATTGCTTTCGCCGAGGCCGCCCTCCGCGCCTTCGTCCTGCAGATTCTGGAAATCGGCGCGCTGGTAATCCGCTCCATCGCCATTCCTCCCTCCTGCCGCATTCCCTGACGCATCGTCGCCAGCGGTACCGCCCCCGGCGGCCGCCTGCTCGGCCAGGGCCGCGCCCCAATCGTCCTCGCTGCCTGTGGTCTCATCGTTCATGACTACCTCCTGCGACAGGTATCAGTTGCTTGTGACTCTGGACACGGATAAGTTCCGTGACCTTGATGGCATTCTTGCCGTTAGACACGCCGAACACGCCACGGAACACGGGAATATCCTCGACCACCGCGGTCACCGTGGCCGGCAGCTCCACCGGTATGATGTCGCCGGGCTGCAGCGCGTTGACCTCGCGCATGGACAGTTCGGTCTCCACCAGGGTGCTGCTGAGTTCCACCTCCGCGAGCATGATTTCCTCCTGCAGGGCGACCAGCCAGCGCTCGTCCGTATCCACCCGGTCGCTTTGCACCCCGGCATCCAGCAGTTCGCGGATGGGCTCGATCATGGAATAGGGCATGGTGATGTGCATGTCGCCACCGCCGCCTTCCAGCTCGACGTGGAAAGTGGACACCACCACCACCTCGCTGGGACTGACGATATTGGCGAAGTGGGGGTTGACCTCCATGTTGAGATATTCCGGCTCGATGGTCATGACCGGATTCCACGCCTCCTTCATGTTGCTGAAGGACTGGTCGAGTATGATCTGGATGAGGCGCTGCTCGGTGGGCGTGAATTCGCGCCCCTCGATCTTGGCATGGAAGCGTCCCTCGCCGCCGAAAAAATTGTCGACGATGGTGAAAACCAGTTTCGGGTCGAACACGATCAGCGCCGTCCCGCGCAGCGGGTTGACCCGGATGAGATTGAGGCTCGCCGGAACGAACAGGCTGTGGACATATTCGGCGAACTTGAGCATCTGTACGCCGGCCACCGAAATCTCCGCCGTGCGCCGCAGCATGTTGAAGAAACTGATACGCAGGTAACGGGCGAAACGCTCATTGATCATCTCCAGCGTCGGCAGGCGCCCGCGGACGATGCGGTCCTGGCTCGTGAAGTCGTAGGAGATGGCCTCCCCTTCGGCTACCGGCTCATCGGTCTCCGTCTCGACGTCGCCGCTGGATACCCCGTGCAGGAGGGCATCGATTTCATCCTGAGTGAGCAGATCGTTGACGGCCATGACGCCTTACTGCATGACGAAGGTCGTGAAATAGAGTTCTTCCACCGCCGGGTCGCCCTCCTGTTCCTTCATGATGCTCTGCACTTCGGCCAGGGCCTCGGCGCGGATCTTCTGCTTGCCGCTGAAGGAACTGATGGTGGCGTAATCCAGGTCGCTGAGCATCAGCAACAGGTTGTTGCGGATCAGCGGCATGTGGGTCTTGATCTTGTCGGCCATTTCCGCCTTTCTCGTCATGACTTCCATCTGCACCTGGAGATAACGGATCTGGTTGTCCACAACGAAATTGACCACCATGGGATCCCCCAACTGAACATAAGTTGGAGGACTTGTTTCCTTTCTGTTCTTCTTGTCTCCTTTCTGTCCTCCCTTGTCATTCCCTTCCAAAGTATTCTCGACAATTTGTTGTTGGTTGAAGGCGCCGGTAAAATACAGCGTCGCCACCACACTCACCGCGAGCAGAAGAAGCGTCGTCATCACCAGCAGCAGGATCAGAAGCAGATTGGATTTCTGCTTGGGCTTCTTTTCCACGACCTCTTCGTCGTCCATCGTCTCATCGATCGCCATGTCGGTACCTTCCCTTCAAGAAGTTGTCCCCCCCTCTGGTTAGCAATTGCTGTGCCAGAGCATGAAGATGATATTAACCATGATTTATCAACCAGTTATTTAATGACGAAAGGAAGGTGACAAAAGTTTGACCAGGGGGCCAGCGAAATGAGCCACGATATCGTCGATCAGACTTTGGGGTGTGATCGAAATGACGCTTCTTTGTCATTCCGAGCGCAGCGAGGAATCTGGGTCCACTGGCACAGGATTTCTCCCTTCGGTCGAAATGACATCATCCTTGCCATTCCACCCTCCTTGTCATTCCGAGCGCAGCGAGGAATCTGGGGCCACTGACACAGGATTTCTCCCTTCGGTCGAAATGACAGATGGAATGGTCGAGATGACAGGGAGTGAGGTTGAAATGACAACACGGAATACAAGGCGTGTCTGCAGTCCAGTGGATAATCAAAGAGACGGTCGAGATCTCCCTTCGCGCCGGGAGGCGTTCCTGCACACGTCACCTTGTTGGAGCGGCCCCATGGCCGCGAATATCTCCGGCCACGTCACGTTGCCGAGATCAATGTACTTAGTCTGCAGTGGACTCACAGAGGGAAAGCAAAAAAGCATAATATTAACCCGGCAACAATATATATCGTGTTCAGCGTTTCAGGCAGGCGCTGGATCAAGGCGCGGCACGCAGGGAATGGCCCGGCCCTTGCCAAGTGCCGCAACACCGAGCCGGCGCCTGCCTGAAACGCCTGACTTGTTGAAATTCATATGGCAAGGCCGCCGCGTGCGCGCACGCAGACGGTGTTGGCGAAGCTTGCTGTAGAATGACTACAGCGGCGCTCCGCCGCCTTGCTGCGTGCGCGCACGCGGCGGCTGAACATGACATATATTGTTGCCGGGTTAATAAAAGAGGCGGAGGAAGCATTCCTCCACCCCTTATTCTGCCTTCAGGACGAAGAGCGCTTTCAAACTTCGACTCCTTCCCTCCGGCATCGTCACCGGTGAACTGCTGCTCTTCAATTGCTGTTAAGACTCGCCAAGCTTATCCAAGGTGGTATTGACTGTGCCATCTATAATCCCATCTCCATCCGTATCCACTTCCAGGGAAATGTTTGTGGCATCCTGGACCGTCAGAGTGACACTGTACCCGTCATTTGCTGTCGCCTTGGCAACGCCTGTATCGGGCATGGCAGGTTCCACCCCGGAAAACTTGGTAACAGTCACGATACCGAAGGCGCCCAGACCACTTTCACTGACATTACCATCATAGCCTCCACTATAGGCATCGTTGCTGCTGTCGCTGGTTCCAGAGAGATTCATGTCGCTGACTTCGTATGAATACTCCCCGCTGCTATCCATGCCGGAGACCTGTACTGAACCGGTAATCTTCGTAGTAATAAGAACCCCATCCTCCGAACTGTTGTCTATGGCTAATGTCCCGCTGATGGTCTCATAATCCTGATCACCAAAAGTATCCTGGAGATTGTCTACTGCCATAGTGACGGACAGTGACCAAGCAGTACCCGTCGCACTCAGGTCACCAGAAATTCCATCGCAAGTCCCATTCTTTCTTCCTGACAAACGTCTGCGCCAGTGAGCACGCCCGACCCCATATCACCGAAATCCAGAATGGCTCCCAGGGTACCGATGTACGCCGCGTAGCTTATGGCGTTGTCGATATTGATAGTACAAGTACTGCCACTACCCCCGCTGCCACCAGATCCACCTCCTCCGCCGGAACCATACCCCGGTTGTCACCTCAGCCTCACTCCCCTGAAATCTCTACCATTCCATCTTGTCATCTCGACCTCTTTTCTCTGTCATTTCGACCGAAGGGGGAAATCTTGTGCCAGTGGTCCCAGATTCCTCGCTGCGCTCGGAATGACAAGGAGGGTGGAATGACAAGGAGACTGGTAATGGCAAGGATGATGTCATTTCGACCGAAGGGGGAAATCCTGTGCCAGTGGACCCAGACTCCTCGCTGCGCTCGGAATGACAAGGAGGGTGGAATGACAAGGAGACTGGTAATGGCAAGGATGATGTCATTTCGACCGAAGGGAGAAATCCTGTGCCAGTTGCCCCAGATTCCTCGCTGCGCTCGGAATGACAAAGAAGCAGGGTAGCCTGGATGAGATTTGGAGGACCGTAATCCAGGGAATGGAACTTCAGGCATAGAGATCCAAGAGGCCCTGGTGTGACAGGGAGGTTGTGAGGGTCGCATCATCCACCACCTCGCCATTGCCGGCGGGTGACGTGCCCCCCTGTGGCGTGGCCATGAAGTCGGTACCGGCCTGGTGGCGCTGGCCTGCCGAATCCTGCTGGGAGACATCCACGTTGACGAGATTGAAGCCGTTACCCTGCAGGATCTCGCGCAGGCGCGGCAAGGACTCCTCGATGGAATCCCTCACCAGGGCATGGGGGGAGGAAAAGTGGAGATTCACCTGGTCCTGCTGAACCACTACCCGTACTTCGATGGCACCGAGCTGGGGCGGATTGAGTTTCAGCTCGGCGACGTGCAGCTTCTGTGAGACGAGCCATCTCACCTGCTGTCCCATCTCTTCGCCCCACTGGGCCTGTTGCTGCAGGGGAGCCTGCAGCATGAGCGAGACCGGGTTCCGCTCGGCGGCGGGCGGTGCGTTCTGTGGCCACAGTCCGGCGCTCGCGACCGCCTGCTGCCCCTGCGTTGTGGTATTGATATCGGTGTTGTGGGAAAGCGCCGGTCCTGTCTCCGCCAACCCATCCAGGCGCAGGCGGGCCTCGCCGCGAGGCAGTCCCGGACTTGCGCTGCGTTCACCGCTCACCAATCCCCGGGCCACGGAAAGCGCCTGCTGCAATGCAGGCTCACCGCCGTCCCTGTCCCCTGCCGACGGGGCATTGGAAAGGCGCAGCACATCATTCAAACCGGCAGGCTCACGCCGTTCCCCCTGAGTGACCTGCAGGGCCGCGGCACCCGCTTCATGTCCCTCCCTTGCCACGCCAGGCGAAACCGATCGGAAAAAGTCACCGCCAATGCGGGCCCACTCCAGAACGTCTCCCGCCAGGACCGGCGGTGCCGCGGTGGCGTTTTCCTCCGTCAGGGTATCGGCCTGTTCCTCCGGCAGCACGGGGGAAGACATCGGCGGCAGCGGCAAGGTCTTGCCGCCGGCCGACCAGAACCGGCCGTCTTCGCCGGCCGCCTGCGCCGCCAGATCCGGATACAAGCCCGGAGACAAGCCCACATGGGGCAGCGACCGGCCGTCCAGTACGGCCTGAAAGGTTTCCTGGAATGCGTGTGGAGACGGTGCCGGCCTCACCCCCCCGGCGTCCGGCCCGCCTTCCTGCGGCATGCCGGCCTGGGAAAAGGCGGCATCAGACCCGGCCAGAACACCTGCCTGGCCGTCTGCCGGGCCGCGCCGGACACCCATGCCATTGCCCGCGGCAACAACAGAGGCGTTGTCCGGCGGCGGTCCAGCCGGCAGCAGGGGTGTGGTCTGAGGGAGCATCATGCACCTTTTACGTTGAGTCCTCCACGTAAAAGGCAAGTATTGTGCCAGCAGCTTGTCCAGCGATCTTCACGCAGACCGTTCACCCCCTGTTCATCATTAATTATCCATATCAAAATGCGTCGCAGATGGAGTGGAACGTAATCCGGGTGTGTGGGTTTGCCGCCTGGTTTCCTGGATTGCGCTCCCACGGCGCTTCATACAGGCTACAGGACGGGTTTCATCTGGGGCGGCCCTGGCGTTGGGCGCGCTCGTCGCTTTCCTTCTGCTCATATTGCAGATCCCGACAGCGTTCTTCATGGACACAACGCTGGCGGTAGTCGTCCACCGCCTGGTGACGCAGACGGGCCTGCTGCCAGGCCTGCCGGCTGTGCTCCACCGCCTCCTGGCAACGTTCCAGGTGCTGGCGTTGCTGACGGATGGCCTCGTCGAGACGGGCGATGAAACGGCGGTATTCATTGAGACGGGCCATGTCGATACCGCCACCGCCCAGTTCGCTGAACCGACGGGCGTAGTCGCGGCGGTAGTCTTCCAGTTCCTGCAGGCGCTGCAGCTGCGCCTCCAGCACCTGACGGGCCCGGGCCAGGGCCTGTCCCGCTGACCTTTCATCATGGCGGGCCAGCCGGACCACCGTCTCCATGCGCTGCGACTTTCGTTTCCGTGCCATACGATGGTCTCGTCATTGTTTGAATCAGATCTTGATATGCGCGGTCTGGTTAATGCGGGTTTTCATCATCGGACTACCGTGCCGGCTCACCTGCAACCCTGTCACGTCTATTCACCAATGAAAGCCTCAATACCTCGTCATTTCGAGCGCAGCGGGAAATGACAGTATCCCTGTCATTCCGAGCGCAGCGAGGAATCTTGGGAGGCAGTGGGACAGGATTTCTCCCTCCGGTCGAAATGACAGGATGGGGATCGAGGTACGAGGTAACAACTGTTTTCCCGGCTTCTGATCCTACGGATCCTCATCCCGCCTCCCTTTTGCATCTCACCTGCGCCCCTGTCGCACCCATTCAGCCAATGAAGTCCCTTACACCTGCGCCCGAGGTGACTGCATATGGGGTGCCGGCGTTTCGGGTACCTGCGCGGGAGGTGAAGACTCGAACAGGGTTGTCAATTGCGCCAGGCTCTGCGCCAGTGTCACCTTCTCCTCCACGCCCTGCTGAAGGAAATCCGCGAGGCGCGGCTGATAGTCCACGGCCTCGTCCAGGCGGGGATCGCCGCCCCGGCGGTAGGCCCCCACCGCGATGAGATCCCGGTTGGCGCGGTAGGCTGCATAGAGTGACCTGAAGCGCCGCACCTGCGCCTGATGAGCAGCAGCGGTGATGTCATTCATGACCCGGCTGATGGAAGCCTCGATGTCGATGGCGGGATAATGCCCCGCATCGGCGAGATCCCGCGACAGGACGATGTGCCCGTCGAGGATCGCGCGTGCCGCATCCGCCACCGGGTCATGGAGATCGTCACCCTCGGTGAGGACCGTGTAGAGCGCCGTGATGGAACCGCCGCCTTCCACACCATTGCCGGCACGCTCCACCAGCCGCGGCAGCCTGGCAAATACCGAGGGGGGATACCCCCGGGTGGCCGGCGGTTCGCCGATGGCCAGGGCGATCTCGCGCTGGGCCTGGGCGAAGCGGGTCAGGGAATCCATGAGCAGCAGGACCTTCATCCCCTGGTCGCGAAAGTATTCGGCAATGCTGGTGGCCAGCCAGGCCCCGTGCAGGCGCATCAAGGGCGGCATGTCGGCCGGTGTGGCCACCACCACGGCGCGCGCCATGCCCGCCTCGCCGAGAATGGAATCCGTGAATTCCTTGACCTCGCGGCCCCGTTCGCCGATCAACCCCACCACGGTGACATCGGCTTCGGTATAACGGGTCATCATGCCCAAAAGGACGCTCTTGCCCACGCCACTGCCGGCAAACAGGCCCAGGCGCTGGCCGCGCCCGATGGTCAGCAAGGCATTGATGGCACGCACCCCCACATCCAGGGGTTCGCGGATACGGGCCCTGGCGAGGGGATTGATGGGCTCGGGCTCCAGGGGCAAAGGCGTCTCGCAGGATAACGGCCCCTTGCCATCGAGCGGGCGCCCGGCCCCGTCCAGCACCCGTCCCAGCAGTCCCGGCCCGCCCAGCAAGGCACAACTGCGCCCGGCAGGCATCACCGACGCATTAGGCACCATACCCTGGACTTCCGTGGTGGGCATGAGAAAGGTCTTCTCGCCGGAGAACCCCACCACTTCCGCTTCCACGGGACGGCCGTCGCGGCCGGCGATGAGGCAGCGCTCGCCCACAGCCGCCCGGCAACCCACCGCCTCCAGGGTCAGGCCCACCATGCGGGTGAGCCGGCCTTCCACCACCAGCGGCAATGCTTGCGCGAGCCGCTTGCGGCGCCGGGCCAGGCGCTCGCGCCAGCGGCCGGCACGGGCATCAACCATCGCCGTCATCGCTGCGCTCCCCTCCCAGGAGTTCGCTGGCAACGGCCGCCAGGCGCCTTTCCACCGTGGCATCGATGTGCGAGGTATCGGTTGCCACGCGGCAACCGCCGCGTCCCACGGCGGGGTCCTCCAGCAATTGCCAGGCCCCACCCGGCTCGCCCGGCAGGGCCTCGCGCACCAGTGCCATGTCTTCCGGATTGAGATAGATGCGGACATTGCGCGAGGCGGCCGGCAGTTCCGCCAGCGCGCCCTGGACCGCAGCCATCACCTGGCCCGGATCGGCCTTCAGTTCCCGCCGGATGATCTGGCGGGCCACGGCGATGGCCAGCGCGGTGAGTTCGTCCACCACCTCTTCATCGAGCGCCTGCAGGGGCCTTGCAAGCTGATCACAAAGCGCCGCCAGCCGCCGGGCCTGTTCCTGCGCCAGGGCACGCCCCTGCTCCAGTCCCTCGCGCTTGCCCAGGGCCAGCCCCTCTTCGTAGGCCTGCTGCTGGATCTTCTCCAGATCGGCCGCGGTCATCATGGGCGCGGCGCCGCGACTGCCGGCGTCGCCCACATCTGGCTGGCACCACCGCGCATAGTTTTCGCGCGCGGTGGCGGCGATGATCTTAGACGAACTCTTCTGCACCCTTGCCACCCAGCGCGATGTCGCCGGACTCGGACAGGCGCCGCGCCACGGCCAGGATCTCCTTCTGCGCCGCCTCCACCTCGCTCAGGCGCACCGGACCCTTGGCTTCGAGGTCGTCGCGCAGCATCTCCGCCGCGCGCTTGGACATGTTGGAGAAGACCTTTTCCTTCACGGCATCGTCGGCACCCTTGAGGGCCAGGATGAGCGTCTCGGAGGATATCTCGCGCAGCAGGGCCTGCATGCCACGGTCGTCCACCGCCGCGAGATCGTCGAACACGAACATCAGGTCCTGAATCTTTTCTCCCAGGTCGGCATCGAATTCGTTGATCTGATCCATGATGGTTTCCTCCACCGACGGCTCCATCACGTTGAGGATGTTGGCGGCGGTCTTGATGCCGCCCACGGTGGAAGACTTGACATGGGCATTGCCCTTGAACTGGCTCTCGATCACCTTGTTCAATTCCTGCAGCGCCGAGGGCTGGAGACGGTCGAGGGTGGCGATGCGCAGCAGGACGTCGGGACGGATCTTCTCCGGCAGCAGGGACAGCACCTCCGCGGACTGCTCCGGATCGAGATAGGACAGCACCACGGCGATGATCTGGGGATGCTCCAGCTTGATGATCTCCACGATGGCGCGGGGATCCATCCACTTGAGCTGTTCCAGGCCCCCGGCATCCTCTCCCATGAGCACCCGGTCGATGATGTTGCCCGCCTTGTCCTCGCCCAGTGCCTTGACCAGCACGCTCTTCAGATATTCCCGGGAACCGACGCCGAAGGCGGTTTCATTGCTCACCGTCTCCACGAACTCGGTCAGCACGGCGGTTGCCTGCTCGCGACTCACGTTGCTCAGGCTGGCCATGGCGGTGCTGACCTTGTGCACCTCCTTGGGACCGATGTGCTTGAGCACCTCGGCCGCCTCCTGCTCTCCCAGGCTGAGCAGCAGGATGGCGGCCCGTTCCAGACCACTGACACCCGAACTGAACTTGTTGTCGGCCATGTGCGTCCGCTGCTCCCTATTCGTTGCTCACCCAGTTGTTCACCACCTGCGCCACGCGCTTGGGATCCTGGGCGGCCAGGGTGCGGGCAGCGGTGAGATTGGCCTCATAGTCGGATTGCTGTTGCTGCCCAGGGGGAAGCTGTGCCATGCCCTGGGGACCGCTCAGGGTCAACTGGTCCTCCGTCATGCCTTCCGGGAGAGCGGCACTGCCCGCAGCGGCGGGAAGCGCCTTGCCCTTGGAGGCCAGTTCGCGCATCACGGGCTTGAGCACGCCGAACACCAGGAACAGGACCAGCAGCACGCCCGCCGCCTGACGACCGATATCCCAGAGCATGCCGCTTTCCAGCAGGGACGGCTCGGGCAGAGGCTCGGGCTCGGGGGGTTGCGTGAAAGCCGTGTTCACCACGTTCACCCGGTCGCCGCGCAGGGCATCGAAACCCACTGCCTCCTTGACCAGGCTGGTGAGCCGGTCCAGTTCCTCCTGGGACAGGGGCTTCTTGACAGCTTCGCCGTCCTCGTTGATCACCGTCTTGTCGTCCACCACCACGGCCACCGAGAGGCGCCGGATGGTGCCGCCACCGCTGCGGGTATGGCTGATGGTCTTGTCCAGCTCATAGTTGCGGGTGACGCGGCGGGTGCTCGTGGACGGCTGGGCCGGCGCCGCGGAAGCGCCTTCCGCTGGCTGTCCGCCTGCGGCATCCTGCTCGCCAGCCGCACCGGGCTGATTGGAGACACTGC
Source organism: Gammaproteobacteria bacterium (assembly GCA_026981935.1). Lineage (GTDB taxonomy): Bacteria > Pseudomonadota > Gammaproteobacteria > SZUA-140 > SZUA-140 > S012-109. Next base: position 38,713 of record JALSIC010000086.1, read on the forward strand.
CGGGAATGCCGGCAGCTGCGAGGGAACTGCCGGTACTCTGCTCCTCAATGGTCTGCTCGCTGCGGATGGCGGGCAGATCCGGGTTGTAGCTCTCCCGGGTCTGTTCCACCACGGTGTAGTCGATGTCCGCCGACACCTGGGCCCGCACCGCGCCTTCGCCCATGATGGGGGTCAGAATGTCCTCGATGCGCTTGATGAGATATTCCTCCACGCGCCGGCGGTGCTCGAACTGGGTCGCGGTGAGGCGCAGGTCGCTGGAGCCCTCCGGCGCCGTCAACAGGCGTCCGCGCTGATCGATGATGGTGACCTGCTCCACGTCCATGTCGGGGACACTGGCCGCCACCATGTGGGCGATGGCCGCCACCTGTTCCTCGCCCAGCGTCCGTCCCGCGTAGAGATCCACGGTAACCGAGGCACTGGGTTTCTTGCGGCTGCGCACGAAGGCCGTCTGCTTGGGTATGGCAAGATGAACCCGCGCGCTGCGCACCTTCTGCAGCGAGGCGATGGTGCGCGCCAGCTCGCCTTCCAGGGCACGGTGATAACGGGCGTTCTCCATGAACTGGCTGACGCCGAATCCCTGGTCCTGCTGGAGGATCTCGAAGCCGATGCCCATGCCCTTGGGCAGGCCCTGACTGGCCAGCTTGAGGCGGGCATCGTGCACATGCTTGTCCGGGACCATCACGGTGGTGGCGTCCTTGGACAGCTTGTAGGGGATGTCCACCTGCTGCAGGGCCTGGACGATCTCGCTCACGTCCTGTTCGCTGAGATTGCTGTACAGGAGACTGTAGTTGGGCGTCTGCGACCAGAGCACCGCCGCCACGCCAATGGCGACGCTGGCGGCCAGCCCGATCATCAGACCCAGCTGGCGCAGAAACGGCAGGCTGTTGAAGCCCCGGCTCTGGGAAACGATCTCTTCGGTCTTTACCAATGCCATGAAAAGCGGTCTCCTCTATCCTTTATCGGCACATTCTTCGCGCCGGGGGCGGCGCGCCCGCGCATTCCCCGTCCCCGCTGGAGCGCCCCCCGGCCGCGAATTCATGCATCAGCAAAGTCTTCATATCTGCATGTTCATGATGTCCTTGTACGCGGAGATGAGCTGATTGCGCACATTGAGCATGAGCTGAAACTCGACCCCCGCCTTCTGCGAGGCCACCATGACCTGGGCGATATCCACATTGCGTTCGCCCAGCTCAAAGGCCTTCTTCAACGCGCCCGCCTCCTGCTGGCTCTCGTTGACGTGATCGATGGCGTTCTTGAGCAACTGGGAAAAATCCACCTGCTGTGGCGCGGCGGATTCCTGGACGCCAACCCCCCCCTGGGCCGCTCTGGCGGCGGCCTGCAGCTGGGACAGCAATTGACTGGCATTGATCTCACTCATGACCGTACCTCCTCATTGCCTTTCAACCGGCCTGCACCGCGGGAATGGCGATACCCATCTCACGCATCCGTGCCAGCTTGTAACGCAGGGTGCGCTGACTGATGCCCAGCTTCTCCGCGGCCGCCTTGCGGCTGCCGTTGACGGCCTGCAGGGTCTCGATGATGATGCGCTGTTCCTGGCTCCTGAGATCCTGCGGCAACCTGCCGTCGTCCTGTGCACCGGCTGCCGCGACATGCCCGGCGGCCAGGCCGGGTGCCGCCTCGAAGTGGATGTCTTCGGCACCGATTTCATCTCCTGCCTGCAAGATCAGGGCCCGCTGCAGCACGTTGTCCAGTTCGCGGACATTGCCCGGCCAGGAATGGCCCAGCAGCCTTTCCTGCGCGGCCGCGCTCAAGTCCGGCGCCGGGCGGCCGCAGCGGGCGGCGCCCCGCGCCAGCAGGCGCCGGGCGAGGGGCAGGATGTCGGCGGGGCGTTCACGCAGGGGCGGAAGATGGAGGGGGAAGACGTTGAGGCGGTAGAAAAGATCCTCGCGGAAGCGCCCCGCCCGGACCTCTTCGCGCATGTCACGGTTGGAGGTGGCCAGCACGCGCACGTCCAGCTCGATGACCTTGCGTCCCCCCAGGCGTTCCACCTCCCGCTCCTGCAGCACCCGCAGCAGCTTGGCCTGCAGCCCAAGGTCCATCTCGGAAATCTCGTCCAGCAGGATGGTCCCTCCCTGGGCCTGCTCGAACTTGCCGGGACAGGCCTGATAGGCACCGGTGAAGGCGCCCTTCTCATAACCAAAGAGGGTGGCCTCCAGCATGTTGTCCGGAATCGCCGCGCAGTTGATGGCGACGAAGGCTTTCTCGGCTCGCGGCGAATGGACGTGGATGTAACGGGCGATCACTTCCTTGCCGGCGCCGCTCTCCCCGCTGATCATCACCGTGGCGTCCGTGGCGGCGACGCGCATGGCCAGGGCGGCGACGTGGCGGCTCTTTTCATCTTCCGCCACCATCTCGTCGGTGGCCAGTTCCCGCTTCATGTAGCGGGATACCATCTCCACCAGCACCTCGGCATCGAAGGGTTTCACGAGGTAATCCACGGCACCGTTCTGCATCGCGGCCACGGCCTTCTGGATGCTGCCGTAGGCCGTCATGAGCAGCACCGGGATGTCGGGACGGTGCGAGCGGATCTGCTCCAGCAGCGCATGGCCGTCCATGGGTTTCATCTGCACGTCACTGACCACCATGGCGATCTCCTCCCGGGAAAGGACATCCAGCGCCTCCCTGCCATCGCTGGCCACGGCCACGGGAATCCCCGCCAGATCCAGGGTATCGCTCAGGGCCTCGCGCAAGGTGGGTTCGTCTTCAACGATCAACACACTGGATCGATTCATCTATGACTCCTTTTGGCTTGCTCTTTTCTCGACCGGTTTTCCGACTGGCTTTCCGGCTGGTTTTCTGGCTGGTTTTCCGTCTGGCGCTGCCGCCGACAGGGAGGACAAGGGGCAGCTCGATACCCACGGTGGTCCCCTCGCCGGGCTGGGAATCCACCCACACCACGCCCTGGTGGGCACGGATCACGGCCTCCACCACGGCCAGGCCCAGCCCCGTTCCGTCACTTCGCGTGGTGAAAAAGGGCTCGAAGATCCGTTCCCGAACCTCGGGCGGCATGCCCGTTCCGTTGTCCCGCACGAGGATCTGCAGGATCTCACTGCCGCCTTTCTCGCCGATGGCGCGGACGATCAACTCGATCCGCCCCTCGTAGCGCGCCGCTTCTGTCCCCGCGCCGTGGGCCTGTCTTCGCCGCTCACAGGCCTGCAGGGCGTTGACGACGAGATTCTGCATGACCCCCACCAGGGCATCACGGTTGCCGCGCAGCATGCAGGCGGCATCCGGTGCCTGCAGGATCAAGCGGCAACGGCCCGCCTCGAGCTGCGGTGCCGTCATCCTGCGCACCTCGCGCAGCAGCGCCGTGGCGTCGATCTCCTCGTCACCCAGCCGTTCGCCCCGGGCGAACATCAGCATGTCGCCGACCAGGCGTTCCAGATGATCCAGGCAGGCGCGGATCCTGGCGACGCTGCGATGATGCGCTTCCGCCGTCAGGTCAGGGCGTTCGAGATGGGACAGATAAAGCAGGCAGGAAGCCAGGGGGGTGCGGATCTGATGGGCCAGTGAGGCCGCCATCTCTCCCATGGCGGCGAGGCGCCGGTGACGATCGAACATCGCCTGGATGGCGCAGCTTTCGGTGACATCGCGCAGCAGGAGCACCTGGCCGGGGCCGCTGCCCAGGGGGCTGGTGGCCACGTTCAGCAGGCGGCCGTCACGCAGGGGCACGGCATCCCCGTCGCCAAAGTCGCGAAAGGCCCGCACGATGACCTCCCGCCAGGGCTCCCCCAGCAGCGGCGAGCCCAGATAGTCCACGGCCAGGCCGTTGCACTGTACGATGCGGCCGCGCCCGTCCAGCACCACCACCCCGGCCGGCAGGGCCTCCAATATCCGGGCCAGTATCCGGGCCGCGGCGCGGCGCTCGCGGGGCGCCTGCGCGTCGCCGGATGGCAGACGCTCGGCTTCAGGTTCGCAGGGCGTGCAATCGCGGCGGGCTGCAATGGGACTCATGGATGGACTGCCTCCTCGTGAGAAACGCATTCCCACGGGATAAGGCAATATCCATGCCGGACTTACTAATTACTTGTTATTCAATCAGTTGAAAATCACAAAGAACCGAGACGTCAAACTTACGTCGTCTCGTCGGCGCGCTGGATGCCATATTTCCGCAGTTTTTCCACCAGGGTGGTGCGACGCAGGCGCAGGCGGTTGGCGGCATGGGCCACTACGCCCTCGGCATCGTCCAGGGCCTGCTTGATGAGCTTGCACTCCAGGTTGGTGAGATGTTCCTTGAGATCGATGCCGTCGCGGGGCAGGCGGGGCACCTCGAAGGGATCCAGCGTGATCAGCGTCTGGTCCGGCGCGACGGCATCCTTGAGGGCGCCGGGATCCACCTGATACTTTTCCGGCAGGTCGCGCAGGTCCACCACGCCGAAGGGATGCATGATCACCAGCCGCTCGATGACGTTGGCCAGTTCCCGCACGTTGCCCGGCCAGTGGTACTGGCTGAGCGCCATCACCGCCGACTGGGTCAGCGTCACGGATCCCCGCTTCTCATGCTGCAGGCGGGTGATGATCTCCTTGATAAGCAGGGGGATGTCCTCGGTTCGCTTGCGCAGGGGCGGCATCTCGATGGGAAAGACATTGAGGCGGTAATAGAGGTCTTCGCGAAACTTGCCGTCCTCGATCATCTGCTCCAGGTTGCGGTGGGTGGCGGCGATGATGCGCACATCGGCCTTGATGGTCTTGTTGCTGCCCACGCGCTCGAAGGTCTTCTCCTGCAGCACGCGCAGCAGCTTGACCTGCATGTGCATGTCCATGTCCCCGATCTCGTCGAGAAACAGGGTGCCGCCCTCGGCCAGTTCGAAGCGGCCCTGGCGGGCGCTGATGGCACCGGTGAAGGCGCCCTTCTCGTGACCGAACAGCTCGCTCTCCAGCAGTTCCGAGGGAATGGCGCCGCAATTGATGGGGACGAAGGGCTTGTCGCGCCGCGCCGAGTGATAATGGATGTTGCGGGCCACGACCTCCTTGCCGGTACCGGACTCGCCCAGGATCAGCACGGTGGCATCGGAACCCGCCACCTGTTCGATGAGCTGGCGTACCTTGCGGATACCGCGACTGTTGCCCACCAGGCTGCGGAACAGTTCCGGCGAATGGGACGGCGCCTTCTTTTCCTGGCTCTCGCGGTAGACCTGCGCCTGCTGCAGGGCGCTGGTGAAGACCTGATACCTGACGGGCCGCTTGATCTGCTCGATGACGTGGCTGCCCTCCACGTCATCCAGCTTCATGGGGGTCTTGCCGGAGAGCATCACCAGCACCGGGGCCTTGGGTGCCCAGGCCTCGAGCGACTGGAGAATGCCAGGATCTGCCTCGATGGCCGACTGGGCCACCAGGAACACCCCCACCTCTTCCGGCGAGTCCAGCACGTCCTGCCAGCCGCCCGGCGCACAGGCATGGATATTGTCGTAATCGATGAATTCGAGAATCGACGCCAGGCAGGCGCGTCGTTGCGCATCGCTGTCGACGATGACCATGGCGTCCATTCGCTCCCCCAAATGCTTTGCCGGCTGCTTGCCTGACGGTTTGTTGCTCATGCAGGCTTCGCCCCCCTTTTGTCTGGATGCTTTAACCTGAATCCATGGGTTTCAGGTTTATGTCTTTGATCTCAGGGAACCTCCTGTCCGGAAGCGCCCTTGCTTCCTCCTGCCGCGCGCTGCCTTTTGCGCGCAGACACTACTGTTAAGATCCAACAATCAAAGCTGCGAATTCAGGCTAACGTTTTTCATACAGCATGTCAAAATATTGTCGCCCCACCTCGGCGGAGGAAAACGCTCAGCTTTCTTCACCCACCTGCTGCCGGCGCCGGGCATGGGCCACGCTGCGCCGATGCTGGCGGAAGATCAGCTTTTCGAGCCAGTTCTGCACCGCCTCGCTCATGCCCTCGAAACGCACCACGGCGAGGTAATCGTCCTGGTTCTGTTCCACCGAGGCCACCCTGCCCGGCAAGACCAGGGGACGGGGGTACTTGCGGTGCAGATAGAGGTCCAGCAGGACCTGGCGTCCCTCTGCCGGGGGCGGCCCGGCCTGGCGCCATTGAATGGCATGCGCATTGAGACGCACCGGCAGTTCGGGGGGGATGGCCAGCTGGTGAGAGAGCATGTTGGCAACCATGTCCAGGAGCAGGTCCAGCTTGGATTCGATACGCACGAGATCCTGGCTGTGATGCGCGGCATCCTCGTCCGTCCCCTCGGCGTGGTGGTGCTCGTCCAGGGCCGCAATGATGCGCAGGATTTCTTCATTGCTTTCCTGGATGGACAAAAGGCGCGGCGCCGGGATCTCCGCCTCCACCTCGCAGACCCGCAGAGGCAGAATATCTTCATATACCAGCCCCTCCCCCAGCGGTGATACGCGCCCATCGTTTTCAAGGTCGCTCATAGGAAAGCTAAGATAGTGAAAAACGGATGAAATTACAATGCGCCCGAGAATGGCAGATTTGCCAGCACCTCGGCGAGATCCCCGCTCAGCGGCGCCTCGATGCAGATCTGTTCCCCGCTTGCCGGATGACGGAATACCAGGCGCCAGGCATGCAGGAACAGGCGCCGCAGGCCCTGTTTCCTCATGTGGCGGTTGAATGCCGGATCACCATATGCTTCGTCTCCCGCCAGGGGATGACCCTGCCACGCGGCGTGGACACGGATCTGGTGCATGCGCCCGGTGCGAAGGGTCACGGCCATGAGCGTGGCGCCTGCATAAAACGCCCGGGGCGTAAAAAGCGTCACCGCAGGGCGGCCGTCCGGCTGTACCTGCATCAGGCGCCTGCCCCCCTGCGCGCGGCTGCGGGCCAGCGGCAGCGCCACTTCCCGCTCACCGTCAAGCCAGACCCCCTTGACCAGGGCAAGATAGTGCTTGCCGATCTCCTCATTCTGAAACTGGGCCTGCAGTGCCAGCAGGACGGACCGGCGCTTGGCCAGCAACAGGCACCCTGAAGTCTCGCGGTCGAGACGGTGCACAAGGGCGAGTTCCGGCAGCGCCGGGCGCATGCGACACAGTGCCTCGATGAGTCCATACGGGATGCCGCTGCCGCCGTGGACGGCCAGCCCCGCCGGCTTGTCCAGCACCATGAGATCGTCGTCCTCATGGCGTATGGCCTCTTCCAGACGGGCAACGAGCCCCGCCGGTACGTCGCCCTGCACCGCTCGCACACCCACGCGCACCGGGGGAATGCGCACCACGTCACCTGCTCTCAGGCGGTAAACCGGCTTGATGCGCCCCTTGTTGACGCGCACCTCGCCCTTGCGCAAGAGGCGGTAGATATGACTTCTGGGCACGCCCTTGAGGGTCGCAAGGAGAAAGTTGTCAATTCTCTGACCTTCGTGTCCGCCGTCGATCTCCACCAGGCGGACTGCGGGGCGCTTTTCGTCTGACATGGCAGCGTTCAAATTTCTTTAGTCAAATAATAGGGTTAGCCTGTTTGATGCACTCCGGAAAGCCTGTTATATTATCCCCCGTGATAATGTATGAACATCCGGTCCGGATTTTCACAACTGACTTGCATGTAAATTGCATCATTCCCGCTGAGCGCAGGAATCGAGCGCCGTTACACAGACAGGATACTACATCCGAAGCGCCTCAATTCATTGAGACCTCCGTGTAACCGGATCCAGCAGCGATTCACCAGCATGCAGGCAGCGGCGGATGTCGCCCAGGGGGCGGTTTCCGCTTGGAAACGTACATCATGACAACGGACCAGTCGATTGATTGACATACATTATTTCGCCCCACTTGCTGTTGTATCACGGCCAGGGGGCCACACTGAAACGGGTTTGTTTTCCCATCCTCACGACGGGCTGGGAAAAAGGTAAAGACTGAGACTCCCAATTCGCGCAGAGTTGCGGAGAATGTGGAACCAGGGATCTGTCGGATTCAGGTGATCTCAATCGAGGCAAGCGTGAAATGGAGACCGGCTTTTCGATCATTCGAGGCAATAGTGGGCACTGTTTGTCGAAAATGATCGAGAATGCGTCCCCATTCTCCGCCGTCCCGGCAGATCCATCCTGAAACCGGCAGGCACCCGGTCAAGGCCCTGCAGCCCATGAAGCGCCGCGCTTCGAGAGGCTGCGGCTGCGGTGAACAGCAGTTGTCGGCGCCATACAAAGGTTCAGAACTTAGTCGAGATCCAGAGTTCAAGGTTCTGTACCCAGGCTCAAAATCAGGGCGCGACACAGGAGCCGGCATTCTCCACGCAGGATCGCGTGATTGGGCCAATACAAGGATTTGACA
>JALSIC010000087.1 GCA_026981935.1 Gammaproteobacteria bacterium
GGGAGAAATCTTGTTCCACTGACACCAAGATTTCTCGCTACGCTCGAAATGACAGGGTAAACCCAAAATGATGGCGTACGCTCGGCATGAGAGGGTGGGCTCGACATGCCAAACGCACGTGGGGGATGCCATGTTGCCTTCTCAGCCATACCGCCTTGTCCTTCAGTCTTTCCATTTCGACAGAAGGGAGAGATTTCCCCGGTGGGCGGCGAGACACTGGCCGAGATGCCTCCACTCTGTCATTTCGACCGAAGGGAGAAATCTTGTTCCACTGTCTCCAAGATTCCTCGCTGCGCTCGGAATGACGAAGAAGTGTCATTTCGCCCACACCCCCCCTTGTCATTTCGACCACACTCCCCCTTGTCATTTCGACCGAAGGGAGAAATCTTGTTCCACTGTCTCCAAGATTCCTCGCTGCGCTCGGAATGACGAAGAAGTGTCATTTCGCCCACACCCCCCCTTGTCATTTCGCCCACACTCCCTTGTCATTTCGACCACACTCCCCCTTGTCATTTCGACCGAAGGGAGAAATCTTGTTCCACTGACACCAAGATTTCTCGCTACGCTCGAAATGACAGGGTGCGCTCGAAATGACAGGTAATCGTACAATGACAAGGCGGGCTCGAAATAGCAGGGTACGCTCGGAACGACGGGGCAATGCATCGCAGCATACCGCATCCGTCGCGAAGCTCGATCGCGTTGAGGGTGCCTCAAGGCCATGGTATAACATACCGACAACATACCAATAAGAGGATCCGCCATGGCGCACCATGTCTACAAACTCATTGAACTGACCGGTTCTTCACCAGATTCCCTTGAGGACGCCATCGAGACGGCCATTGCGCGCGCGGCAAAGACCGTGCGCAACATGCGCTGGTTCGAGGTCATCAGCACCCGCGGCCATATCGAAAACGGCAAGGTGGCCCACTGGCAGGTCACCCTCAAGGTGGGATTCACCCTCGAAGACTGACTCCCGGATGCCGGGAAGGCCGCGCTAAGGTTCAGCATACAGACTACCGATATACTAAGTATCCCCAGGGACCGGCATTCCGGCGCGCCGTGAATGCCATCCCTGTGATGGGGCTGTCGTCCCCTCGTTACTCCTCTATTGGTCAAAGCAAGTCACAAGGAACCGCCATGGCACTTCCCCGCAAACCCCGTCTCGATTTCAGCGACAAGCGGTTCCTCATCATCGACGATTTCGGAGACATGCGCAGCATGTTGCGTCACATGGTGGAATCCTATGGTGTCACGCGCATCGACACGGCGGCAACGGCCAAGGAGGCGCTCCGGCTCATGGAGCGCCACCCCTATGATGTCGTTCTCTGCGACTACAACCTGGGCGAGGGGCAGGACGGCCAGCAGCTCCTGGAGGAGGCCAAGCACCGCCGCCTGATCCAGTTTGCCACGGTCTTCATGATGCTCACTGCAGAGAACACCATGCAGATGGTCATGGGGGCGGTGGAATACTATCCTGACGACTACCTTTCCAAACCCTTCAACAAGCATACCCTGCGCCAGCGCCTGGAGAAGATCATGCTGAGAAAGCAGGATCTGCTGGCCGTCGACAAGCTGGTGCAGAAGGGCGAGCTGGAACAGGCCATCGAGGAATGTGACCGGCGCATTGCCCGAAAGCCCAGAAATCTGCGTGAATTCCAGAAACTCAAGGGCGAGCTTTGCCTTCGCCTGGGGCGCTACGAGGCAGCCGAGATGCTCTATCGAGAAGTGCTTGCCGAGCGCTCGGTTCCCTGGGCCAGGCTCGGGCTCGGCCAGGTATATTTCCACACCGGCAGGCTGGAGGCCGCCCGTGACTGCTTCCAGGAAATCGTCGCCGAGAACCAGCACCACATGGAAGCGCACGACTGGCTGGCCCGGACCCTGGAGGCCCTGGGCGAGGCCGAAGCAGCACAGGCCTGCCTGGAACAGGCCGCGCGCCTGTCTCCCAAGGCCATCCAGCGCCAGATGGCGCTCGGTGACCTGGCATTGCGGCGCAAGGATTTTGCTTGTGCCGCGCGGGCCTTCAAGAAGGCGGTCAAACTGGGCGAGCACTCGGTCTACAAGTCCCCGGCCAATTACAGCAAGCAGGCACAGGCCATGATCCATACCTCGGGGAAGAAGGATGCCCTGCGGGTATTGAAAAAACTGCGCCAGGACTTTCCCCATGACGACGAGGCACGGCTCCATGCCGCGCTTGCGGAAAACGCCGTCTATGATGCCCTCGGCCGTCAGGACGAATCCAGGGCGGCCTATGACGAGGCCTGCAAGCTGTTCGAGGCGCATGCCGGGCAATGGCCGGCGGAACTGGTGCTGGAAATGTCCAAGACTCACATTGCCAATGGCGACGAAAACCGGGGCAAGGAACTCATCAAGGGCCTGGTGCGCAACCATCACGAGGATGAAGCGCTCCTGCAACGGGTACAGGAGGCCTTTTCCGACCTCGGCATGGCCGAGGAAGGGCGGGCGTTGATCTCGGACAACCGCAACAAGGTGGTGCAGCTCAACAACCAGGGTGTGCGCCTGGTCCAGGAAGGCCGGCTGGAAGAAGCCATCAGCCTGTTCGAGGAAGCCTTGCAGGATCTGCCTGCCAACAAGACCATCAACATGAATACGGCCATGGTGCTCCTCAAGTACATGGAGAAACACGGGCGCCATGATGGCTACCTGGGCCAGGTCAGGCGCTGCCTGGACATGTTGCGCGAGCATGCCTCGCCGGGATCGGGCCTGGAGCAACTGCAGGAGCGCTACAATCGCATCGTCAAGTCCCATGCCGCCTGACGCGCACATGGCAGATGGCAGCCGCGACGGGGAAGGACATGCCGCCCGTTTTACCGACCTGCTCGCCTCGACCATTCATGACATGAAGAACTCCCTCGGCCTGGTGTTGAACGGCCTGGAGGAACTCGCCTGCCAACCGGCGGGCGAAGCGGAACACAAGACGCTCCAGTCCCTGCAGTTCGAAGCCAAGAAACTCAGCAACCAGTTGATCCAGCTGCTCAGTTTCTACAAGATGAGTCACGCCGGGCTGCATGCCCATTGCGACGAATACGAGATCGAGGACCTGCTGGTGGAAAGCCTGTTGCGGGAGCAGCCCCTCCTGGATGCAGCGGGCCTGGCGGCCGATCTTCGGGTGGACGGGGACCTTACCTGGATGCTGGACCGGGAGCTGATCCTGGGCGTGCTGGGCAATGCCATCGGCAATGCCGCGCGCCATGCCCGTTCGCGTCTGCTGCTCGCGGCCGAAGTCGGCGGGCGCGGAGAATTGCGCCTCGTGGTTCAGGACGACGGCCCGGGTTTTCCCGCCGGAATACTGGCACAGCAGGGCGATGCCGACGGTGGTATCCGTTTCGACACGGGACACACCGGCCTGGGGCTGTCCTTTTGCGCCCTCATCGCCGGCCTGCACCGCCGGCAAGGCCGTTGCGGGCGGATCGAACTCGCCAACGGCGGCGTCTTGCCCGGTGCCCGGTTTACCCTGATTCTTCCCTGATTCCCACCCGGAACCATTCCTCTTCCACGATATACTAAGACAATCGATAGTAAAGCAACCTTCAGAGCGACCCAGGCGTTCCGGATCAAGGCGCGGCCCGCAGGGAATGGCTGGCCCTTTCCAAGGGTCGCAACGCCGGGCCGGGACGCCTGGGCCGCTCCCTCCGGGCGGGCGGTTGGGCGGCCATTCGCGGTGTTGCGGCGTCTTGCCATAGGCGCGCTATGGCGGCGCCACCGCGCCTTGCGACTGACCGCCCGACCACCCGCTGAAGGTCGCTTTACTATCGATTGTCTTAGTACAATGTGCAGCTCGGATGGCGCGGAGCGTAATCCGGGTGCGTGGGTCTTGCCGTCTGGTTTCCTGGATTGCGCTCTTGCAGCGCTTCATACAGGTTACCGAACTTGTATTGCCCACTTGTATTGCCAGCCCCTTCTTCCCGGCAGTATCATGGCCCCTGGAGGTCGGTCCTCATGAGCACTCACACCACTGCCTCGCCACCGGTGCCCCGCTGGGAGCATTTCCACCACGAAGCGGACGTGGGCATCCGGGGCGTCGCATCTTCCCTTGAAGAGGCCTTTGAACAGGCGGGCCTGGCCCTCACCATGGTGGTGACCGATGCCGGCGCCGTGGCACCCCGGGAGGTGGTCACCCTGCATTGCGAGGCGCCGGACGACGAACTGTTGTTCGCGGACTGGATCAATGCCCTGATCTACGAGATGGCGACGCGCAAGATGCTGTTTTCCCGCTTCGAGGTGGAGCTGCAGAACCACAGTCTCCACGCCCGGGCCTGGGGCGAGCCGGTGGACCGCCTGCGCCATCAGCCGGCAGTGGAAATCAAGGGTGCCACCTACACCGAACTCAAGGTCTGGCGTGACGAGGAGGGCATCTGGTATGCCCAGTGTGTAGTGGATGTCTGAAAAAAACTCTGCGGCAAGATGACAGGAGTCTGTGATCATGGACATCTCGGGTTTCATCAAGCGCGCTGACACGGTCTGGGAGATTCCACCCCGAGCGGGGATGCGGGTGCCCGCCGTCATCTATGCCAGCGAGGCCCTGCTGCGGGACATGGACGACAAGGTGGCGGAACAGGCCTGCAACGTGGCCAGCCTGCCCGGCATCGTCGGCGCCAGTTATGCCATGCCCGACGCCCACTGGGGCTATGGTTTTCCCATCGGTGGCGTGGCCGCCTTCGACCCAGACGAAGGTGGTGTGATTTCGGCTGGGGGGGTGGGCTTCGACATCTCCTGCGGTGTGCGCACCCTGCTCACGGGGCTGCGGCGTGAGGATGTGACGCCCCACCTGGAAAAACTGGCGGAAGTGCTCTTCCGTACCATCCCCGCCGGCGTGGGCAGCACGGGCCGCATTCATCTCGGTCTCCAGGAAATGGACGCGATGCTCCGTGGCGGCGCACGCTGGGCGGTGCAAAGGGGCTACGGCGAACCTGCGGACCTGGAGCGCACGGAGGAGGGCGGCTGCATGGAGGGCGCCCGCCCGGAGCAGGTCTCGGCACGTGCCAAGAAACGCCAGCAGGACGAGATGGGCACCCTGGGCTCAGGCAACCATTACCTGGAGATCCAGCACGTGACGGCCGTCTTCGACAGGCCCGTTGCCGAGTGCTACGGCCTCGCCGAAGGTGACGTGGTCATCAGCATCCACTGCGGATCCCGGGGGCTGGGACACCAGATCGGCACGGAATTCCTCAAGGAGATGGCCGTCGCCGCCGCCCGCTACGGCATCCACCTGCCGGACCGGGAGCTGGCCTGTGCACCCCTGCATTCGCCTCTGGGCGAGGCCTATCTGGGGGCCATGCGCGCCGGTATCAACTGCGCCCTGGCCAACCGCCAGATCATCACCCATCTGGCGCGGGAAGCCTTCCGCCAGGTCTTCCCCGAGGCCAGCCTGCCGGTCCTCTATGATGTCTCCCACAATACCTGCAAGATGGAGGAACACGAAGTGGCTGGACGGCGGCGGACCCTGTTCATCCATCGCAAGGGGGCTACACGCGCATTCGGGCCGGGACATCCCGCACTGCCGGCCGACTTGCGCGATGCCGGGCAACCGGTGCTCATCGGTGGTTCCATGGGCACGGCGTCCTATATCCTGGCCGGCACCACTGAGAGCGAGCGCCAGGCCTTCAGCTCCGCCTGTCACGGCGCGGGCCGGGCCATGAGCCGCCGTGCGGCGACCCGCAAGTGGCAGGGGCGCAAGCTGGTGGAAGAACTGGCTCACCGCGGCATTCTCATTCGCAGCCCCAGCCTGCGCGGTGTCGCCGAAGAAGCCCCCGGCGCCTACAAGGACGTCAGCCGGGTGGTGGACGCCGCCCATGCCGCGGGTCTCGCCCGCAAGGTGGCGCGTCTCGAACCGCTGGTATGCATCAAGGGATAACAGAAGATGACAGGCAGACCTCCTCCTGCGTAGAAGTGGCCTCCCTCCGTGGATCATCCCCTGGAATCATCCCCCGAAATCGTCCTCATAGATCCGGTCGCACTTTGCCGCCATGATGAAATCGTTGCGGTGCAGCCCCTTGATCTTGTGTGACCACCACGTCACCGTGACCTTGCCCCAGGCGGTAAGCAGGTCCGGGTGGTGACCTTCCGCCTCGGCGATCTCCCCCACGCGATTGGTGAAGGCCAGGGCGTCCTTGAAATTCCTGAAAGCGTAACTGCGCTCCACCATGGGAATGCCGTCGCGCTCCACCACCCGCCAGTGGGGCACTTCCGGCAACAATGCCTCGATCTCCCCCTGCGACAGGCGGGGTGCGTCGGGGCGGCAGGCCTCGCAGTGATTTTCGTGCAATGCGCTCATGGACAGTCCTCCCGCATGCTGATCGTCGATAATTGATCATATTAGTCAGGAACCGGTGAAGTGCGCAATGATTGGGTTATGATGTGCCCATGCGCACAGCGGAACACCCCAAGGCCGCGCAGGGCTTTACGGTCCTGCAGCTCACCCATCTCAAGCCCATCGGGGACATCTGTCACCGCATGATCTGGCCGGCCCGGTTGATGGCCCGGCAACGGCCTGCCTGGCGGGTGGTCAATATGGTGGCCGAGGCCGAGGAGCACTACCGCTGGGCCGAGACGGCCGATCTGCTGGTGCTTTCCCAGTCGCTGGATCTGGACCTGCTGCCGGTGATCGCGCGCCGCCGCCACCGGGGCCTCAAGACGCTGGTGGAATACGTGGACAATTTCTACGCCATTCCCCCCACCTCCAACGCGGCGGGTCAGCTCAGCACGCCACTCGCCTGCCAGAGCTACGAACTCATCATGGAGGCCTGTGATGCCGTCATCGTCACGGGACCGGGACTGCGCGATCTGTTGTCAAAACGCTGCAGAAAACCAATACATATCATTGAAAATCATTATCCTGAAGAACTGCCGCCTTTTGAGGCGCAATGGCGCGATCCCGGTGAGGGCCTCGTCGTGGGCTGGGGCGGCTCGCCGGGGCACATGGCAGACATCCTTGCCATCCTGCCCATGCTGCGCCAGCTCGTCACGGCCCATCCGCGTCTGCGCGTGCATCTCATGGGGGATGCGTCACTGGCGCGCTACAGCCGCATCGATCCGTCCCGCTTCCATCACCGGGGCTGGGGCAGCATGGACGACTATCTGGCGTTTCTGGACGGCCTCCATCTGGGCGTGATCCCCCTGCGCGACACCCCTTTCAACCGGTGCCGCAGCGATATCAAGGCAGTGGAGATGATCGCCCGCGGCGTCCTGCCCCTGATGCCCGACCTGCCGCCCTATCACGGCCTCATCGGGGCCACCGGCCTGGCCCCTTATCGCAATCAGGAAGAACTGGCCCGGCGCATCCTCTTTTATCTGGAGCACCCGGAGAGGCTGCGCGAGGATGCCCGGTGCCTGTACGAGCATGTCCGCAGCCGCCGCGTGGCCCCGCGGCGTGACGAGCGTCTCGTGCTCTACGAGCAGATGCTGCCTGCAAGCCCGCTCAGAATGGACGAGGACGAACCGCAGCGGGCACTTCCCCCGGGCTATCACGAGATCCAGGGAACGCCCATGACGGAGACACCCACGGGGGCATTGTTGCGGCGCTACGGTCCGCTGCTGGAACCGGCATCGTCCGCGCACCCGCATGCCCTGGGCGAGGCGCTGGCCGCCCTGGACGCGGCCCGCAGGGACAATCCATGGCATCCCGACCTGGCCCTGCTGGGCATCCGCCTGGCCATTGCGGCCGGCGGGACAGACTGGGAGATGCGCCTGGCCGATGCCCGGCGCCGTTTTCCCGGCGACCTGCGATTCGAGCTTGTGGCCCTGCGCCAGGCCCGGACACCGGATCAGCAGACCGCGCTGTGGTCACGCCTCATCCCCAGGCTGGCGCAGCTTGCGCCTGCCCATCGCGACTTCTACGAAAACGAGGTCGTGGCCTTGCTGGGCGCCCATCTGCAGGGCAATCCGGCCTCTGCGGCCCTGGCAGAACTGGCCGAACGCCTGCTGGACAGTTATCCTGAAGCCCTGCCGCTCAGGCAGGTGCTGGCCCTGTACTACGAGGCGGCCGACATGCCGGACAAGGCGCTGTCACATTTCCAGGTCCTCGCGGCGGCGAGAAAGACCCTGGGAAAGAACAGCGCCTATCTCGCACGGATCGACGGGGCCTGGCTCGACACCTGGTGCGAGGCGCTTGCCGAACGGCGGCGCTACGCACCCGAGAGGGACCCTGAAAGGGCGCCGGGAAGAAAGCCTGGCAGGCAGTCCGGGCCGGATCCGTCCCCGGCGAGACATGAGGGAAAAAATGCTGGAAAAGAATGAGACAAAGGAGGCATACCCCTTGGAGGCATTCTCTTGAGCAACGCGCGTCCCGAACCCCTGCCGCCAGAAGCACTCTACCGGGCATGTGAACCGGCGCAATTCGACTTCGAGACCACCGCTGACCTGGAAGATCTGGAGGAGATCATCGGCCAGGATCGCGCCCTGGAAGCCCTGCGTTTCGGCGTGGGCATCCGCCGCGAAGGCTACAATCTCTTCGTTCTGGGACCGTCCGGAATCGGCAAGTACACCGTGGTGCGCCAGTACCTGGAGCGGCAGGCAGCCGGTGCGCCGGTGCCCGACGACTGGTGTTACGTCAACAATTTCGAACAGCCCTACAAGCCCCGCGTGCTGCGGCTCCCGGCAGGGCGGGGCCAGGCCCTGCGCCAGGACATGGCACGCCTCGTCGAGGACCTGAAAACCGCCATCCCCACCGCCTTCGAGACAGAGGCATACCAGACCCGGGTGCGGGAGATCGAGGAAAGTTTCAAGGAACGCCGGGAACAGGCACTCAATGTCCTGGCCAGGGAGGCAGAGCAGGAGGGGCTGGCCCTGATCCGCACCCCGGGCGGTTTCGCCTTCGCCCCGCAGCGCAACGGCGAGGTCATCAAGCCTGAAGACTACGAGCGGCTCAGCGAAGCGGAGAAAAAGCACATCGAGGAAACGGTTGCCCGCCTCCAGGAGAGACTCGAGGCCATCCTGCTGCACATGCCCCAGTGGCAGCGCGAAGCGCGCGAGAAACTCAAGGCCCTGGATCACGAAGTGGGCCTGTTCGCGGTGGGCACCCTGATCGAGGAACTCAAAAAGAAATACACGGATCTGCCTGTCGTGACGGATTACCTCGACGCGGTCCAGGACGATATCATTGCCCACCTCGCCGAGTTCCGTGGTCGTGAAGAAGGCCTGCCCCAGATGTTGCCCCAGATGCTGGGCCTGGGCGGGCCGGCGCAACCCGCCTATCGCCGTTACGAAGTCAACGTGCTGGTGGATCACAGCGACAGCCAGGGTGCCCCCGTGATCTACGAGGACAGCCCCGTCTACCAGAACCTGGTGGGGCGGGTGGAGCACCTGGCCCAGATGGGCGCGCTGGTCACCGACTTCACACTCATCAAGCCCGGCGCGCTGCATCGGGCCAACGGCGGCTACCTGATCCTGGATGCCGCCAAGGTATTGCTCCAGCCGCATGCCTGGGAAGGCCTGAAACAGGTGCTCAAATCCCAGGAAGTGCGCATCCAGTCCCTGGGCCAGATCTACAGCATGGTGAGCACGGTGACCCTGGAGCCGGAGCCCATCCCGGTGGACATGAAAGTGGTGCTGCTGGGCGACCGCCTCCTCTATTACCTCCTCATGGCCTACGATCCCGAGTTTGCCGAGCTGTTCAAGGTGGCCGCGGACTTTGCGGAGGAGGTGGACAGGACGCCCGGGAACAACCGCCTCTATGCCCGCCTCATCGCCACCATGGCACGGCGCGAAGGCCTGTTGCCCATCGACCGGGGGGCCGTGGCGCGTATCCTGGAGCACAGTGCCCGGCTCGCCGAGGATGCCGAGAAACTCACCACCCATCTCCTGGATCTCGCCGACCTGTTGCGCGAAGCCGATTACTGGGCCCGCCAGCAGCGCCGGGAAGTCATCGGCCGCGGCGACGTGCAGCAGGCCATCGACGGCCAGATCCGCCGCCTGGACAGAATCCGCGAGGTGAGCTACGAACAGATCCAGCGCGATATCGTGCTCATCGACACCGAAGGCGAGCGCGTCGGCCAGATCAATGGGCTGTCCGTGATCCAGCTGGGCAATTTCGCCTTCGGACGTCCCACGCGCATCACCGCCAATACCCGTCTCGGCGAGGGCGAGGTGATTGACATCGAGCGGGAAGTGGAACTGGGCGGCGCCATTCATTCCAAGGGCGTGCTCATCCTGTCTTCTTTTCTCGCCGCCCGCTACGCCGCCGATCAGCCTCTCTCCCTGTCCGCCAGCCTGGTGTTCGAGCAGTCCTATGGCATGGTGGAAGGCGACAGCGCCTCGGTGGCAGAGCTGTGCGCCCTGATTTCTTCCCTGGCACGGGTGCCCATCCGCCAGTCCCTG
>JALSIC010000088.1 GCA_026981935.1 Gammaproteobacteria bacterium
GACTTGTCATTCCCCCTTGCCTTGTCATTCCCCCTTGCCTTGTCATTCCGAGCGCAGCGAGGAATCTTAAGCCACCGGCACAGGATTTCTCCCTTCGGTCGAAATGACAGGTGGCTTGTCATTCCGAGCGCAGCGAGGAATGACAGAAAGTAAGGTCGAAATGACAGGGAGTGTGGAGGATAAGACAGAAAGTGAGGTCGAAATGACAGGTGGCTGGTCAAAATGACAAGGACTGGCTGGCTCCTCGCATCATGCCAACCGGCTCGCGACCTGTCCAGGCGGCCGGTAATCCAGCAGTTCGTTGACAGCGTCCAGGAAAGCCATGACATCGATGGGCTTGGTGAGATAGCGCCGTATGCCCAACATCCGGGCACGCATCTCGTCGATCTGCTCGCTGTAGCCGGTGCACAGGGCAATGGGCAGATCGGGGCGGATCATGAGCATCTCCTGCGCCAGCACCGCCCCCGACATGCCGGGCATGGTCTGGTCGGTGATCACCAGATCGAAGGCGGCGGGGTCTTTCTTGAAAGCAGCCAGCGCCTCGCGGCTGTCCTCGAACACCACGGTCTCGCAGCCCCGGCTGTGCAGCAGCTCGGACAGGAAACCCGCCACTGCAGGCTCGTCGTCCACGATCAGCACCCTGCCATGCAGGGCATGATCAGCCTGTACCGGCGTGGCTGCGTCTTCCTCCTGCTGCCCGCCCGTCGCGGCAATCCTGGGGAACAACAAGTGGAACGCCGTCCCGGAACCCGGCCGGCTTTCCACCAGAATATGGCCGCCGCACTGATGGATGATGCCATGCACCATGGACAGGCCCATGCCGGTGCCCTTTCCCTGGGGCTTGGTGGAGAAGAACGGTTCGAAAATCCGCTCCAGGATATCCTCGCCGATCCCGCAGCCGCTGTCCCGGACGGTGATGACGACGAAATCCCCCATCAGTGTATCGTGACAGGAACTGCACTCGGCACGCAGCCCCTTTTTCTCGCCCAGCGACAGACTGATCTCACCCTCCCCGTTCATCGCATCGCGGGCATTGATACACAAGTTCATGATCACCTGCTGCAACTGCAGGGGGTCGGCCATGATCTGCGCCTCGGTTTCACAGTCCTGTAATTGCATCCGGATACTGGAAGGCAAGGAGGCGGACAGCATCTTGAGCGTCTCCTTGAGCACGGGCAGGGGCTGAAGAGGCACCGCCTCCGATTCACCGCCACGGCTGAAGGCCAGCATCTGGGAGACCAGCCCCTGGGCCCTGCCACCCGCCTTGTAGACCTCGTCCAGATACATGGCGATTTTCTCATCGCCATGGATGAGATTGCGTTGGCGGGCCAGGTCGGTGAAGCCGATGATCGCCGTCAGAAAATTGTTGAAGTCGTGCGCTATACCGCCGGTGAGCTGACCGATGGCCTGCATCTTCTGCGACTGGCGCAACTGTTTCTCCAGGCGCTTGTAATGCGAGAGATCCCGGCCGCTGCCGGCGATGCCGCGAATACTCCCCTGGTCGTCTCGCAACACGACCATCTTGACGTGATGCGGGACCGGACCGGACTGCGTAAGCAGGTCCACCTCCATCTCCGCCCTGCCCTTGTCGAGACACCTGGCCAGCATCATGGCCACGTCGTGGCGGCGGTCGGCTATGAACAAGGCTTCCACGGGCATCCCCCGCACGCTCTCCAATGCATGCCCGGTGACCAGGGACAGGTTTTCATTGCAATGCATGATACAGCCGCCCACATCGGCCGTGAACATGACGTCGGTCACGGCACGCGCTATGGCCTCGTACTCGAAGGCCAGGCTGCGATGGCGTTCTTCCGCTTCTCTCTGCAGGGTGATATCGAACAATACGCCGTCCCGCCAACGCAGCGCGCCATTGCCGTCGAAGACCGGCCGTCCCTTCTCACATACCCAGCGCACCTTTCCTTCTCTATCGAGAATGCGATATTCCATCATGTACGGCTCCGGGCCGCGCACAATTTCCTCCAGGTTTTCGCACACCCCGGGCAGGTCTTCCGGGCAGACGATACCGAGCAGATCACACCGCCCGTCACGGAGAAACTCGGCCGCGGGACGGCCTGTAATCTCTTCGACGGCATCACTGATATAGAGGACCGCCCATTTCCCTCCCTCCCTGACGCACCGGAAAACCGCGCCGGGAATGTTTTTCACGAGAGAACACAACGGCTCCCGGATAGTGTCCGTTTGAACCGACGCATCTGCCAGAAAGCAGGATTTTTCCGTACCGGGTATCATCGCTCTCAACTTCAGGCAGCCAGTGCCTCGCGCACGACGGACTGAAGCTGCGCCTTGTCGAAGGGCTTTGCCAGGACCCGTCCGGCGCCCACCAGCTTGGCAATGGGCAGGTATTCGAAACGGCCGGTGATGCCGCCGCCCCCCGAGATGGCCACGATCTCCAGGTCGGGCCATTCCTTCCTGATGTCAAGGATCAGGTTCAGGCCGTTTTTCTCAGGCATCACCAGGTCGGTGATGAGCAGATCGAACGCGCCTTCCCGAAGCCTGGCAAGCGCCATGGCGCCGTTCTCTGCCTCGGTCACTTCGTAACCATCCTGCACCAGCATCTCCCGGAGCATGGCGCGGATGGGCGCTTCGTCGTCCACGATGAGGATTCTGGCCATCGCACTCTCCTTCCTTAGGATCAAAACAACTCCACGTCCCCGCTTGCCATGCATTGCTGAGCCACGGGCGTCTGTCTGCCCTGCGCCATCTCCTGCCTGAACTGGACAACCGTCTGTCGGAGCCTGTCCAGATACGGTTGAAGTTCGGCGTGCGAGCGGCTGGCAATCCCTGCCTCGCAAGCGCCCTTGACGACCTGGATCATGCCGCGCAGGGACTCCAGGCGCCGCTCCATGTGCTCCAGGAGCTGCTTGGTCATGTCTTCGAACTGCAGGGAACGTACCGCCGTGGCCACGTTTTCCGTGATCCGCCCGGAAATGGAGGAAACATGACGCATCTGCGACGCTGCCTCGTCGTTGACTTGATTGATTTCCGCCATCAAATTGGAGATGCGGTCCTTGGATTTCAGGGTGAGATCCATATCCTGCGAGGCTATCTGCCCCACGATCAGCTTGCTCTGATTCATGGTGTCCCGGGTTTCCGCGTACTGGCAACGGATCTGTTCGCTGAACTGGCTGCTGCGCAGGGAGAGCGAACGCACCTCGTCGGCGACGACGGCAAACCCCCGCCCGGACTCCCCGGCCCGGGCGGCCTCGATGGCGGCATTGAGCGCCAGCAGGTTGGTCTGGGCGCTGATGCTGTCGATCTCCCCCAGCAGCTTTTCGACGCAGGCCATCTGCCGGTTCATCTTCTCCATGGCGCCCACCAGTTCGGTGCTGCTCTCGCTCATGCCCTGGATGCTGTCGATGAAGACCTGGATGATGTCCAGGGCCTCCTGGGAGAGCCGATGCATGCCCGACTCTTCGTTGGTCTGATCGGAAAGGCTCTGGATGGTGGATTCCAGCACCTTGAGCTGCTCCTGGGAGTCTCCCTCCAGCCCCATGAAACTCTCCACCAGGCCGGCAATGGCATTGCCCTGCAGGTCGCGCACCTGGCCGCATTCCCGCTTGATTTCATCGAGGCACTGGCGCATGGCGTCCTCCGCCTGCGCCAGGGTCTCCTGAAACGCCCGCTGCAGATCCGCCTGCGCGTCGAGTGCCCGGCCCTGCCGGGACTGGCGTCCGACGTGGGCCCGATCCAGGCCGACGAGGCTTCCCCACCAGGCCACGCACAGGCCCAGCAGGATCAGATAGGCCGGCGTACTGCCGCCTGACGAGAAATAGAGCAGTGCCCCGCCGACGGCGAACCCCGCCGCCGGCATCAGGAACAATGCCAGGCACTGTCTCTCGAAGGTAAGTACCGGGTAAGATATTGGGGAAGATGTCGGGGAAGATGTCGGGGAAGCCTTTTCCCTTGCCTTGCCGTCCGCTTCCCCCGGCTCCCGTGTCTTGTCCCCGCGGCTGTAGTGGTGCTGTCGTGCCCTGCCCATGGTCCCCTCAGATACACTCCGCTCCCTGTGAAACTTACACTGCCCTGGCGATGCCGCTGCCACCGCTATCCCTGTATCGGCATCCGTTTCGGGCAGCTTTAAGAATTTCCTGTTCCATGGGGAGAAAAACCGGAACAAGAGTGCCGCGACGACCGGCGCGGATTTCAGCGCCGCCTGAGCAGGACATAGACCGCCCCGCTGCCCCCATCGACGGGGCGGGCGGAACAGAAGGCCAGCACCGCATCCCATTGACGCAGCCAGGCATTGAGGCGGATCTTCAGCACGGGACGGCGGCCCGGCGAACCGCGGCCCTTGCCGTGAACGATGCGCACGCAGCGATCCCCACGGGCCTGGCAGGCACGCAGAAAGTCCTGGAGCGCCAGGCGCGCGGCGGGTACGGTCATGCCATGGAGATCCAGTTCGGCGCGCACGGCAAACTGCCCCCGGCGCAGCTTGCGCAACAGGCCGTGCTGCAGGCCGGGACGCGCGAACAGCAGCTCCTCGCCCGTCTCCAGCTCGGCGGGATCGTAATCGGCGGACAACAGATCCCGCAACACCTGCCGCTCATCGGCAAGCCGCTGCAGCGGCCGGGGCGGGGGGCGGCGGCGCACGGGCACGACGCGCCCCTGGGGCAAGGGCTTCACCGGCCCCACCGCGGCGCGGAACAGTCCTTCGCCCTCGTCCTCCGGCAGGGACGGCGGCGAAACGCGGCGCTTGCGGCTCACTCCAGACCCCTCCGTTCAGTTCCCGGTGCCACGCGCAAGGAAGGGGGACGGCTATTGACCCCATCCGGGCCGATCAGTACCATACGCAGCTTGTGCAAATCAGCATTCCCCGGTAGCTCAGTCGGTAGAGCAGGTGACTGTTAATCACTTGGTCGGTGGTTCGAGTCCGCCCCGGGGAGCCATCTCCCACAGAACCCGATCACGTCACGTTCCGGACCCGACTCTCGCCCCATCCCGATGAAGTATAGCCCAGTCTCCCCGCCGCCCCCAGCCGGGGCGACGCGCCCTGCCTGTCGCTGGGGCAGGCTCCACGGCAGCAGTGCCGCGCTGGCCATTGCCAGAAGCCTGCGGCGGGATCCCGGGGTCGCGCTGGTGATCACCCGGGACGTGCCCGGGGCCGAGCGCCTGGAACGCGAGCTGCGTTTCTACGGTGGCCTGCAGGATGACGAGCTGCTCGTCTTTCCCGACCGGGAGACCCTGCCCTACGACGTATTCTCCCCCCACCAGGACATCGTCTCGGAACGCCTGCGCGTTCTCTACCGGCTGCCGCGCCTTGCGCACGGCCTGCTGATCGTGCCTGTCGCCACGCTCATGGAGCGTCTCCCGCCGCGGGCCTTCCTGGACGGTCATGCCCTGCTGCTGGCCACGGGCGAGCGCATCGAGGGCGAATCCCTGCAGGCGCGCCTTGCCCACAGCGGTTACCGGCGCGTGGACCAGGTCATGGAACACGGCGAGTATGCGGTGCGCGGCGGCCTCATCGACCTCTTCCCCATGGGCAGCCGCGAACCCTACCGCATCGATCTCTTCGACGACGAGGTGGAGAGCATCCGCGTCTTCGATCCGGAGACCCAGCGCTCCCTGCGCCAGGTGGAGCACATCCGGCTCCTGCCGGCCCACGAGTTCCCCCTGGACGAAGCGGGCATCACCCGTTTCCGCCAGGCCTTCCGCGACGCCTTCGCCGGCGACCCCCAGGCCAGCGTGCCCTATCGCGAGGTGAGCGACGGCGCCGCGCCGCCGGGCATCGAATACTATCTGCCGCTCTTCTTCGACGAGACCGCCACCCTGTTCCATTACCTGCCGGAGACGACCCGGTGTTTCGTGGAAACCGAGGCGGTGGATGCCGCGACGGCATTCTGGGAACAGATCGGGCAACGCTACGAGCAGCGTCGCCACGACCCGGAGCGCCCCCTGCTGCCGCCGCAGCGCCTGTTCCTCTCTCCCCAGGAACTCACCGCCGCGCTGCAGGCGCGCCCCGTCTGCCTGCTGCAGTCGGGCGAGGTGGAGGAAGATCCCGCGCACTGCAATTTCGGCACCCGCGCCCTCCCCCGCCTGAGCCTGCCGCCGGCGGCGCGCCATCCCCTGGCGCCCTTTTTCGCGTTCCTGGAGGCATTCGACGGGCGCATCCTGCTCGTCGCGGAGACCGCCGGGCGGCGCGAGGCCCTGCTGGCGATGCTCCACGACGCCGGGCACTATCCGTCCGCGGTGGATGGCTGGCAGGCCTTTCTCGACCACGAGGCACCCTTGTGCATCACCGTCATGCCCCTGGACCGGGGCCTGCTGCTGGAGGAACCGCCGCTCGCGGTCGTCACGGAGACAGAGCTCTTCGGCCAGCAGGCCATGCAACGCCGGCGCCGGCGCCGGGCGCGCGACAACGACGCCGTCATCCGCAATCTCACGGAACTCCACGCCGGCGCCCCCGTGGTCCACGAGGAGCACGGCATCGGCCGCTACCTGGGCCTGCAGACGCTCACCGTGGGGGGCGCGAGCACGGAATTTCTCGCCCTGGAATACGCCGACGGCGACAGGCTCTACGTCCCCGTCTCTTCCCTGCATCTCATCAGCCGCTACACCGGCGCCGCGCCCGAGCAGGCGCCCCTGCACAAGCTGGGCAGCGGACAATGGGCCAGGGCCCGGCGCCGCGCGGCGCAAAAGGCCCGCGACGTGGCCGCCGAGCTGCTGGACATCCATGCGCGCCGCCAGGCCCGCCAGGGCCGGGCCTTCCCCCCGCCGGACGACCAGTACGCCGCCTTCGCCGCGGCCTTCCCCTTCGAGGAGACCCCGGACCAGCGCGAGGCCATCGAGGCAGTGATCGCCGACATGACCAGCCCCCGCCCCATGGACCGGCTGGTGTGCGGGGACGTGGGTTTCGGCAAGACCGAAGTCGCCCTGCGCGCGGCCTTCCTCGCCGTGCAGGGCGGCACCCAGGTGGCGGTGCTGGTACCCACCACCCTGCTCGCCCAGCAACACGAGCAGAACTTCCGGGACCGTTTCGCCGACTGGCCGGTGCGCATCGAGTCCCTGTCGCGTTTCCGCAGCGCCCGCCAGCAGACGGCGATCCTGCGCGACGCCGAGGCCGGCAAGATCGACATCCTCATCGGCACCCACAAGCTGCTTCAGGCCCGGGTCAGGTTCCGCAAGCTGGGACTGGTGATCATCGACGAGGAACACCGTTTCGGCGTGCGCCAGAAAGAGGCTCTCAAGGCCCTGCGCGCCGAGGTGGACGTGCTCACCCTCACCGCCACGCCCATTCCCCGCACCCTCAACATGGCGCTGTCGGGCCTGCGCGATCTCTCCATCATCGCCACCCCGCCGCGCCAGCGCCTCGCCATCAAGACCTTCGTGCGGGAATGGGATCCCGTCCTGCTGCGCGAGGCCTGCCAGCGCGAGGTCCATCGCGGCGGCCAGGTCTATTTCCTCCACAACGAGGTGCGCAGCATCGAGAAGATCCACCAGGAACTGGAAGGGCTCCTGCCGGGGATGCGCGTCCGCGTCGCCCACGGCCAGATGCCGGAACGGGAGCTGGAACGCATCATGCTGGACTTCTATCACCAACGCTTCCACGTCCTGCTCTGCACCACCATCATCGAGAGCGGCATCGACGTCCCCAACGCCAATACCATCATCATCAACCGCGCCGACAAACTGGGACTGGCGCAGCTCTATCAGCTTCGCGGCCGGGTGGGGCGTTCGCACCACCAGGCCTATGCCTACCTGCTGGTGCCCCCGCGCCGGGCCATGAGCGCCGATGCCGTGAAACGCCTGGAGGCCATCGAGTCCCTGGAAGACCTGGGCGCGGGCTTCACCCTGGCCACCCACGACCTGGAGATCCGCGGCGCCGGCGAACTCCTGGGCGAGGACCAGAGCGGCCAGATCCAGGAAGTGGGCTTCGCCATGTACTCGGAGATGCTGGAACGTGCCGTCCGGGCCATCAAGTCCGGACACGAACCCGCCCTGGACCAGCCGCTGCATCCCCAGACCGAAGTGGACCTCCACGTCCCCGCCCTGATCCCGGAAGACTATCTCCCGGACGTGCACAGCCGCCTGGTGATGTACAAGCGCATTGCCAGCGCCGGCGACGAAGCGGCACTGCGGGAACTGCAGGTGGAGATGATCGACCGGTTCGGCCTGCTGCCGGAGGCGGTGAAGAATCTCTTCCGCGTCACCGCCCTGCGCCTGCGCGCCCAGCCGCTGGGCATCCGCAAGATCGAGGCGGGCGAACACGACGGGCGCATCCTCTTCGAGCCCAAGCCCCGCATCGACGCGGCACGGCTCATCCGGCTCATCCAGGACCAGCCCCGGCGCTACCGTCTCGACGGCCAGGAGAAGCTGCGCTTCAGCCTCGACGGCGGCGACCTCGAGGCGCGGGCGGGCGCCATCGAGGCCTTGCTGGACACCCTGGCGCCGACGCAGTGAACAAGGTCGCATTCATGTGGGGATTCATGTCGGGGCGGCGCGTCTGCACCTGTCACGGCGGGAACGCCCCCTGGCCGCGAAGCGCCGGCGAAATGCTATAATCCGGAGAAAACACGAACCCCACGCACATCTCCCATGCCTGCCATCACGCCCGAAGAAGCCCATGCCGTCCTTGCCCGGGCCGAGCGTCTCTACGACGCCGGCGACGTGAACCGGGCTCTGGACCGCCTCGCCCGGGAGATCACCGCCCGGCTCCGCAACCGCGACCCGCTGGTGCTGTGCGTCATGCAAGGGGGCCTGATCCCCGCGGGGCTGCTCGTGCCGCGCCTGGATTTCCCCCTGCAGATGGACTACATCCACGCCACCCGCTACCGCGGCGATACGCGCGGCGGCACGCTTCACTGGATCGCGCGGCCCGCCACCGCCCTGAAGGACAAGGTGATCCTCCTCGTCGACGACATCCACGACGAGGGCCTGACCCTGGATGCCATCGCCCGCGACTGCCGGGCGGCTGGTGCGGCCGCCGTCCTCAGCGCCGTCCTGGTGAACAAGCTCCATGACCGCAAGCACGGCCTGCGTCCCGACTTCTCCGGCCTCGACGTGCCGGACCGTTACGTCTTCGGCTACGGCATGGACTACAAGGGCTACCTGCGCAACGCCCCCGGCATCTACGCGGTGGGTGACGATGCCTGAACCCGCCGACAGGCAAGCCGACAGACAGGCTGGCAGACAGGCTGGCAGGCTGGCCATCATCGGCGGCACCGGACTCGCGGCGCTGGAGGGGCTGGAGATCGTGCGCGAGGCGCGCGTGGAGACACCCTTCGGCGCGCCTTCCGGCCCCCTGCGCCACGGCCGCCTCCATGGCCGGGAAGTGATCTTTCTCGCCCGTCACGGCCCCGATCACACCATCCCGCCGCACCGCATCAACTACCGCGCCAACCTCTGGGCCCTGAAGGAATGCGGCGCCACGGCCGTGGTGGCGGTGGCCGCCGTGGGCGGCATCACCCACGAGGCTGCGCCCACCCGCCTGGTGATCCCGGACCAGATCATCGACTATACCTGGGGGCGCGCCCACACCTTCTTCGAGGACAATCTCACGGAGGTCGTGCACATCGACTTCACCCGCCCCTACGACAGCGCCCTGCGCCGCCGGCTCATCGAGGCCGCGGCAGCGGCCGGGCTGGACGTCGCGCGCCACGGCACCTATGGCGCCACCCAGGGCCCACGCCTGGAAAGCGCCGCCGAGATCGACCGCATGGAACGCGACGGCTGCACCATCGTGGGCATGACCGGCATGCCCGAAGCGGCGCTGGCCCGGGAACTGGGCCTGGCCTATGCCTGCTGCGCCGTGGTGGCCAACCGGGCCGCCGGGCGCGGCGGGTCCGACGCCCCCATCGAGATGGCGGAAATCGAGCGCAACCTGGTCCAGGGCATGGCACAGGTGCGTCGGCTGCTGTCGCAGTTACTTCACCAGGACTCCTGAGACACACAGCCCAATGAAGCAAAGCGAAATCCGGGCCTGAATAACCCGTGATTCCTCCACACTCCTTGTCATCCCCCCCTTGTCATTCCACCCCTCCTTGTCATTCCACCCTCCTTTGTCATTCCGAGCACAGCGAGGAATCTTGGGCCACCGGCACAGGATTTCTCCCTGCGGTCGAAATGACAGTGGGCTTGTCATTCCACCCCTCCTTGTCATTCCACCCCTCCTTGTCATTCCACCCTCCTTTGTCATTCCGAGCACAGCGAGGAATCTTGGGCCACTGGCACAGGATTTCTCCCTGCGGTCGAAATGACAGTGGGCTTGTCATTCCCCCTTTCCTTGT
>JALSIC010000089.1 GCA_026981935.1 Gammaproteobacteria bacterium
GCCCCTGTCATTTCGACCACACGCCCCTGTCATTTCGACCGAAGGGAGAAATCCTGTACCAGCGGCTTCAGATTCCTCGCTGCGCTCGGAATGACATGGAAATGTCACCTCGACCGGTGGGAGAAATCCTCCCCGCTGCCCCCCAAGATTTCTCGCTGCGCTCCATGCGGGCTGCCCATGCCTTGCATGCAGGCAACTCCCGATAAGTTTCAGGCCCCGGACTTTCTCTGCACACCGGTCTTGTGCCATCATTGCATGGTGGCCGGCTCAACCCCGAACGGAAAGAACCGCGCGGCGGGCGACGAAGTCCAGCGGGAAAAGCCGCAAAAAGAACAACCAGGCGGCTCGGCGGCCGGCAACACCTCAGCATACACCTTACCTGAATCCGCATGAGTTATACATTGTTGATCACCGTTCTGGCCGTGCTGTGCTATTTCGGCGCGGCAGGCCTTCTGTGGCGGCGCCTGTCACGGGGCACCGGCAAGCAGCTTCCCAGCAAGCTCCCCCCCATCATCCTGGGTTTCATCGGAGCCGGCCTCCATGCGGGCATCCTGTATGGGAATATTTTCACGCTGGCCGGCATCAACTTCGGCTTCTTTCACGCCCTGTCCCTGATTTTCTGGCTCATCGTCCTGCTGTTGCTGGTCACCGCGGTGAGCAAACCGGTGGAGAACCTGGGCATTGCCATTCTGCCGCTGGCGGGGGGCGCCATCCTCCTGGAATATTTCATTCCCTCGGTACATTTCCTGCAGGCCGACGAGCGTCACCTGGAAATCCACATCTTTCTCTCCGTCATTGCCTTCAGCATGCTCAACATCGCTGCCGTGCAGGCCATTCTCCTCGCCATCCAGGACCAGCACCTGCACGCCAAGCGGCCGGGAGGCTTCATCCGCCTGCTCCCCCCTCTCCAGACCATGGAGACCCTGCTGTTTCAGATGATCGGTCTGGGTTTCATTCTCCAGACCCTGTCACTGCTCACCGGCTTCCTCTACCTGGACGACCTTTTTGCCCAGCACCTGGCACACAAGACCGTGCTGTCCATCGTCGCCTGGCTGGTGTTCGCCATTCTGCTCTGGGGACGCTGGCGCTTCGGCTGGCGGGGCAAGACGGCCATCCGCTGGACCCTGTGGGGATTCATCTCGCTTGCCCTGGCCTATCTGGGCAGCAAGCTGGTACTGGAAATCCTTCTCGGCAACTGATGCCCGCCATGCCAGCCCTCGCCCCTGATTTCCCACCTGATTCCAGCATCCTGGCATCTGCCAGCGCACTGGAACGCAGACGATGAACGAGCCCTCCCTTCTCCTGCTGTCCCTCTCCCTGCTGCTGCTGATCTTCCTGTCGGCCTTCTTCTCGGCGTCGGAGACCGCCATGATGCGCCTCAACCGTTACCGCCTGCGTCACCTGGTACAGGCGGGGAACCGGCCGGCGCGGCGCGCGGCCCAGCTCCTGGAACGCCCGGACCGCCTCATCGGCATCATCCTGCTGGGCAACAACTTCGTCAATATCCTGGCCTCCTCCATTGCCACCATCATCGCCCTGCGCTACTTCGGCGAGGCCTGGATCGCCGCCGCCGCCGGCATCCTCACCTTCGTCATCCTGATATTCGCTGAACTCACCCCCAAAACCATGGCGGCCCTGCACCCGGAGCGCATCGCCTTTCCCGCGGCCTATCTCCTGAAGCCGCTGCTGGTGGTGTGCTACCCCCTGGTCTGGACCATCAACGCCATCGCCAACGGCCTGCTGCGGCTGGTGGGCGTCACACCGGAGGATGACAGCGTACAGCAGCTGAGCAGCGAGGAACTGCGCACCGTGGTCAACGAGGCCGGCGCCCTGATCCCCAAGAAGCACCAGAAAATGCTGCTCAATATCCTGGACCTGGAAAAGGTCACCATCGAGGACATCATGGTGCCGCGCAACGAGATCGTCGGCATCGATCTCAACCAGCCGGAAGACGAAATCGTCCACATCCTCACCAGTTGCCAGTACACCCGCCTGCCCCTCTATTACGACGACATCGACAATGTGACGGGCATCCTGCACATCCGCAATGCCCTGCCGCTGATCGCCCGCGAGGCATTCAACAAGCAGCAGTTGCTGGAAATCGCCCGGGAGCCTTATTTCGTCCCGGAAGGCACACCGCTCAACACCCAGCTGCTCAATTTCCAGCGCCACAAGCGGCGTATCGGCCTGGTGGTGGACGAGTACGGCGACATCGAAGGTCTCATCACGCTGGAGGACATCCTCGAAGAAATCGTCGGCGAGTTCACCACCGACATCGCCGAGACCATCCGCGACGTCCACCCCCAGGAAGACGGCAGCTTTCTCGTGGAAGGCAGCGCCAACATCCGCGTCCTGAACCGCACCATGCACTGGGATCTGCCCACCACGGGACCCAAGACCCTCAACGGCCTGATCACGGAGTATCTGGAATCCATCCCCGCGCCGGCCACCAGCCTGCGCATCAACGGCTATACCATAGAAATACTGCAAACCACGGAGAATGCGGTGAAGACAGCACGCATCATCCCCCCCCGGCATGAACAAAAACCGGAGCTGCCGCCTGATCAGACGAGCGACCGATCTTCCGCAGAGGGCACGGGAGCGGAAGACAGGACAGACTGAAAGATCCGTCAGTCCCCAGCGGCTTCGATCATCTCGCGCGCGTGGGCGCGGGTACGGGCGGTGATGCGCACCCCGCCCAGCATGCGGGCGATCTCCTCGCGCCGCGCCGCCTCGTCCAGGCACCGGATGTCGGTCGTGGCCACGCCGTCCGCCGTGGTCTTGCTCACGCGATAATGCCAATGCCCCTGGGCGGCGACCTGGGGCAGATGTGTGATACACAGTATCTGGCGCCTGGCGCTCAGGGTACGCAGCTCCTGGCCGATGACTGCCGCGATCCGCCCTCCCACTCCCACATCCACTTCGTCGAAAACGAAGGTGGGCACCCCGCCCCGCTGTGCCGTGGCCACGTGAATGGCGAGACTGATGCGGGACAACTCCCCTCCCGAGGCCACCTTTGCCAATGGACGCAAGGGATGGCCCGGATTGGCGCTCACCTGGAATTCAACACCATCACTCCCCCGGGCCGAGTGCCGTTTCCCCGGCAGGGGCTCGACGGTAACGACAAAACGCCCCCCGGACATGCCGAGGCACGCCATGCGCTCACTGACCTCCTCTGCAAGGCGGCCGGCGGCCCGGCGACGGCTCTCGCGCAATGCCGCAGCGGCTTCGGCATAACGCGCCTGCGCCCGGGCGATCTCACCGGCCAGCGCCTCCCGCCGTTCTTCCGCCGCCGCCAGTTGTTCGCAATGCTGCGCCAGCCGGTGGGACAGGGCCGGCAGCTCGGCCAGGGAGACGCGGTGCTTGCGCGCCAGATCGTGCAAGGCCGACAGGCGCTGCTCCACCTCGCGAAGCCGCGCCGGATCCAGCTCCAGCCCGTCACAGTAGTGACGCAATTCTGCCGCCGCCTCCCGGAGCTGGATCAGGGCACCGTCGAGCAGCTCCACCACCGGACCAAGCCGTGGATCCGTGCCCTGCATGCCCTGCAAGGCCGTGTTCAAGCGCGCCAGGGCCGCAACCGGGGCCGCCTCCTCTTCCGCCTCCAGCTGGATCAGAGCCTGGCGGGCGGTGGCCAGGAGTTCACCGGCATGCGCGAGGCGCCGGTGCTCCTCTTCGAGCACCTCGATGGCTTCGGCTGACAAGCCCAGGGCCTGGAGTTCCTGCAGCTGATAACGCAGCAGTTCCAGACGGTCACCGCTGGATGCGAGGCCTTCCAGCTCGGCCTGCTCCGCCTCCAGCCGGCACAGGGTTTCGTGATGCTCTGCCACCGCTGCCAGCAGGGCGGGATGATCGGCATATTCGTCCAGGAGCTGCAGCTGGAAATCGCGGCGCAAGAGGGACTGGTGTTCGTGCTGGCCATGGATGTCCACCAGGAGGGCACCCAGTTCCAGCAATTGCCGGCGGGCAACGGGTCGGCCGTTGATATAGGCCCGCGACCTGCCCTCCACGCCGATGGTGCGCCGCAGCAGGCACTCGTCGTCCTCATCCAGCTCCCGCGCCTCCAGCCACGCCCGGGCGGGGGCGCCGTCGGGCACCGTGAAGCCGGCACAGATCTCGGCCCGCCGTGCGCCGTGACGCACCATGGCGCTGTCGGCGCGGTTTCCCAGGGCCAGCCCCAGAGCCTCGACGAGGATGGACTTGCCTGCCCCGGTCTCCCCGGTGAGCACCGTGAGACCCGCCTGGAAGTCCACGCTCAGCTCCCGCACCAGGGCAAAGTCACGCAATTGGATGAAATTCAGCACTGCCGCCGCCCTTTCACCCTGTTTCAGGTCTTCAGCGGATTCTCTGCCCAGTGCAGCTTGGCCCGCAGCAGTTCGTAATGATTGTGTTGCGCGGGATGCAGGAGACGGACGGGGCGGTCCTTCTTGCGCACCTGGATCCGGTCGCCTGCCATGAGACCGAAGGTGATCTGGCCGTCACAGGTCACCTGGGCATTGTCGTGGCGGTCGCAGACCACGATCTCGATATGCTTGTCCTCTTCCACCACCAGGGGACGGTTGCTCATGGTGTGAGGACAGACGGGCACCAGCACCAGGGCCTTCAACTGGGGATGGACAATGGGTCCGCCGGCGGAAAGGGCATAGGCCGTGGAGCCCGTGGGTGTGGAGACGATGAGCCCGTCGGCACGCAGACGGCTGACGAAGGTGCCGTCGATGTAGGTCTCCAGGCGGATCATCCGTGCCACGTTCCACTTGTGGACCACCACGTCGTTGAAGGCATCGCACTCGCTGATCACCTCCCCTTCCCGGAGAATACCCGCATGCAGCAGGATGCGTTCCTCGGTGAGATAATGGCCGCCCAGGATTTCCTCCATGCATTCCAGCATGGCATCCGGGGAAATGTCGGTGAGAAAACCCAGGTGACCGAGATTGATGCCCACCAGGGGAACGTCGTATTCCACCAGGGAGCGGGCCGCATTGAGCAGGGTCCCGTCGCCGCCCACCACCACGGCCAGATCGCAATGCCGGCCGATGTCGGTACGGCTGCCGATTTCAATACCCGGCCCCATCCCGGCTTCCAGGCCCGTTTCCATTCCGGCCTCCCCCAGCCCGGGCTTCCCCAGCGTGGTCTTCCCCAACGTGGTCTTCCCCAACGTGGTCTTCCCCAGTGTCTCGGCCGTGCCCTCGTCGATGATGACCCGCAGATCGCGCTCCCGCAGAAAGGCGCTCAGGCTGTGCAGGGCCTCCCCCATGCCAGGATCGCCATACTTGCCGATGAGCCCGATGGCCGTGAAACGTACCGGATCCGTCATGTCATGAAATTCCGCTCAATTTGCCAAACGTTACCACGGTATCCACGACTTGACCAAGGCGGCAAGCGGGGTGGCAAATGGGAGGACAGGCGCTCCGGCACCGGGAGATCATCTGTACGGCAAGGCAACCCATTGGATCCGGGGCGTCCTGCCACCATATTCTCAGACATCAGGCATGGTCTGTCCTTGACACCCGGAAGGTGAGTTGTTACTTTCGACTGGCACTCTACGAACCAGAGTGATAATTCGTAACTAATTGATTAATAATTATTTTTACGTCCTGCCATGACCCAGGCAATCAGTGAACGGGCCCAGCGCCTGCTGAAGACGCTGGTCGAGAGCTATATCCGCGACGGCGCCCCGGTGGGCTCCAAGAAACTGGCCCGGGAGTCCGGCCTGGACCTCAGCCCGGCGACCATCCGCAATGTCATGGCCGACCTGGAGGAAATGGGGCTCGTCACCTCACCGCATACTTCAGCGGGGCGCATTCCCACGCCTCAGGGCTATCGCCTGTTCGTGGACACTTTGCTGACTGTCAAACCCCTGGCACATGAGGAAATCCATCGCCTGAAATCCCAGTTCGACAGTGAGGGCACCATTCACGACGTGGCCAACGCCGTCTCGGGCATGCTTGCGGAAATCACCCGCATGGCGGGCGTCGTCATGCTGCCCCCCAAGGAGCGCCTGTCGCTGCGTCACATCGAGTTCCTCCCCCTGTCGGGGGACCGGGTGCTGGCCATCCTGGTGATCAACGAGCAAGAGGTGGAAAACACCATCATCCACACGCCCCGACCTTTCTCCCCCGCCGAACTGCAGCAGGCCGCCAATTATCTCAACAGCCTGTTCGCCGGCCAGAATCTGGCCATGGTGCGCCGCCAGCTGGTGACGGAACTGCGCACCACGCGGGAACAGATGGATCGCCTCATGCAAAACGCCATAGCACTTGCGGAACAGGTTTTCGAAAAGGACGACACGGGCGAGGAACTGGTACTCTCGGGGCAGACCCGGCTCATGGAATTCGAGGAGCTGTCCGACGTGGAAAAGCTGCGCGAACTCTTCGAGGCCTTCAGTGAAAAACGCCAGGTGCTGCACCTGCTGGATCAGTGCCTGCACAGTCAGGGGGTCCAGATCTTCATCGGCGAGGAGTCCGGCTATGGCGTGCTCAACGACTGCAGCGTGGTGAGCGCCCCCTATCAGATCGACGGCAAGGTACTGGGCGTCCTGGGCATCATCGGCCCCACCCGGATGAACTACGAACGGGTCATCCCCCTGGTGGACGTGACGGCGAAACTGGTCAGCGCCGTCTTGAAACAGAACCAGGCGTCCCAATACTAAGGCAATCGATAGTCAAGCGGCATTCAAAGCGACCCAGGCGTTCCGGATCAAGGCGCGGCCCGCAGGGAATGGCTGGCCCTTTCCAAGGGTCGCAACGCCGAGCCGGGACGCCTGGGTCGCTCCCTCCGGGCGGGCGGTCGGGCGGCCATTCGCGGTGTTGCGGCGGCTTGTCATAGGCGCGCCATGGCGGCGCCGCCGCGCCTTGCGACTGACCGCCCGACCACCCGCTGAAGGTCGCTTGACTATCGATTGTCTTAGTAAATACGGGATCCGGCCCGCCAGCGCCGGAATGGAAACAGAACGGTGTGTTTGCTATTTCCCTGGAAATTGCATACATTTTTCTGTTTTCTGTAATGCCGGTTTTTTCCTCTGTTTTCATTAATGACTCGGAGAGGGTGAATGAGCGAAGACAAGCATGTCGAACCGGAAGGGGGCAATGACAAGCCCGCCCCCCAGGACAAAGAATCACCCGCTGGAGGCGACGCATCATCCGCGGCAGAAGCCCCCCAGGCGGAGCAGGAACAATCCCGCGAAGAGCTCCTGCTCACCCTCCAGGATGCCCAGGCCAAGGCTGACGAGTACTGGAACCAGCTCCTGCGCGTCAGGGCAGAGCTGGAGAATGTCCAGCGCCGCGCCCAGCGCGAATTGGAAAACGCCCGCAAATTCGCCCTGGAAAAATTCGTCCGTGAGCTGCTGCCCGTACTCGACAGCCTGGAAATGGGACTGAACGCCGCCCAGGGTGAGGGGGTCGGCATGGAAAAAATGGTGGAAGGCCTGGACCTGACCCTGAAGATGCTTCGGGACACCATGGAAAAATTCGGCGTCCGCGCCGTGGATCCCGTGGGTGAAAGGTTCAACCCCGAACACCATCAGGCCATGAGCACCCAGCCCAGCGACGACGTGGCCCCCAACACGGTGCTCAACGTCTACCAGAAGGGCTACCTGCTCAACGACCGCCTGATCCGCCCTGCCATGGTCGTCGTCTCCGCCGGCAACGGCCCGCGCAACAAGGAAGAAGGGGCGCAATCCCCCACGATCGACGAGATGGCTTGAAAGCCCCGTCAACGCCCCAATATCAGGCATAAGTCGACGAAATTCATCACCTTATAACTTTTGCGGATTGACTGAACGGAGAACATCAACAATGGGAAAAATCATCGGAATCGACCTGGGCACCACCAATTCATGTGTCGCGGTCATGGAGGGCAACAACCCCCGCGTGATCGAGAACAGCGAGGGCAGCCGCACCACGCCATCCGTCGTGGCCTATACGGAGGATGGTGAGATCCTCGTGGGCCAGGCGGCCAAGCGCCAGGCCGTGACCAACCCGGAAAACACCCTGTTTGCCATCAAGCGCCTCATCGGCCGCAAGTTCGACGAGGACGTGGTCCAGCGCGACATCAAGCTGGTGCCCTACAAGATCATCAAGGCAGACAACGGCGATGCCTGGGTGGAGGTCAAGGGCAAGAAGATGGCGCCGCCGGAAATCTCTGCGCGCGTCCTCATGAAACTCAAGAAAGATGCCGAGGCCTACCTGGGCGAAGAGGTCAAGGAAGCCGTGATCACCGTCCCGGCCTATTTCAACGACTCCCAGCGCCAGGCCACCAAGGATGCCGGGCGCATCGCCGGCCTGGAGGTGAAGCGCATCATCAACGAGCCCACTGCCGCGGCCCTGGCCTATGGCATGGACAAGAAGCGGGGTGACCAGAAGATCGCGGTCTACGACCTCGGCGGCGGCACCTTCGACATCTCCATCATCGAGATCGCCGAAGTCGAGGGCGAACACCAGTTCGAGGTCTTGTCCACCAATGGCGACACCTTCCTCGGTGGCGAGGACTTCGACACCCGCCTCATCGACTACCTGGCCGAGGAATTCAAGAAAGACACCGGCGTGGACCTGCACAACGACCCCCTTGCCCTGCAGCGTCTCAAGGAAGCAGCGGAAAAGGCCAAGATCGAACTGTCCTCCAGCCAGCAGACCGACGTCAATCTGCCCTATATCACGGCCGATGCCAGCGGGCCCAAGCACCTGAATATCAAGGTCACCCGCGCCAAGCTGGAATCCCTGGTGGAGGACCTGGTGCAGCGTACCATCGAACCCTGCAAGATCGCCCTGGAGGATGCCGGCCTGAAGGCCTCGGACATCAACGAGGTGATCCTGGTGGGCGGCCAGACACGCATGCCCCTGGTACAGCAGACGGTGCAGAATTTCTTCGGCAAGGAGCCGCGCAAGGACGTCAATCCCGACGAGGCCGTGGCCCTGGGTGCCGCCATCCAGGCCGGCGTGCTGGGTGGCGAGGTGAAAGACGTGCTGCTGCTGGACGTCACACCCCTGTCGCTGGGCATCGAGACCCTGGGCGGTGTGATGACCAAGCTCATCGAGAAAAACACCACCATCCCCACCAAGGCCACCCAGGTGTTCTCCACCGCGGAGGACAACCAGACGGCGGTGACCGTGCACGTGTTGCAGGGCGAGCGCGAAATGGCCTCAGCCAACAAGTCGCTGGGCCGCTTCGATCTCACCGACATACCGCCCGCCCCCCGCGGCGTGCCCCAGATCGAGGTGACCTTCGACATCGACGCCAACGGCATCCTCCATGTCTCCGCCAAGGACAAGGCCACGGGCAAGGAACAGTCCATCGTCATCAAGGCCTCCAGCGGCCTGTCGGAAGAAGAAATCGAGCGCATGGTCAAGGATGCCGAGGCCCATGCCGAGGAGGACCGCAAGTTCCACGAACTGGTGGATGCGCGCAACCGTGCCGACGGCATGATCCATGCCACCCGCAAGTCCCTGGAGGAACTGGGCGACAAGGTGGAGGCAGACGAAAAGGCCAAAGTGGACGAGGCCATCAAGGCCCTGGAAGAAGCCATGAAGGGCGACGACAAGGCCCTCATCGAGGAAAAGACCCGGGCGCTGACGGAACTCTCGGGCAAGATCGCCGAGAAGGCCTATGCCAAGGCCCAGGAGTCATCTCAACCCCAGGATACGGCGGCCTCGGGTGACGGCGGGAGCGGAGGAGAGGAAGCGGGCGCCAAGGAAAACGTCGTCGATGCCGAATTCGAGGAAGTCAAGGAAGAAGGCAAGAAATAAGCGGCGTCTTCACCCCGCCGCACACTCCCGCCGCGAGTCGAAGCGCGCCACCCCCTCGGGTCGGCGCGCTTCGGCATGTTGAGGGAACGGGCACCTTGCCGCCCTTCAATAAAGGGCAACCAAGAGGCAGGAAAGTTGCATATGCGCATGGCACATACACACTGACGGTCATCGTGCAGCCTGGATGAGGTCTCCATGAGACGGAAGCGGGCGAGAGACGCGCCCGGATTCCACTGCGCTGCATCCGGGCCACCCGTGTCATGGCATCAGGTGACTTTCCATAAGATCGGCAACAAATGAAAACAGACGGCAGCGAAAAAACCGGACGCTGATACGCATGGCAAAACAGGATTATTACGAACTGTTGGGCGTGGCGCGCAATGCCAGCGAGGCCGAGATCAAAAAGGCCTACCGGCGGCTCGCCATGAAATATCACCCGGACCGCAACCCGGGTGACAAGGAAGCTGAGGAGAAATTCAAGGCGGCCAAGGAGGCCTACGAGGTCCTGTCCGATCCGCAGAAACGTGCCGCCTACGACCAGTTCGGGCACGCCGGCGTCGATCCCGCCGCAGCCGCGTCCGGTGGCGCGGGTTTTGGCGGTTTTCGCAGCGGGGCCAGTTTCAGCGACATATTCGATGATGTCTTCGGCGACATCTTCGGCAGCCGCAGCAGCGGGCGCAGCCAGGTATTCCGCGGCGCCGATCTACGCTACGACCTGACGCTGACCCTGGAAGAAGCCGTTCAGGGCACCACGGTCAAGATCAAGATCCCCACCCACGTCAAGTGCCGCAGTTGTGACGGCAGCGGCGCCAAGCGCGGCACGGCCCCCACGGCCTGCACCACCTGCGGCGGACAGGGCCAGGTACGCATGCAGCAGGGCTTCTTCTCCATCCAGCAGACCTGTCCCCGCTGCAAGGGCTCCGGCAAGATCATCACCGACCCCTGCAGCACCTGTCACGGCCATGGGCGGGTGCAGGAGACCAAGACGCTTTCGGTCAAGATCCCGCCCGGGGTGGACAGCGGCGACCGCATCCGCCTCACCGGCGAGGGGGAAGCGGGCGAGAACGGCGGCCCGCCAGGCGACCTCTATGTGCAGATCCGGGTCAAGCCCCACCCCATCTTCACCCGGGAAGGCAATAATTTGTACTGTGAAATGCCCATCAGTTTCGTCACCCTGGCGCTGGGCGGCGAACTCGAGGTGCCCACCCTGACCGGTCGCGTCAAGCTCAAGGTACCGCCGGAAACCCAGACCGGCAAGGTGTTCCGCCTGCGGGGCAAGGGGGTACGCTCGATTCACGACGACAGCGTGGGTGACCTGCTGTGCCGGGTGGTGGTGGAAACACCCGTCCATCTCAATCACCATCAGAAAGAACTGTTGCGTGAATTCGAGGCCAGCCTCCAGGAACGCAACGGCAAGCACAGCCCCAAGACCCATTCCTGGCTCGATGGCGTCCGCAAGTTCTTCGAGGACCTGAAGTCATCCTGAGCCGGCAACGAAAGAACAGGTCCCGAGGAGGCGACATGACAAAAATCGCGATCACCGGCGCCGCCGGGCGCATGGGCAGGGCACTGGTGGAAGCCTGCGCCCTCGCCGAGGATGTGACGTTGACATGCGCCGTGGAACGGCCCGGCAGCGATGCCGTCGGCCGGGACGCGGGCGAGGTGGCCGGCATCGGCAGGTCGGGTATCCCTGTCACCGAAGACCTGAACGCGGCCGTGGACGACTTCGACGTCCTCATCGATTTCACCCGCCCGGATGCGACCCTGGCCAACCTCGACCTGTGCCGGCAGCATGGCCGGCGCATGGTCATCGGCACTACCGGCTTCAGCACAGCAGAACGCGCCCGCATCGAGGCCGCCGCCTCGGACGTGGCCATCGTCTTCGCCCCCAACATGAGCATCGGCGTCAACCTCTGCTTCA
Organism: Gammaproteobacteria bacterium; assembly: GCA_026981935.1. Lineage (GTDB taxonomy): Bacteria > Pseudomonadota > Gammaproteobacteria > SZUA-140 > SZUA-140 > S012-109. The sequence goes on from JALSIC010000089.1 coordinate 11,659, forward strand.
AGCTGCTGGAGATCGCCGCCCGTGTACTGGGCGACAGCGTGGACATCGAAATCATCGAGGCCCATCACCGCCACAAGGTGGACGCACCCTCGGGGACCGCCCTGCGCATGGGCGAAATCGTCGCCGGGGCACTGGGGCGGGACCTGGCACAATGCGCGGTCTATGGCCGTCAGGGGCACACCGGGGAACGTGACCCCCACGCCATCGGTTTCGAGACCATCCGCGCGGGCGACATCGTGGGCGAGCACCTGGTGATGTTCGCAGGCCAGGGCGAGCGGGTGGAAATCGCCCACAAGGCGTCCAGCCGCATGACCTTCGCCAGCGGCGCGGTGCGGGCCGCCGGCTGGCTGATGGACCGCCCGCCCGGCCTCTACGACATGCAGGACGTCCTGGGACTGAAGTCGATCTGAAGCGGCAAGCGCATGCGTCGCCAGACAGCAAGCCATCCCCGTCAGCGCTGACGGCGCTCTTCTTTCCGTCCGGTCTCCCCCAGCAGGGGCACGGGTTTCTCGATGCCAAAACCCTGCGCCAGATCCACCCCGATCTCTGTCAGTTTCTCCACGATCTCCTGGTTCTCGACGAACTCGGCGATGGTCTTGATGCCCATGACATGGCCGATACGGTTGATGGCCTCCACCATGGTGTAATCGATGGGATCGCGGGCGATATCCCGCACGAAACTGCCGTCGATCTTGAGATAATCCACGGGCAGGTTCTTCAGATAGGCAAAGGAAGACAGGCCGCTGCCGAAGTCGTCCAGGGCAAAGCTGAAACCCAGGGACTTGAGTTCCCTGATGAAACGTCGGGCATTGTGAAGATTGCCGATGGCCGCGGTCTCGGTGATCTCGAAACAGATCTGGGCAGGTGCAATGCCGTATTCGCGGGTCTTTTCCCGGATATAATCCAGCAGTGAATCCTCGCCCAGGGAAGCACCGGAGAGATTGATGGAACAGATCCTGAAGAAACCCATGGCGTCGTGCGCTTCTTCACTCTTCCCGGAGAAGATGCGAAACACCTGGTCGATGACCCAGCGGTCGATGCTCCCCATCAGTGAATAGCGCTCCGCCGCCGGCAGAAACTCACCGGGGGCCATCATCCGGCCGTCGTTGTCCAGCATGCGAATCAGAATCTCGCAGTGCGGGGGATGATGGGGATCGTTCAGGGCAACGATGGCCTGGCGGTAGAGACAGAAGCGGTCTTCCTTGAGGGCCCGGGTGATGCGTGAGACCATCTGCATTTCGCTGTGGCGCTGGCTGAGGGCCTCATCGTCCGGCTGATAGACGTAGATGCGGTTCCGGCCCTCCTCCTTGGCCATGTAGCAGGCCACATCGGCCGCGCTCAGCACCTTGGCGAGATTCCCGCTGTTTTCATCGATGTGCACCAGCCCGATGCTGGCGCCGATCTCATAGACATCGTCCTCCCACTGAAAGCGGCAGTCGTTGATCAGCTGCAACAGGCGGCGGGCATAGTCAACGGCCTCCTGCGGCGAATACCCCTTGAGAAGCATACCGAACTCATCCCCGCCAAGACGCGCCAGGTTGTCCCGTGCGTCCAGATGTGTCTGGAGGAGACGGCTCAAGTGCTTGAGCAGCTCGTCACCGGCCAGGTGGCCACTGGTGTCGTTAATGACCTTGAACTGATCCAGATCGAAATAACACAGCGTAAACTGATGATGCTTGATCCTCGCGCTCTCCAGGGCGGAGGCGACCCGGCGTTCGAATTCCCGCCGGTTGAGCAGACCGGTGAGACTGTCATGGTAGGTGAGGTGCTGCACCACCTCCTCGGCGCGCTTGCGGGCGCTGCGGTTCTCGGCTTCCTTGAGTTCCCGTTCCACGGCGGGAATGAGGCGCGTGAGATTGTCCTTCATCAGGTAATCGTGGGCACCGGCCTTCATGGCCTGCACGGCATATTCCTCGCCGATCGTCCCCGAGATGAGAATGAATGGCAGATCCAGGCCCGACTCATGGAGCAGCGCCAGGGCGGCCATGCCATCGAACTGGGGCATCACATAATCGGAAATGACGATATCCCAGCGTTCCTCGTGCAGCGCCTCCTCCATGGCGTCGCGACTGTCCACACGGCGGTAGATGGGCTCGAATCCACCGCGACGCAGCTCGCGCAGCAGCAGCGTGGCGTCATCCTCGGAGTCTTCGATGATCAGAACGCGCAGGGGAATGCCCATGTCGCCATTTTCGTCCCTTGATTCCTGCCCCAAGACCAGGGGCCCTCTGGATTGTCCTGCTGTTTGCCGGAAATGTAACACAAAGGCGCTAGACTGGACAGGGAACAGGCACCGGAAGTGGCAATGGAATTGCAGGTCCGGATGATGCAGGCCGTAGCGGCCTTCAAGTCGGGCCGCGGCGGCGCCGATAACACGAAATGGAAGGGATCCGTGAGGACCATGGCGTAACCGGAGACATGTCATGCGCAAACCCGACGATTATGAACTCTTGCTCATGGATGCTGAATCCGGCGGGGAACTGGAGCTGGCACCCGATGATCCCCTGCTCATCGCCTCGCTGGACAAATGGGGCAACGATTGGGACGGCCTGTATCCCGAGGACGATATCGATATCCACCTGATCGGTGACTGACCCCCTCCACGCCCGGCCTGTCGCGTGACGCGTGCGGCCCGTAGCGCAGGGTGATAAGCTTTGCGGGTCAAATGCCAAGCCCGAGGAGATCTTCATGAAGGATATGACAAACCGGCTGTGGGCCGTCACAGCAGCCGTCATGGCACCGGCCCTGATCAGCGTGCCCGCCCTGCTCTTTGCCGCGGAAGAAAAACGATCCCACCTCGATGTTGCCTTCTGGATCGGCGCGGAAAATTTCCGCTGGCAGGAATTCGATGGCAATGGCCGGCGCCTGCTCACTGAACAAGGTCCTCGTTTGACAACAGGCTTCGCTGCAGGCAACCGCTACAACCAACGGCAGGGATGGATATACGAATACAGGGCCATTTTCTTCACCGGTCAGGTCGATTATGACGGACAGGATTCCAATGGCGTTTTTACCGCCTCAGAGACAAATTACAAAGGCGGCGAGGCAGAGCTTATATTGGGTTTACGTAATAGCGCTTACAATGGTCAGTTAATGGTTGATCTTTTGACTTCCATCGGCGCTACCGGATGGAGACGCGACATCGCAAATAGCATCAATGCAAACGGTTTCCAAGTAATTGGTCTGATTGAGGACTATGACATCTATTATGGCCGTATCGGCCTCGCCATCGGCTGGCCAACATCAGGAGGAATCAGTCAACTGCATGTCGGCGCCAAAAAGCCATTATCCATAGATGAGGAAGTGGACCTTTTCAATGTCAACCTATCTCCTGGAAAAAAATGGTCCACCTTTGCCCGCTACGAATTCCGGCTTCCTCACGGGAGAAACTCGACTCTGCTGCGCTTGTATTACGACAGTTTTCGTTTCAGCAAGTCGGACACCAAGACCATCGGCTCGACCCCCGTCCTGCAGCCGAAAAGCAATCTCGATATCCTCGGCGTCAGTCTCGGCTATCTTTTCTAGCGTTCTTCCCGGGGCGGCGCCGCTGCCGCCTCCTCTGCCTGACACTGCCGGCAGACACCGTAGATATAGAGGCAATGATCCGTTATCTGGTAACCATTGGCGGCAGCGATCTCGCGCTGCCTCGCCTCGATCACCTCGTCGACGAATTCGTCCACGCGCCCGCACTTGACGCAAAGGATGTGATCGTGATGTTCCCCCTGGTTCAATTCATAGACAGAGTGGCCCTCCTCGAAATGATGCCGTGAAACCAGGCCGGCGGCCTCGAACTGGGTCAGGACACGGTACACGGTGGCCAGTCCCACATCCTCGCCGGAATGGAGCAGGGCCTTGTAGACATCCTCGGCCCCCATGTGGCGCTTGTCACTGCTCTCCAGGATCTGGAGGATCTTGAGGCGTGGCAAGGTCACCTTGAGGCCCGCCTTCTTCAAATTGGCATCATCCATCTTTGCCCCTCGTCTTCTGTATTGCCATACCCGATTTGGCTATAATTCGACCAAACATCACACACTTGGGCCTCTGCCGCCAATGAAAATCACCCTTGCCCGCCTGCTGGCCGTCGCGCTGTTGCTGCCCCTCGGTGCCTGCACCATGCACCGCATCGACATCCAGCAGGGCAACATCATCACGCCGGAGATGATTCAGGAGCTGAAGCTCGGCATGAGCAAGGCCCAGGTGCAATTTATCATGGGCACCCCCCTCATCATTGACGTCTTCAATGACAACCGCTGGGTCTACCTCTACAGCATGCAACCCGGCAAGGGCCCCGGGGAAAAGCGCCACCTCATTGTCGAATTCGATGAAGACAAGGTGGTCAATCTGGAAGGCATCGACCTTTCCACACCGCAACGGGGTGACACGCTTCAGGCGCCTGGAACCCGATTATAAATGATCGGTACCGACAATTTGACTTACGATTTGTCAGGTTGACCGGCATCGTCGCGCCGCTTCGCCTGACTGCCTTTCGCCGCCCGCCGGCGGCGGGCCTCCTTGGGATCTGCAATCAAGGCCCGATAGATCTCGACACGGTCACCGGGCCGCAGGACGGCATCGAGCTTGGCCAGCTTGCCGAATACACCGACCTTGTTGCGCGCAAGATCGATCTCGGGAAAGGATTCCAGAATACCCGAATGCCGGATGGCCTCCTCGATGGTGGTGCCTGCCTGCACCTTGACCGGCAGGATCGTCTGCACATCGGGCCGCGCATAGGCGACTTCCACTTCGATCAGCTCAGCGTTTTCCATAGATCTCCACAGCACGCCGGCAAAAGGCATCCATAAGGGTATTGGTGATCTGATTGAATACCGGGCCCACAGTCATCTTCAGCAGGGCATTGGAAAACTCGTACTCCATGTCCAGGGTCACCTTGCAGGCCTCGTCGCCCAGGGGCTCAAAACGCCAGAAACCTTCCAGGTGATGAAAAGGGCCCTCCACCAGGCGCATTTCGATCATCTTGTCCTTCTGCATGCGATTGTGGGTGGTAAAGGTCTTGTGAATGGCGCCCTTGGCCAGCTCGATGGAGGCCCGCACCTCATCCTCGCTGCGCTCCCATTCCCGCGTGCTGCGGCACCAGGGCAGAAACTCGGGATAACGCTTGATGTCATCCACCAGGGCGAACATCTGCGCCGTGGTATAGGGCAACAGGGCACTCTTGTGAACTACCGGCATGGCATCCTATTGAGACTTACATGATTGACTGACGGCCGTCGTGCAGCCTGGATGCAGGCCCCGAGGGCCGGCATCTACTTGTCACTTCGACCACGCTTTCTTGTCATTTCGACCCCGTTTTATTGTCATTTCGACCCCGTTTTATTGTCATTTCGACCGAAGGGAGAAATCTTGTGTCGGTGGTTTCGGATTCCTCGCTGCGCTCGGAATGACAAAGAAGTGTCATTTCTCGCTGCGCTCGAAATGACAGGCATCACTTGGAGAACAGGCATCACCTGGAACGACAAACCCTGACTGAAGCCCATAAACCTCAACTATCGGGACTTGCGCTATTGACTGACGGCCGTCGTGCAGCCTGGATGCAGGCACCGAGGGCCGGCGACCAGGGAGAAACGCAGTCCATGCCGCGTTTCGCTCCGCTCCATGCTGGCCCTCCATGTCATGCATATAGGGTAACACTCAATAACCCAGCACCCCGATGGCGTTGAGAAAAACCACCACCACTGCCAGCGGCGTGATATAGCGTACCAGAAACCGCCAGCCATCGTAGAAAACGGGCGTCATGGCCAGCTCCTCCTGACTGGCCTTGCGGGACAGGATCCATCCCGCAAAGATGGCGATGAAGAGTCCGCCCAGAGGCAGCATGATATTGGCGGTCAGGAAATCCAGCAGATCGAAAAAGGTCTTGCCGAACAAGGTCCAGTCCGCCCACACATTGAACGAAAAGATCGTCCCCAGCCCCAGCAGCCAGGTGGCCAGACCGCCCCATACACAGGCCGAGACCCGCGTAAAGCCATGATTCTCCACCAGCCAGGTCACCGCCGGCTCAATGAGGGAAATGGCTGAACTCCAGGCGGCAAAGGTCAGGAGCACAAAGAACAGGAGACCGAAAAAGGCACCGGCCGGCATGTGACCGAAGGCCAGGGGCAGGGTCTGGAAAATGAGACCGGGTCCCGCCCCCGGCTCCAGCCCGTTGGCGAACACGATGGGAAAAATGGCCATGCCGGCCAGCAGCGCCACCGTCGTATCCGCCGCGGCGATCAGAAAAGAGGTCTTGGCGATGGAAGCATGCTGGGGCATGTAAGAGCCATAAATCATGATGGCCCCCATGCCCAGGCTGAGTGTAAAGAAGGCATGCCCCATGGCGATGAGGACACTGGCACCGCTGAGCTTGCTGAAATCGGGTGCAAAGAGAAATTTCACCCCCTCGAGGAAAGCCCCGGTATTCATGGCATAACCTACCAGGATCACCAGCAGGACGAACAGGGACGGCATGAGAAAACGCACCGCGGATTCCAGCCCGCTGCGCACGCCCCGGCTCACCACCACCATGGTCATGACCATGAAAATGGTATGCCAGGCAAGAAGCCGCTCCGGGCTGGAGACCAGCTCATCGAAGAGCGCGCCGATGCCCTCGGCGCTGGCCCCCGAAAACAGTCCGGCACCGGCGCGGAAAACGTAGGCCAGGGCCCAGCCGGCGATGACGCTGTAATAGGACAGGATCAGAAAACCGGCCAGCACACCCGCCCAGCCCAGATATTGCCAGGCCGGATGGCGCCCTTCCTCCCGCGCCAGCGTGCGCATGGTATTGACGGGGCTCTGGCGACCGCGGCGCCCGATCATCACCTCCGCCATCATGATGGGAATCCCCACCACCGCGATACAGATCAGATATACCAGGACAAAGGCACCCCCCCCGTTCTCCCCCGTGATATAGGGAAATTTCCAGATATTCCCCAGACCCACCGCGGAACCGGTAGCCGCCAACACAAACGCCCAGCGCGACGACCACTGGCCGTGAATACTCTGTCTCCTGTTCTCTGTCATTGTCTCCCGCCCGCCCCCATCAGGACGTTTCAGCCAAATGCCCGTTATTGTGGGCGATTTCGCCCCACCGCTCAACAAGTGCCCCGCCAAATCCCCACCCAGCGCCCCGCCCAGTGCTCTGGTACGCACGGCCCTGTATAATGGCCCCGGCCAGGCCACCGAAACTCCTTGCTCCCCTCATGGCAAAACGAAAACGCAAACCCGGACAACAACCCGACAACACCATCGCCCTCAACAAGAAGGCACTGCACGACTATTTCATCGAAGAGCAGTTCGAGGCGGGCCTTGTTCTGGAAGGGTGGGAGGTCAAAAGCCTGCGTGCCGGCCGGGTACAGCTCAAGGAAGGCTATGTCACCATCAAAGACGGAGAAGCCTGGCTTTTTGGCGCCCACATCTCGCCCCTGCCCACCGCCTCTACCCACATCAACCCGGATCCCCGCCGCACCCGCAAGCTGCTCCTGCACCGGCGCGAACTGGGCAAGCTCATCGGCGCCGTGGAGCGCCGGGGCTACACCCTGGTCCCCTTGAGCCTGTACTGGAAAAAAGGACGGGCCAAACTCAAGATCGGCCTGGCCAAGGGCAAGAAACTGTACGACAAACGGGCCGCGGAAAGAGAGCGGGACTGGCAGCGGGAAAAACAGCGCCTGCTGAAAACCCGATAAACCGAAAAGTCTTCTCAAGACTTTGTTTTCAAAGACATTATCCTGCCACCCCCGAAACAGCCGATTTCCCCCTTCAAAAGGAGGGAACTGGAAAACCCCGTCACGGTCTATATAATTACAATCACACAAGGGGGCGACCTGGCTTCGACGTGGGTCGCGAAACCCGAGGTGCATGCCGAGGCGCAGTGACCTCGTAAATCCCGCTGCAAACTCAATAGTTGCCAACGACGACAACTACGCACTGGCCGCTTAATCCCGGCCAGCCTCTGACTGGATCCGTGCCTGTGCGGTCCAGGTTCCAGGGGTCATCCATCACAGGATCGCGATGAGGCACGTCCGGGGCCGATTCGCTAAATCTCGACCGGACTCGCCGCCTGTCTTCCCTGCCCGTCGGGTAGCATGCGGTCAAATGAATAGACGCGGCTAAGCATGTAGAGCCGAAGGCAGAGGACTCACGGACGCGGGTTCGATTCCCGCCGCCTCCACCAATATCACAAGGCCAACCCGGACGGGTTGGCCTTTTTCGTTGGGGAGTTCCAGAGTCATCTCCCCCCCTCTTCCACCTACAGTTTCCTCTCTTACAGAGCCATTCCTCACTGTTTCCATGAGGCTGTTCAAGAAGATAGGGCGGAAGTCAAGCACCATATCTTTGAATTAAGACCGAATCGGACGATCAGACAGCACACATGGCCATCCTCTGCCAACAAGATGCATTTCCATCACAACTCTGCGCATTCATCCCTCAGAGCAGCAGCGTCGCCTCTGACACGACCGACCCACCTTGCCGTGAGCTGGCATCTCAGACCTAACAGCGGCGCGCTGGCGCGCACCGCTGGCCCACGACAGACGCATCACTCATCGCCGTATTAAAACCGGCATCTGTACCTTGTCTCCCTGGTTTTGCGACTTGAAGATGGGTGCCGTCTGTACCTTGCCCACCCGGTTTCTCGCACTTAAGGTAGGGTCGATCACCGCGTTGTTGCCTCCGCCGGAATGCTTGTGCGTCTCACAGAAGTTGAGACCGCTGTTCACGCAGGCGATACGTGCCGGGTAATTGTCTGGCCACTGAGCATTGCACGACTCCACAATGGCGTTTGCGCAGGCACCAACCGAATGCGCCAATGCCGGCGCGGCAGCCAGAGACAGCACAGCGGTGGTCAGCAGGCCGGACAGCAGGTTGCGGGCAGTGCGAAAGATCGAAACATTTGCATTGGCAGTGTTCATCGTCGTTTCCTCCATACAGGTTTCTGTTTGGGTACTTGAGGACGCCACATCGGGCGCCTTCATGCACTGTGTCGATGGAGGAAGATAAACGGTTCATTCGGATAGCGGTCCGCTCAAACCGGCTGGCAACAAAGAGCGCATCTCCAGCGGGTGGGACGAAATCTCACGCAAGTGGTCCCGGACTTCGGGCTGCCGGAACTACCGAGAGCATGCTTGCTCTTTCCATGCCGCCTGGGTTGTCAATCGGCCGCGAGAATCTTTCGCAGGGTTTCCTTGTCGCGCCGCACTGCGCGCAGGCCTGCGGCGGTGCACAGGCGCTTATAACGAAAGTCCAGCGCATCCACGGCAAAGGGATAGGGAGGGCGCAACACGAAATCCGCTTTCTTGAAGCGCAACTGGGAATGGCTGTGATGGCAGATCTCCATGGCCCGCATCATGGCCTGCAGGCCGTTGCGAATCACAAGGTGGTTGTTGATCTGGGTGGTATCCACCGCGATCACCCGTTCCACGCCGAAATCGCGCGCGACATCCACCGGCGCGTTGTCCACGTAGGTACCGTCGGAAAGAAGGCAGTCCTGATAGCGCAGCGGCGGCAGAATACCGGGCAGGGCGGCGCTGGCGTAGACCATCTCCGCGGCACGGCCCTCGCGCAGGATCATGCGCCGTCCGGTGCGCAGGTCGGTGGCCACCACCGCCACGGGTATGCGGCCTTCCTCCAGCTTGCGGCCCAGCGTCAGGGAAGCCAGCAGGGCCTGTCCCTGTTTCAGGCTGCGGCTGCCCACGCCCCAGCCCAGCAGCATCTCTCGCAGGGCCCGCTCCGAGGCCAGCAGCGCACGGATGCGTTCCCGCAGATCGCTGCTGGAAGCGACGGGGGGCTCAGGGAAATCCCGGGTGTCCATGTTCACCAGGGCACGATACCAGTCGGCATTGAGGGCATAGGTGGCCGCCACAATGGCGCCCATGGAGACGCCCACGATGGCTGACGGATGCCAGCCGCAGGCCGCCAGCCCCTGCAGCACCCCGGCATGGGCCAGTCCCCGTACACCGCCGCCGGACAGTACCAGGGCGAAGGGTCGGTGTGCTGTCTTCTGCGTCATCGGTCCGAATGCTCCATGATTGAGAGTGTAACGCCGGCGGCCGGATTCGCCCAAATAACGACCCGCTCAAAAAAACCATTGCAGCTCGCTGAAAAACAGCGTCTCAAGAACCCCGTATTCGCTGTCCGTGGGACCGTCGAAATACTGGACCCCCAGCGCCCAGTCGAGACTGCCCGTGGGCGAGTAGACCAGTCGCGGGGCAAGGAAACGACTGTCATCATCCAGATTGAGAATCACATAATTGTCCCAGCGCAACAGGGGCGTCAATTCATAGCCCAGGAAAAAGGCACCATAATAGCGCGCCAGGCTGACCACTTCGCCGCTCACCAGGCGCATGAATTCATAGTCCCGGGTATCGCCACGCCCCTGGCCGTTATAGTACAGCTCCAGATTCAGCGTCAGCGTATTGGCAAAACTGCGGTCCGCTCCCAACACGACACGGGTATAGCTGCCGTCTTTTTCCGAACGGGTACGGGTGGCCTCGCCGCGCAGGCCGATGAGACCGAGCTGACCGGCGAAATCGAAACCCGCCACTTCGTCGCCACGGAATCTGCCACCGGTCAGCGCCAGGTCGAATCCCCGCCAGTTGCCGCGCCAGCGCAGCGCCACGCTGTCGCCACTGCGCTGACGTGCGCCCACCACACTCAGCCGCGACAATGCCCCGTAGTCCCAGCCCAGCAGCACCGCATCCACGCCGGTGCGTTCCTCCCGCTCCAGCTGGACGGGATTGAAGGGATTGAGAATATCCACGGGATTCCAGAACAGGGCCGTGCCCCAGGCCAGGCGCTGGCGGCCGACGCGCAACTCGGCGCGTGTCCCGGTGAGGGTGATGTGCGCCCGGTACAGGCTGTGCCTTGCCACCAGGTCGTCACGCGAAACATAGGTGCCGTCCCAATCGAAATAGGTATCGCTTCCCAGGGCATCGAGGGCGGCAAACTGCAGGGTCTCCAGATAACTGCCCAGCAGGAGTTCATTGTCGTATTGCACCTCCAAGGCAGCCGCTTCACCCAGCCCGCCCCGGAGCTTGATCCGCAGGCGATTCAGATCCAGATCATAACGTTCCTGGGGGCCGAAGGACGGCAGGGTCCGGGAGGCGACGAACAGGTTCTTGTAATAACCGCTCAAGGACCAGCTGTTGCCCAATCCCGCCAGGGCAGCCGGGCCGTATCCCCCGGCACCCAGGGACAATATCAGTGACAGCAGCCACTTCGACCATGTTTCAGACATGACGTATGGCCCGTACCGGCTCGAGCCGCGCCGCGCGGGCCGCGGGATAGAGGGCCGCCAGCAGCCCGATGAGAAACAACACCACGGTGGGCAACCCGATATGCGCCAGCATCAGCACGGGATAGACCGTGGACGTCATGCCGGGAATGGTCTCGGTAGCGCCCGCAAACGCGGCCAGGTTCATGCCCTGATCACCGAAATAGGCCACCAGTGCCAGCCCCAGCACGGCGCCCGCGGCGATGCCCGCCAGGCCCAGGATCACCGACTCGTAGACGACGATGCGCAGGATCTGCCAGGGATGGGTGCCCAGCGCCATCATGACGCCGAATTCGCGGGTACGCTCCAGCACTGACATGAGCAGGGTATTCATGACGCCCATGGCCACCACCGCGAACACCACGGCCAGCACGACATAGAAATCCAGCTTGGACAGGTCGATCATCTGCACCACCACCGGCAGCAATTCCTGCCAGGTGAGCACCTCGTAAGGAGAGCCGCGCAGGGCCGAGCGCAGGGTCTCCGCCACCTGCGCCACCTCGCGCCGGTCTTGCAGCGCCACCGCGATGAGGGAGACCGCGCCGTCCTCCATTCCCATGAGGCGTTGCGCCGCGGACAGGCTCACCAGCCCCAGGGTGGTATCGAAGAGATCGTTGCCGGTGCGGAAGACACCCACCAGGCGATAGGCCGCCGAGCCCAGGCTGCCATCGGCGAGCTGCACCGTCACCACCAGTTTCTCACCCAGTTGCAGGCCCAGCTTGTCCACCAGTTTTCTGCCCAGGACGATGCCCCGCTTGTCCCCCGCGGCCAGGTAGCGCCCCTCCACCAGCGCCCGTTGCAGCACCGTAATCTTCTGCTCCAGGGCCGGCACCACACCATGCAGCAGCAGAGGCTCGGTGGCAGTGGAACTGCTCACCATGGCCTGGACCTTGACGCGGGGCGCCGCGGCGCGCACCTGGGGCAGGCTGCGCAGGCGTGCCAGCAGCGGCTGCGGATCCGTAATGACCCGTTCCGGCGACAGTTCCTCGCGGAAACCACGCTGCTCGATCTGCAGGTCACCGGTGAGATAGCCGGTGGAGTTCTCGATCATCTGCTCGAAAAAGCCGTCGGCAAAGGCATAGAGAAACCAGAACGCCGCCAGCCCGAAGGCCGTGGCGCCCGCCGTGAGCAGGGAACGGCGCGGGTTTCGCCCGATGCCGCGCGCGGCAATCTTCCAGAACACCCGCCCGCCGCCCCTTTCGTCATCGCGCCTCCGAGGGAAACGACCCGCCGCGAAACGGCCACCGGACAGGCGCCAGCCACCCTCGCCCGCCAGGCCCCGAATGGCCTGCACCGGCTCCAGGCGGGCGGCACGCCAGGCAGGATAGAGGGGCGGCAGCAGGCTGATGAGCAGCACCAGGGCGGCCAGCAGGGCCACGTGGTCCCAGCGCACCAGTGGATAGACCATCGCGGACAGCCCCGGCATGGTTTCCATGGCAGCGGTGTACTGCCCCAGGTCCAGGCCGCTCTCCCCCAGCGACCGGGTGATGGCAACGCCCAGCACCGTGCCCAGGGCCAGCCCCACCAGCCCCAGGAGCAGGGATTCCATGATCACCAGTGCCATGATCTGCCCCCGGGCGGTACCCAATGCCATCATGACACCGAATTCGCGGATACGCTCCATCACGGCCATGAGCAGGGTATTGCCCACGCCGATGGCCACCACCACCAGCACGATGAACAAAACGACGTAGGTGACAGCCTCGTGAAAACGCACCATCTGCACCATGGAAGGCAACAGTCGCGGCCAGTCCAACACCTCGTACCGGGGGCCGAGCGCCGCTTCCATGCGCCGGGCAATCGTGCCGGCCCGGGCGCGCTGTTCCAGACGCACCACCCAGGCGGTGGATCGCCCCCACAGAGCGAAGAGGTCCCGGGCCGCAGGCAGGGGGAGAAAGGCATAACTGCCGTCCAGCACGTCGATGCCGCTGTCGAAAATACCCACCACCTCGTAGCGACCGGCGCCCAGGGAGCCGTCCATGGCCTGGGTAATGAGCACCACCTCATCGCCCAGGCCGATACCCAGGATTTCCGCCATCTTGTCTCCGAGCAGGATGCGCTCGCCGTCCCCGGGTTTCAGGTAGCGCCCTGCCAGGATGGCCTGATGGATGGTGGTCACCCGGGATTCCAGCACGGGATCCACGCCCACCACGAACACCGGCCTCGATTTGTCGGCACCGCTCAGCAGCGCCTTGCCCTCCACCCTGGGCGCAAGTCCCGCAACGCCCTCCATGGCGCGAAGCCGTTCCCGCAGGCCCTCGTCCTCCGTCATGGCGCGGTACAGGGCGGGATCCTCGTGAAAACCCCGCTGGTGGATCTGCAGATGGCCCGAGAGATAGCGGGTACTGTTGTCGATCATCTGCTCGTTGATGCCGTCGATGAAACCCCAGATGAAGATCAGGGCCGCCAGGCTCAGGGTGATGGAAAAAAGCGTGATGAGGGTGCGCCGCACGTTGCGCAGCACATTACGGGCAGCCAGGTGCAGGAGCTTCATGGCCTTGCCGTCTGCCCTCCCGCATCTTCTCTTGAATCTTCCCCTGTCTCTTCCGTCGTCTCCCGCGCCCCGCCGGCCTCGTCGGCGACGATGCGGCCGTCATGGAGGCGCACGATGCGCCGTGCCCGCGCCATCACCATGGGATCGTGGGTGGAGAAAAGAAAGGTCACGCCATAGCGCGCGTTGAGCTCACGCATCAGGTCCAGCAGAGCGGCCCCGCTCACCGAATCCAGGTTGGCGGTGGGCTCGTCCGCCAGGACGATGGCGGGGCGGGAGACGATGGCCCGCGCCACGGCCACGCGCTGCTGCTGACCACCCGACAATTGCGCCGGTCGTCGCTGCTCCATGCCGGCCAGCCCCACTTCGGCCAGCATCTCTCTTGCCCGCGAGCGGCGCTCCCGCGCCGGCACGCCCTGCAGGAGCATGACATATTCCACGTTCTCCAGGGCCGTGAGCACGGGGATGAGATTGTATTCCTGGAAGATGAAACCGATGCGGTACAGGCGCAGCCGTGCCAGTTCGCGCCTGGAGAGGCGCTCAACGGAGCGGCCGTCGATCCAGACCTGTCCTGCCGTCGGTGTATCGAGACAGCCGATGAGATTGAGCAGGGTCGTCTTGCCGGAACCGGAGGGTCCCACCAGGGCGAGGAACTCCCCCCCGGCCACTTCCAGGTCGATGCCGGCCAGGGCCTCCACGACGATGCTCTCCTGGCGGTAGCGCTTGACCAGGCCGGCGACGCGCACCAGCGGGCCTGCGGGGCACGGACTGCCATCCTGATGCATCGTGGGGCTCATCGCCGGGAACGGCGCAGGTTGCGCAAGGTGAAGATCCCTTCATCGATGGCAATGTCGAAGCGGACCTCACGCAGGCGGATTTCTGTGGAATTGCCGGGCTTGTTCACGGGGCGCATCACCCAGCGCGTGGGCAGCCTGCGCCCCCCCATTTCCCGCACCTCGCTGAAACCGAGCACCTTGATGAGACGCCCCCGTTCGTCGTAATAGGACAGGCGCAGGGGCATAAGATCCTCGCGGCGCACCTCGTAGACCAGCTTGCCCCACACCACCGCCGCATCGGGCTTGGGTGTGGATTCGATGCGATAGACGGCCACCCCGTCCCGGTCTTCCTCGGCCACCAGGGTGTGAGTGTAATCATTGACGATGCTGCTCTCCTTCACCAGGTCGTCATTGGTGAAGTCGGACCCCATCCAGGGCTGCAGCATCATGGAGGGCGGAATCTTGATGATGCGCTCCACCTTGGGCAGATAGTTCCACATCTCGTTGCCCAGGCGCAGCGAACCGATACCCGCCTCCTTGGGTGGCGCCAGGATGCGGATGAAAGTCTTGTCGGGCCTGATCATCCAAACCCGCAATTCCAGCGTCCGCTGCCAGTGGGGCGTGACGATGCGCATCTCGTAACGCCCCTCGCTGGTCCTGCCCCAGAGGAGATTCTCCACCTTGCGCACGATCTCCTGCCCCGAGAGAGCATCCCCCGGCCGGGGCGGCTGCGCAGGCGATGGCGCGGAACAGAATACGGCGAGGAACAGAACGGCTGCGGAGTACGACGCGTTTCGTGCGGTCATGATGCCACCAGCTCCTCAAGGTCCCCGGTCACAAAATCCCGGGACGCAGGCCTCATACCTCGTCGGGTGAGGCCGGCGCGCGATTGCGAATGCGGTACAGCTTCAGAACCGGCAGTATGGCAATGATACCGTCACCCTCGCAACCCGTATGGGCGGCGCCCATGACGGCCTCGGCGATGGGCTCGGCCTTCTCGGCGCTGGTGAAGACCTCGATGCGCGCATGGGTCACCAGCCAGTCCTTGGTGTAGGTGTCCGCATACTCGCCGTAGCCCTTGACCTGGGTCACACTGATGCCCGTCACGCCCATGTCCTGCAGGATCTTCTCCACGGGCTTCAGGGCATCCTTGCGGATGATGGCCGTTACTTTTCTCAGTTCCATGTCGTTTCTCCTCAATGATGTGGACGAACCCCGGCAGGATACACCCGCCCTCTCCCTCAACGCCTGCGCCGGCGTTCCTGCCACTGCAGGATCAGGCCATAGATCACCGGCAACACCACCAGGGACAGCAGCGTGGTGGTGAGCATGCCGCCCACCATGGGCGCGGCGATGCGCTGCATGACCTCGGAACCAGTGCCGCTGCCCAGCATGATGGGTATGAGACCGGCGATCACCGCTGTCGCGGTCATGGTGATGGGCCGGACACGCTCGGAGGTGCCCTGGAACACGGCTTCCTGGATGTCGGCAGTACTCAGGCGCACCCGGTCCGGCGCCAGGCCTTCCTCCTGGGCACGCCGGTGGCGCAAGGACTGGATGGACTCGTTGATGAAGGTGAGCACCAGCACGCCGATCTCCGCTGCCACTCCGGCCAGGGCGATAAAGCCCACGGCCACGGCCACGGAGAGATTGAAGCCATAGAAGTAGACCAGCCAGATGCCCCCGATGAGGGCAAAGGGAATGGACAGCATCACCACCAGCGGCGCGGTGACATTGCGGAAGTTGAAATAGAGCAGCAGAAAGATCATCAGCAGGGTGGCCGGGATCACGATGCGCAGGCGCTTGGCCGCCCGCTCCATGAACTCGAACTGTCCAGACCAGGTCACGGTATAACCCGGCGGGATCTCCACCTGCTCCGCCAGTACTTCCTTGGCGCGGGCGACGAAGCCGCCGATATCCGAGGTCTTGATATCCACGTAGATCCAGGCATTGGGCCGGGCATCCTCGCTCTTGATCACCGGCGCCCCGCGGCGCAGGGTCAGCTCCGCCACCTGGGACAGGGGAATCTGCGCCCCGGTGGGCGTGGGAATGAGCACCCGGCGCAGCTGCTCGGGACTGTCGCGCAGCTCCCGTGGATAGCGCAGGTTGACGGGATAGCGCTCAAGGCCCTCAACGGTATAGGTGATGTTCATCCCGCCAACCGCCGACATGATCACGTCCTGCACGTCGCCCACGGTGAGGCCGTAACGGGCCGCCTCCTCCCGGTCGATGTCGAAATCGAGGAAATAACCGCCCACGGCCCGGTCGCCGAAGGCCGACAGGGTATCGGGGATGGTCTTCATGGCCTGCTCGATGGCGGTGGACAACTGCTGCAGGACATTGAGATCCGGACCGCTCACCTTGATGCCGATGGGTGTCTTGATACCCGTGGAAAGCATGTCGATGCGGGTCTTGATGGGCATGGTCCAGGCATTGGCCAGCCCGGGAAAGCGGATCGCCTTGTCCATCTCCGCCATCAGCGCCTGGGTGGTCTTTTCCGGATCGGGCCATTCCTCCCGTGGCTTGAGACGGATGATGGTCTCCATCATGGAAAGCGGCGCGGAATCGGTCGCCGTCTCGGCCCTGCCCACCTTGCCGAACACCGTCTCCACCTCGGGAAAGGTGCGCAGGATCTTGTCGGTCTGCTGCAGCAGCTCCTTGGCCTTGGTGATGGAAATGCCGGGGAAGGTGGTGGGCATGTAGAGGATGTCACCCTCGTCCAGGGGCGGCATGAACTCGCTGCCCAGTTTACTCAAAGGATAGGCAGTTGCACCCAGCAAGCCTAAAGCCACCAAAAGCGTGATGACCCGCCAGCGCATGGTGAGGCGCAGCACCGGCGAATGCAGCGCATGCAGAATGCGGTTCACCGGATTCTTCGCCTCGGGCATGATCTTGCCGCGAATGAACAGGCCCATGAGCACCGGCACCAGGGTCACGGCCAGCAGTGCCGCGGCGGCCATGGAATAGGTGCTGGTAAAGGCCAGCGGACTGAACAGGCGTCCCTCCTGGCCCTGCAGGGTAAAGATCGCCACATAGGAGACGGTGATGATGAGCAGGGAGAAAAACAGTGCCGGTCCCACTTCCTTGGCGGCATCGGCCACGGCCGCCCAGCGCTGCATGGGCGTGAGCCTGCCGCCCGCCGCCCGGCCGGCCCGTTCCAGGTGCTTGTGGGCATTCTCGATGAGCACGATGGCGCCGTCCACCATGGCACCGATGGTGATGGCGATGCCGCCCAGGGACATGATGTTGGCATTGATGCCCTGCCAGCGCATGGCGATGAAGGCCATCAGAATACCCACCGGCAGGGCGACGATGGCCACCAGGGCGGAGCGGGCATGGAGCAGGAACAGCATGCAGATCAGGCTCACCACGATGAATTCCTCGATGAGCTTGTCCCGCAGATTGGCCACGGCCCGCTCGATGAGATCACCGCGGTCATAGACCGGCACGATCTCCACGCCCTCCGGCAGGCCTGCCTCCAGTTCCTTGAGCTTGGCGCGCACGCCGCGGATGGTGGACAGGGCGTTCTCGCCGAAGCGCATCACCACCACCCCGCCGGCCACCTCGCCCTCGCCGTTGAGCTCGGCCACGCCGCGGCGCAGCTCCGGCCCCAGCTTCACCGTGGCCACGTCCTTGAGCCGGATGGGCGTGCCGCGGGCGTCCACGCCCACCGGGATCTGCTTGAGATCCTCGATGGACTGGATATAGCCACGGCCGCGCACCATGTACTCGGTCTCGGCCATCTCCACGAGGCGTCCGCCGACATCATTGTTGGAACGCTTGATGGCCATGCGCACCTTGGACAAGGGAATGTTGTAGGCCAGCAGCGCATTGGGATCCACTTCCACCTGGTACTGCTTGACATACCCCCCTACCGAGGCCACCTCGGCGACGCCGGGCACCGTCTGCAGGGGGTAACGCAGGTACCAGTCCTGAATGGAGCGCAACTGGGCCAAGTCCAGGCGCCCGCTGCGGTCCACCAGGGCATACTCATAGACCCAGCCAACCCCCGTCGCATCCGGGCCGAGGGTGGGCGTCACGCCTGCCGGCAGACGGCCGCTGACATAGTTGAGGGATTCCAGCACGCGGGAACGCGCCCAGTACATGTCAGTGCCGTCCTCGAAGATGATGTAGACGAAGGACAGGCCGAAGAAGGAATAGCCCCGCACCACCTTGGCGTAGGGCACCGCCAGCATGGCGGTGGTCAGCGGATAGGTCACCTGATCCTCCACCACCTGGGGCGCCTGGCCCGGAAACTCGGTGAAGACGATCACCTGAACGTCGGAAAGGTCAGGTATGGCGTCCAGAGGTATGGTACGCACGGCCCACAAGCCTGCGACTACTATCAGAAATGTGGCAATGAGCACCAGAAAGCGGTTGCGCAGGGAGGCATCGATGATCGCCTTAATCATGCTCCATGCCTCCCTGTCCGCCCTTGCCACTCTTCACGGGCATGGCATGGTCGCCGGAGGCATGCTTCATGGACGCCTGCGCAGAAGACATGGCACCATGATCCATGGCGGCCTCATGCCCCCCATCTCCATGCTGCATGTCCATGGATTTCCGGCCCATCCCCGCGTCATGATCCATCTTCATGGCGCCATCCATTTTCATGTCCATTTTCATGTTCATCTGCCCATCCATAGACGGCGCACCCTCCTGACCGCCCTTGTCCTGCCGGGGCATGTCCTCCATGCCTTCGTGTGCCGGAGGCGCCGCTTCCTGCTGCTGCCGGGCCGCCGATTCCAGCATCTTGGCCGTCGCTTCGCGCAGTTTGGACTCGGAGTCGATGAGGAACTGGGCCGAGGTGACCACCTCCTCGCCGGCGCGCACACCGCTCAGGATCTGGGTCATGCCGTCGCTGCTCACGCCCACTTCCACGACGCGGGGCTCGAACTTGCCGGGACCGCGCACTACGAAAACCAGTTCGCGACTGCCGGAACGCACGATGGCTTCCTCCGGCACCACCACGGCATCCACCTGGCGCCCGGCGTGAATGGTCACGTCGGCGAACATCTCGGGTTTGAGCATGCCGTCCCGGTTGTCGAACTCGAGGCGTACCTTGACGGTGCGGGTCTTGGCCTCGAAATAGGGATAGATGTAGGTGATGCGCCCGCGGAAGGTGCGGCCCGGAATGCCCGCGAGCTTCATCTCCGCCTCATCGCCCGGCTGCACCCAGGGCAGTTCATTCTCGAAAACGTCCACATAGACCCAGACCCGGGAGAGATCCGCAATCTGGTACAGCTCGGTGCGTGGCGTCACGAACTGTCCCTCGCGCACGCCCACCTTGATGACCACCCCGTCGAAGGGCGAATGGATGTGGACGTATTTCTTGATCTTGCCCGTCTTCTCCAGCTCGCGGATCTGGTGTGGGGCCATGTCGAACAGTTCCAGGCGCTCGCGGGCGGACTCCACCAGCTCGACCGCACCCCGGCGGATATCCTCGAAGGGGCTGTTCTCCAGTACCTTGCGGTTCTGCAGGGCCAGCAGATACTCCTCCTGGCTGGACACCAGTTGCGGTGAATAGATGCTCAGGAGGATCTGGTTTTTTCTCACCTGCTCACCGGTCTTGTCCACGCGCATCTTCTCGATCCACCCCTCCACCTTGGGATGGAGCCGGGTGAGATGTTCCTCGTCGAAGTCCACCCGCCCCACGCTGCGCACGGCACGGGTCAGGATGCGCCGCTCGGCACGAGCCGTACGCACGCCGATATTCTGGACCGTCACCGGATCGATCTTCACCGTGCCTGCCGGCTCGTCCGCGGCGCTGTCTTCATCGGCGTAGACCGGGATGTAGTCCATACCCATCTCGTCCTTGGCAGGCACCGGCGAGGTGATGGAGGGATTCATGGGATGACGATAGAAAAGCGGCTTGCGCTCTTTTTTTCCGGCATCCTGATCGTCGGCGTACACCGGGATGTAATCCATGCCCATCTCGTCCTTCGCCGGCACCGGCGAGGTGATGGAGGGGTTCATGGGATGACGATAGAACAATGGCTTGCGCTGTGCCTGTTGTTGCCCGGCGGCAGGCGCCATGGATGTGACTTGCTCCTGCTGCTGAGCCAGCCAGTAGCCGCCACCCAGGCCGGCCGCCAGGGCGATGATCCCCATGAGTAATGCTGTCTTATTCATGTACCGTCTCCTTGCCGATGGCCGCCGCCAGCCGGGCGAGGGCCTGATTGGCCTCGCTCAGCGCCTTCCAATACTGCACCTGGTAATTGAAGAGCGTGATCTGAGCGCGCACCAGATTGAGAAAATCCACCTTGTTGACCTGATAACCTGCCCGCATGGAAGCCACCGTCTGCGTCGCCTGGGGGATGATGCCATCGCGGAACAGGGACACCTGCTGGCGCGCCCGCTCGTAATCCGCCAGTGCCGCGGCGACCTCGGCCCGCACCCGGGCCCAGGCATCGTGACGGGCATAGCGCTCGCGGTTCAATTCGCTTGTGCGCTGATCCACCTGCTTGTCCTGGCGGGTGGCGGTGTGAATGGGCAGGTTCATGCTGAACATGAAACTGGCGAAATCGGCACGGTCACTGCCGTCGGGGTTTTCACCACTGCGAAAACCATAGGTCGCGCCGAGGCGGAAATCGGGATAATAGTCCTTCTTCGCCAGCTCCAGGCGCAGCCTGGCAGCCTCGATGCGGCGCGCCCGCTGGCGCAACAGGGGGCGCGTGTTTTCCGCCTCGGCATAGAGTGCGTCGCTTGCCTGCAGTTCGGCGAGCGTCTCTTCCACACGCTGGGAGATTTGCACGGGCGCCCCTGCTGGCCGGTCCAGCAGGGCATTGAAACGGGCCGCCACGGTGCTGCGCAGGCCCTGCAGGGCAATCTCATGATCGAGAAGCTTGGACAATTCCACCTGGGCCAGCAACACGTCCTGTTGCAGCCCCTTGCCCACCTTGTACTTGGTCTGGGCGATGGTGACGAACTGGCGCAACAGTTCCTGGTTGCTGGCCACGATTTCCAGGGCACGATCCAGATAGAACAGGTTCCACCACAGGGTGCGCACGTCGCGCATGAGCTTGAGGCGCAGTTCCGCGACCTGGTCTTCGGCGGCGGCGGCCTCGGCCAGCGCCGCCTCTTCCTGCAAGGCCAGCTTGCCGGGATAGGGCAGCATCTGACTGATGCCCACCTGCACCTGGGTCATGGCCTCCTGGGTGAAGGAAAAAGAGTCCACCGGCAGATTCATGACATTGAACATCAACCGGGGATCGGGCAGGGTCCCCTTCTGCTCGGGCACTGCCCGCAGGGCACGGGCGCGGGCCTCGATGGCCGCCAGGCCGGGATTGTCGGCCAGTGCCGCCGCCACCGCCGCTTCCTCGGTATACACGGTCGCGGTCGCCTGAGGTGGCTGCCGGCCATCACCGGCATGGACCGGACTGCTCAGGCTCCAGAGCAACAGGGCCAGCCAGCCCACCCCGCGCCAGGACACGCTCGCCCTGCGGCGGATGCGATTCTGGTTTCTTGCACTTTCCACGCGTCTCATTCTCCATCTGCGCGCCGCGATAACGCGGCGGTCTGCTTGACAAGCTCGTCACCGACGCCGCACAGGATACGGCATTACAACAAGCAAAAAACGTCAGTCCGCCTGCAAGAAAATACAGGCCGGCTTCTGGTGGAAAAGGGGCCCGGGTCGGTTGCTTCCGCAACCGTCCCTTCAGCCCTGGCGTGGAATGGGAGGTCTGAAGGCGGGTGGTACGATGGAGGTCAGGAGGGGGCGGATCCCCTCAATCTGCAGTCTCTCCATCATGATGGAGGCAGGCACCGCGCCACTGTCGGCGACCAGGCTGCCCAGGCAGGTCACGCAATCATGGGCACCACTCTGGCAATCGCTCTGAACCGCCGTCGTGGTATCGCCGTGGCCTGAACCTGGGCCGGCATCAGCCGGCGTGATACCTTGCTCGTCTGACAGGATACCCGGCAGGACGTCTGACACAATACTTATGTCCGCATTGCCATAGAGGGGACAATCCGTCATGTGCATGGCCGGCCCCGCATAGGCCAGTGGCGCCCATGCCAGCAGGAAGACCATGAATAAACTGATGAATTTTCTTGTTGCCCCGGCCATGAGTCTGGGAATGCTCGACTATCCTGTCTCTTTTGTCAACACAAATCACGATAAGTTCAGACGCCAGGACGACCGTTTCCCCTGCCGCCGAGACAGGCTTCCACCTGACGGGCAATCTCCTCTTCTTCGCGGGCGTGCATGACCAGAATCTTCAAGGCGGAATCCCGATGCTGGATCTCCATGACCTCTCCGTTCAAGGCGGCGTCGTTGCGCGCTGCATCGAGGACGATGCCCAGGTGGGCAAGACCCTGCAGTGCGCCCGCGCGCACCGGCGCAGCGTTCTCCCCCACCCCGCCGCTGAACACCAGCGCATCCACCTGCGGCAGCAAGGCCAGATAGGCACCGATATATTTGCGTATACGCCGGCAATAGATCGCCAGCGCAAGCCCTGCCACCGCCTCGCCGGCCCCGGCCCTGGCGATGACCTCGCGCATGTCACTGCTGCCACACAGCCCCTTCAAGCCGCTCTCCCGGTTGAGGGCCGCTTCGATTTCATCGGGGACCACCCCCGCCCGCAGCAGATGAAAAACCACGGCGGGGTCCAGATCGCCGCAGCGGCTGCCCATCACCAGGCCTTCCAGGGGCGTGAGGCCCATGGATGTGTCCACGCTGCGCCCCTCGGCAACGGCACAGGCACTGGCGCCATTGCCCAGGTGCAGGGTAATGAGATGGGTCTCTGTCACCTCCTTGCCAAGCCAGGCCGCGGCCTGGCGCACCAGACTGGCATGGGCCAGGCCGTGAAATCCATAACGCCGCACGCCATGACGGCGATACCACCTCTCGGACACTGCATAGCGGAACGCGTCCGGTGCCAGGGTGTGATGAAAGGCCGTATCGAACACCGCCACTTGAGGAACGCCGGGAAACTGCGCCCGGCACGCACGGATGCCCTCGATGCCGGGCGGGTTGTGCAGGGGTGCGAGGTGATCCAGTCCCGCCAGTGCCGCCAGCACCTCATCGTCGATGACCGCCGGCGCACTGAAGCGCTCGCCGCCGTGCACGATGCGATGACCGATGGCATCCGGGACAGCCGCGCCGCTGCCTGCCAGCAATTTCACCAGAAACGCCAGGGCCTCGCCGTGGTCGCGCCAGTGATGTGCCGACACCTGCCGTTGCGGATTCCCATGCCCGTCACGTACTTCATGAAGAAGGCGTCCCCCGCGGCCACCAATGCCCTCCATGCGGCCGGCCAGCGAAACGACGCCGGCCGCCCGATCGAAATGGCGATAGCGAAGAGAAGAACTGCCGGCGTTGATAACCAGTATGCGCATGCGAAGTAAGGCGCGCTTTTCAGCGTGTTTCCTGATGTCGCAAGTGATTCTAGCAGTGGCGCATAGAACCTGGGCGTCCAAGGGAATTCACATGCCCGTCTTTTCCTGATAATCCCCCCAGCGCCAGTCGCGGATCTCCGGCATGTCGATGCCGTGGCGGGTGATGTACTCACGGTGTTCGATGAGCTTGTCCTGCAGCCACTGGCGGGTATAGGCGGCATGTACGCCGAGCTTGGGGACACGCCCGATGACATCATTCACCAGATGGAAGCGGTCGAGATCGTTGCGCACCGCCATGTCGAAGGGCGTGGTGGTGGTACCTTCCTCCTTGTAGCCGCGCACATGGAGATTGCGGTGATTGGTACGGCGGTAGGTGAGGCGGTGAATGAGCCAGGGATAGCCGTGATAGGCGAAGATGATGGGCCTGTCCACGGTGAACAGGGCATCGAAGTCCTGGTCCGACAGGCCGTGGGGATGTTCCTCGCGGGGCTGCAGGGTCATGAGATCCACGACGTTGACCACGCGGATCTTGAGGTCCGGCACATGACGGCGCAAAAGATCCACCGCTGCCAGGGTCTCGATGGTGGGCACGTCCCCGGCACAGGCCATCACCACGTCGGGGTCATCGCCCTGGTCGTTGCTGGCCCACTCCCAGATGCCGATGCCCCGGGTACAGTGCTTGATGGCTGCGGACATGTCCAGCCACTGGGGCTGGGGCTGCTTGCCCGCCACGATGACATTGACGAAATTGCGGCTGCGCAGGCACTTGTCGGTGACATAGAGCAGGCAGTTGGCATCCGGCGGCAGATAGACACGGATGATATCGGCCTTCTTGTTCACCACGTGGTCGATGAAGCCCGGGTCCTGGTGAGAGAAGCCATTGTGATCCTGGCGCCAGACATGGGAAGTCAGCAGAATGTTGAGGGATGCGATGTCGGCCCGCCAGGGGATCTCGTTGCACACCTTGAGCCACTTGGCATGCTGGTTGAACATGGAATCCACGATGTGGATGAAGGCCTCGTAGCAGGAAAACAGGCCGTGCCGCCCGGTAAGCAGGTAACCCTCCAGCCACCCCTGGCAAGTATGTTCGGAGAGAATCTCCATCACCCGCCCCCGGGGTGACAGATGCTCGTCCTCGGGAAGGGTCCCGGCCATCCAGGCGCGGCCGGTCACCTCGAACAGGGCGTCGAGGCGATTGGACGCCGTCTCATCGGGCCCCATGACCCGGAAATTGCGTGTCTCCTCGTTGAGACGCATCACATCCCGCAGCAGGCGCCCCATGACCCGGGTGGCCTCCCCCAGCACCCGCCCCGGCTCCGGCACCTCCACCGCATACTCACGGAAATCCGGCATCTTCAGGTCGCGCAGCAGGACACCGCCGTTGGCATGGGGATTGGCTCCCATGCGCCGCTTGCCCTGGGGCGCCAGGGCACGCAGCTCGGGGCGGGGGGCACCGTTGCCGTCAAACAATTCCTCAGGCCGGTAGCTCTTCAGCCACGCCTCCAGAAGACGCAGATGCTGGGGGTTGTCGGCCAGTCCCGACAGTGGCACCTGGTGAGAGCGCCAGAAACCTTCCGTCTTCTTGCCGTCCACCTCCTTCGGCCCCGTCCAGCCCTTGGGTGTCTGCAGAATGATCATGGGCCAGCGGGGCAGGGTGGTGTCACCCTCCTCACGCGCCACGCGCTGGATGGCGCGGATCTCCGCCAGCACCGCTTCCAGGGTCGCGGCCATCTGCTGGTGCATGATGCGGGGATCATCCCCGGCCACGAACCAGGGCCGATAGCCATAGCCCAGGAAGAGGCGCTCCAGATCCTCCTGCGGCATGCGCGCCAGCACCGTGGGATTGGCGATCTTGTAGCCGTTGAGGTGGAGAATGGGCAGCACCGCGCCGTCGCGGGCAGGATTGAGAAACTTGTTGGAGTGCCAGGCCGTGGCCAGGGGGCCCGTCTCCGCCTCGCCATCTCCCACCACGCAGGCCACGATCAGATCCGGATTGTCAAAGGCCGCACCAAAGGCATGGGCCAGGGCATAACCCAGCTCACCGCCCTCGTGAATGGACCCCGGTGTCTCCGGCGCCACGTGGCTGGGCACACCGCCGGGGAAGGAGAACTGCTTGAACAGGCGCTTCATGCCGGTCTCGTCCAGGGGCACATTGGGATAGAACTCGGAATACGTGCCCTCCAGCCAGGTATTGGCCACCAGGCCGGGGCCGCCGTGGCCGGGACCCGTGATGTAGATCATGTCCAGATCGTGATGCCTGATGAGGCGGTTGAGGTGTGCGTAGATGAAGTTCAGGCCCGGCGTGGTGCCCCAGTGGCCCAGCAGGCGCGGCTTGACATGTTCCAGGCGCAGGGGCTCTTTGAGGAGGGGGTTGTCATAGAGGTAGATCTGCCCCACCGACAGATAGTTGGCCGCGCGCCAGTAGGCATCGATGAGCGCCAGCTCTTCCTCGTCCAGCAATTCTTCCTTGGCCCGTTCCATCATGTTTGTCCCCCTCCATTATTGGTCATCTTCATGACCCAGTGTGCATTGTACGCCCACAAAACAGGAATTTCCCCTCAAGGCCGGCATTGAAGTTTCAAGCAGGAAGCTTGTAGCCTCACCAGGCGGGTCCATTCCCGCCCATGCGCCGGAATACGGTGCTGTCCTGACCTGTCTGATTTTTTACTCAGTTTTTGGAATATGCAAACATGGACAACACCACCATGGATACTCCGGACAATTGTACTTGGCAAATAGAGGACAGCCATTCAACATTGCGGGCCGCATCCATATGCCACATTTCGTTGCCACCCTGCTCTCCCCTTGTCGCCTGTTGAGACCACATTTCATCCTTGCTGCGTATGTCAAGTATTCATACGATCAGATACAGCAACGCAGGATATAGCGCCACCGTGAAAAAGAGCCTTTTGACATGGAGCTGTTCGAAAATATAGCAAAATGGATCGCCCAGAATCCCGAGATCGCGGGATTACTGGTGTTCGCGGTGGCTTTCACCGAGTCCCTCGTCCTGGTGGGCCTGCTGATCCCCGGCGCAACACTCATGTTCGCCGCCGGCGCCCTGGTGGGCACGGGCAGCCTGGCCTTCTGGCCCACCCTTGCCTGGGCCGTGGCCGGCGCGGTGGCCGGCGACGGCCTCAGTTTCTGGCTGGGCTGGCATTACAAGGACCGTCTCAGGACCAAATGGCCCTTCTCCCGCCATCAGGACTGGCTGGCGCGGGGCGAGGTCTTTTTCCGCCGCCACGGCAACATGAGCATCGCCCTGGGCCGTTTCGTCGGGCCGGTACGCCCCATTATCCCGGCGGTGGCCGGCATGATGGGCATGAGGCCCTTTCGTTTTGCCGTGGTCAACGTCGTCTCCGCCCTGTTGTGGGCACCGGCCTATCTGCTCCCCGGCGTGGCCTTCGGCTCCTCCCTGGCGCTGGCCGGCCAGGTGGCGGGCCGCCTGGCCATTCTGCTCGTCGGCCTGCTGCTGGCCTTGTGGTTCGTCTTCTGGCTGGTACGCCGCCTCTACCGCAGCATCCAGCCCCGCGCGGCCGTCTTCGCCGCTGAACTCCTGCACTGGGGCCGCAACCATCCGCTCCTGGGACGGCTCACCAATGCCCTGCTGGACCCGGCAACGCCCCCGCTTCGCGCCCTCCTCGTTCTCGCCCTGCTGCTGCTGGGCGGTGCCTGGCTGCTCTTCGCCCTGACACTCTATGCCGGCCTTTATGCCCGCTTTGATCTCATCGACGAAAACGTCTATCACCTGTTCAGCAACCTGCGCACGCCCTGGGGGGATCATCTCATGGTGTTTCTCTCGCAACTGGGCGATGCCGTGGTCATGGTCACCGTGGCGGTCGTCACACTCGTCCTGCTGGGCTGGCAACGGCGCTGGCGGGAGATGCGTTACTGGCTGGCGGCGCTGACCTTCACCGTCGCCGAACTGCTGTTCCTGCAGCAGATCGGCAGCTTCGGCAACGAGGCGCCGCACGCGCCCATGGTTCAGAGTGTCATCCTCTATGGCTTCCTCGCCGTGTTCCTCAGCCAGGCCCTGCCGCCCCAGCGGCGCTGGCTGCCCTACGCCTGGGCCGTCCTGCTGATCAGCGCCATCGCGCTGGCACGGCTCTATCTGGGGGCAATCCGGGTTTCTGACCTCCTTGGCGACCTGGGACTGGGCGGCGCCTGGGTGATCCTGCTGGGCATTGCCTACAATCGCCACGTGGCGACACGTCGCGCCATTTCCCACCTGCCTCCCGTCCTGTTGCTGACCTTGACCGCCGTCGGCGGCTGGCAGATGGCCTTCTCCCATGAAGAGGCCCTGCGTCGCCATGCCCTGCAAGCGGTCATCCAGCCCATGCAGGCCCAGGCCTGGTGGACCCATGGCTGGCGGACACTGCCGGCCTTCCGCATCGACCTGGGAGGTGACTACGAACAGCCTCTCAATGTGCAATGGGCAGGGGAACTGGATCCCCTGCACGCCTTGCTGCAGGCGCGGGGCTGGCGGGAACCGCCCCCTCTCGACTTCGTCTCCTCTCTCTACTGGCTGCTGACTGACACGCCGCTGGCGGATCTGCCGGTGCTGCCCCAGCTCCATGAGGGTCATCACGAAAGCCTGCTGCTGGTGCGCCCTCTCACAGATTCACAGCAACTGGTCCTGCGCCTGTGGCCGGCCGACATCCATCTCTACCCCGGGGCCGTCCCCCTGTGGGTCGGCACGGTCGCGCGCCTGGAGGCACGACGTATCGGCTTTTTCACCCTGCCGGTCACCAGCACCGAATTCGATAATCCCTTGCGACTGCTGGAGCAGGATCTGCGCCAGCTCCCCCGACGCCGGGCGCAGAGATCACTGGTCATTCCGGAAGGACTGCAATGGCAGGGGCAGGTCTTGCTGCTGAAACGCCAGGCCGGCGCCAGCAGGCAACAATAATCGAGAGTTGCCTCCTAATGCAGCATGCAAGTGACGCCTGTCATGTCGAGCGCAGCGGGAAATCTTGGGGACAGTGGGACAGGATTTTCCCCCTCGGTCGAAATGACACTTCTTCGTCATTCCGAGCCCAGCGAGGAATCTTAAGCTGCTGGCACAAGATTTCTCCCTTCGGTCGAAATGACAGAGAAGTAAGGCCGCGAAATGACAAGGAGGTGCGGTCGAAATGACAAGGGACGGTTGGCCAAGCCCCCCTGTCATTCCGCAACCCCCTTTTGTCATTCCGAGCGCAGCGAGGAATCTGAAACCGCCGACACAAGATTTCCCCCTTCGGTCGAAATGACAGAGAAGTAAGGTCGCGAAATGACAAGGAGGTGCGGTCGAAATGACAAGGGACGGTTGGCCAAGCCCCCTGTCATTCCACCCCCTTTTGTCATTCCGAGCGCAGCGAGGAATCTGAAACCGCCGACACAAGATTTCCCCCTTCGGTCAAAATGACAGAGAAGTAAGGTCGCGAAATGACAAGGAGGTGCGGTCGAAATGACAAGGGACGGTTGGCCAAGCCCCC
>JALSIC010000090.1 GCA_026981935.1 Gammaproteobacteria bacterium
AGCGCAGCGAGGAATCTGAAACCGCCGACACAAGATTTCCCCCTTCGGTCAAAATGACAGAGAAGTAAGGTCGCGAAATGACAAGGAGGTGCGGTCGAAATGACAAGGGACGGTTGGCCAAGCCCCCTGTCATTCCACCCCCTTTTGTCATTCCGAGCGCAGCGAGGAATCTGAAACCGCCGACACAAGATTTCCCCCTTCGGTCAAAATGACAGAGAAGTAAGGTCGCGAAATGACAAGGAGGTGCAGTCGAGATGACATGGATATGCCAGGCCTCGGGGCCTGCATCCAGGCCGCACGACGGTTGTCAGTCAATAGTGCAAGCCTCAAAAACACAGCGCAGGGGGCCCGGCCACGATGCCCCGCTGTTGACAACATGGCGGCAAAGAGCGCTGCGACAGGGAAAATTCTCAGGCAGCGCCTGTCACACTTGCCACGTCCCGGGTGAAGGTGGTCTGCCGGCACCGGGGACAGGGCGGGATGCGGCTGGTCTTGTGGAAATGCAGGATCTCGCCGCAGCCCAGGCAGGCCAGGGCGCCGGGCCCCGTGATTTCGCCGGTGTGGTATTCACTGGCTTCTTCCAGTTGCTCCTGGAACTCCAGCATGTCCAGCTTGGTCTGGTCGGCGACGCTGAGAAACATATCCAGCAGCTGGCGCTCGATGAGCTGGACATCAATGTGGAACCAGTCCCTGAGTTCCTGCACTTCCTCGCTGGCCAGGTAGTCGGCGGCCGCCTCTATATCGCGGCGCAGATACTCACCGATGCGTTCCGCCTCTTCCTCGGTCAACTCCTCCAGCTCAACGGCCTTTTTCTTGGCCTGTTCGATGGCCTGGCGCAGGCGTGGACCGGTCCTTTCCCCCACCTCCTCCAGGGCGGCCTTGACCCGCGCCATCATGCGATTGTAACCGTGGATCAGCTGTTCTTCGCGGGAGGTATCCTTGTCATCAGTCATAAGCTGTCTCCTTCATCGATGGGTCCACTCTACCCTAATTTGACCGCAGCGGGAACGTCTCATGCAACGCCGGCCTCTCCACCCGGGTGCCTTGGAGACGGGAGGCGAACTCCATCATGACCTCTTCCTCGCCATGGACCAGAAAGGTTCGTTCCGGCCTGCCCGTGTGCCGGAACCAGGTCAGCAGTCCATCACGATCGGCATGGGCCGAAAAACCACCAATGGTATGGATGCGGGCCCGTACCGGTATCTCCTCTCGAAAGATCCGAACGCTGCGGACGCCATCGATTATCTGGCGTGCCAGCGTGCCCCGCGCCGCATATCCCACGAAGATCACGCTACAGTCCCGGCGCCACAAATTGTGTTTGAGATGATGGCGCACACGCCCCCCCGTGCACATGCCGGAACCCGCCATGATCAGGGCACCTCCGGTGATGCGGTTGATGGCCATGGATTCGGCAGTCTCCCGCGTGAGGCGCAGGCCCGGCAGTGAAAAAGGATCATCCCCCCGCGAAAAAGGGCTGCAGTGGCCGCATCGTAGCACTCCGGGTGGCGACGGAAGATCTCGGTGGCGCTGATGGCCATGGGAGAATCCAGGAACACCTGCATGCTCGCCGGCAGCAGTCCTCCTGCCACGCCTTCACGCAGATAGTAAAGAATCTCCTGGCTGCGCTCCAGGGCAAAACTGGGAATCACCACATTGCCGCCACGGTGGAAAGTGTCGTTCACCGCCTCATAGAGCTCCTCCACCGAAGGCTGCAGCGGCTTGTGGCAGCGGTTGCCATAGGTGGTTTCCATCACCACCACGTCGGCGTGCGGCGGTGGCGCAGGATCACGCAGTATGGCCCGGCCTCCATACCCCATGTCCCCCGAGAAGAGTACCCGGCGGCGGTGCCCACCCTCCTCCAGTTCCAGGAGGATGAAGGCAGAGCCCAGGATATGACCTGCATCGAAGAAAGTGGCGCGAATTCCCGGTGCCAGTGTCAGGGGTTCACCATAGGTCGCGGTGGCACCGAAACAGTCGAGACTGTCGAGGGCATCCAGGGTGGTATAGAGTGGCGCAATTTCCTTCTCGTCGCGACCACGCCGGGCCGCCTGGCGGGCACGGTGCATGGCATCCTCCTCGTGGATGCGGGCAGCGTCCAGCATCACCAGACGTGCGAGTTCGCGGCTGGCGGAAGTGGTAATGATCTCTCCGCGAAAGCCAGACTTCACCAGCAGGGGAATGCGTCCACAATGGTCCAGATGAGCATGGGTCAGAAGCAGAAAATCCACCGTCGCCGGGTCGAAACCGAAAGGTTCACGATTCTCTTCGTCCAGTTCTCGGCTCCCCTGATAGAGCCCGCAGTCAATGAGGATACGATGCCCTGCACAGCACACCAGGTGACAGGAACCGGTAACGCCGCGTGCGGCGCCATGGAAACTGATCTTCACCGGTCGCGTCCCGGCGCGGCGTCGATGGGACAGGCTGCCGCCTCATACCAGTCGAGAATACCCTGCCAGATCTCCTCGGCAGTCTCCGCATACCAGAACAGTTCCCGGTCCTCTTCGTCGATCACGCCCTCGGCGACCAGAAAATCCACATCGAAGGCCTGGCGCCAGAATGCCTCACCGACAAGAATGACCGGCAGGGGCTGAATCTTGCGGGTCTGGATCAGGGTGAGGGTCTCGAACAGCTCGTCGAATGTCCCGTATCCGCCGGGGAATGCCACCAGGGCCCGGGCCCGCAGGAGGAAGTGCAGTTTGCGCAGACCGAAATAATGGAAGCGGAAACACAGTTCAGGTGTAATGTAAGGATTGGGATATTGCTCATGAGGCAGGGTGATGTTGAGGCCCACCGATTCGGCACCGACATCGAAGGCGCCACGATTGGCTGCCTCCATCATGCCGGGCCCGCCCCCCGTCATCAATGTCACCTTGCAGCCACAGGGCCCCTCGCTGGCAGACCCCACCAGCCGCCCGAAGGCCCGTGCCACATCATAGTATCGGCTCTTGGCCTCGATACGTTCGGCCACCTCCAGACGCTTGCGCAATTCGGGGTCCTGCGGGTTTTCCTCCAGCGCCCGTCGCAGGGACATCACCTTGCGCCGCGCTGCGCAGGGTTCCACGATACGAGTGCTGCCGAAGACAACGATGGTATGTTCCACTCCATGCTTTTGCAGCAGCAATTCCGCCTTGTAATAATCGATCTGCAGCCGCACACCCCGTGTTTCATACTGCTGCAGAAAATCCAGGTCCTCGTCCGCCTGGCGATAGCCGGGACTGTAGAGAATGGCCTGTACCCGGTTCCATGCCTCGGCATCGTCCTCGGCTGGCTTGGGCGCCTGCCAGGGCAGTGGCTCGCGGCGCAGATGAGGGTGAGCGGGCTCGGGGATTCCCGCAGGATCATTGGTACCGTTCCGGTCTGAGACATTTTCCGTCATGGTAAACTCTCCATGCTGCTTTGCTGACTGGGCAATCATCAATAGCTTACCACTCATTCGTAAAATGCCCAGGGGCAGATGTACGCACGTGCATTTCTGTCCCTTATTATCAAGAGTCACCTGTATGCATCCCATGGATAGTCCGCATGGGGCGGCACAAGGCGCGGAATGAATCGTGTTCCTCTCCGGATGTCGTCCCTTGGGGCCTGCATTCAGGCTGCACGACGCCCATCAGTCAACAATGTGAGTCTCAATAGTCGAGGTTTATGAGCTTCAGGTGGGGTTTGTGGTTCCGGTGACACCTGTCATCCAAGTGATGCCTGTCATTTCGAGCGCAGCGAGAAATGGCAGGAAAGTGTGGTGGCACTGTCAAGGAGGTGTGGTGGGAATGACATGGCCCCTGTCATTTCGAGCGCAGAGAGAAATGACAGTATCCTTGTCATTCCGAGCGCAGCGAGGAATCTTGGGGACTGTGGAGCAAGATTTCTCCCTTCGGTCGAAATGACACTTCTTCGTCATTCCGGGCGCAGCGAGTAATCCGAAACCGCTGACACAAGATTTTTCCCTCCCGCCGGAATGACAGGATGTGTGGTGGAAACGTCAAGGAAAGCGGCAGGAAAAACATTATCCCTGTCATTTCAAGTGCAGCGAGAAATGACAGTATCCTTGTCATTCCGAGCGCAGCGAGGAATCTTGGGGACTGTGGAGCAAGATTTCTCCCTTCGGTCGAAATGACAGAGGAGAAAGGTCGAAATGACAAAGAAGAAAGGTCGTAATGACAGAGGAGAAAGGTCGTAATGGCAAAAAAGTGAGGCCGAAATGACAGTATGGTATGGAGTTGCCCCGTTTTCGTGGACACCTGAGAATTTTGGTAAAGGAGGTGTCTGCCAATGGGAAAGACGAGAAAACCGTATCCGCCGGAATTTCGGCGCCAGATGATTGAGCTGGTCCGTGCCGGGCGTGCCCCGG
>JALSIC010000091.1 GCA_026981935.1 Gammaproteobacteria bacterium
GGTGGCTTGTCATGCCACCCTTTTGTCATTCCGAGCGCAGCGAGGAATCTTGGTCCGCAGGCGCAGGGTTTCTCCCTTCGGTCGAAATGACACGTGGGCTTGTCATTCCGAGCGCAGCATGGGTAGCCCGCGTGGAGCGGAGCGAAACGCGGGATAAAGACAGTGTCTCTCCCTTGGATTCCGGCCCCCGGGGCCTGCATCCAGGCCGCACGACGGCCGTGAGCCATAAGGGCAGGTCTCAGCAGGTGGCCTGGGCGGCCGAGGCCATGCAGCCGCTTCCCCCTGTCGATTATCCTTCCTTCCCGTTGTTCCAGCGCATGAGACGGCTGATCACTGCCGCGCCCACCGCGTCTCCCCAGACATTGATGGAGGTGCGGAAACGGTCCAGGAACCAGTCCACCGCCAGCAGCAGCCCGATGCCCTCAAGTGGCAGCCCCACGGCATTGAGCACGATGATCATGGTGACCAGCCCTGCCTCGGGGATGCCGGCCGCGCCGATGGCGGCCAGGGTCGCGGTGATGAAGATGATGGCCTGCTGGCCCAGGCTCATGTCCACGCCATAGGCCTGGGCGATGAACATCACCGCCGCCGCCTCGTACAGGGCCGTGCCGTCCATGTTCACGGTACTGCCCAGGGGCAGCACGAATCGCACCGCGCGGTCGTCCACCCGGTTCTCACGCACGCATTCCATGGTCAGCGGCAGGGTGGCCGATGAGCTGGCGGTGCCGAAGGCCGTAAAGAGTGCGCGCAGCATGCCCACCAGGTAATCCATGCCCCGCCCGGCGATGAAGACGAGGATCAGCAGCAGGACGACGAAATGGATGGCCAGGCCGCTGAGCACGGTGACCACGTGCCATCCCACGGCGGTGATCTCGGCCAGGAACTGTTCGCCGCCGCCGGCCTTGCCCAGGCGCGCGGCCACCAGGGCGAAGATGCCCACCGGTGCGAAATACATGAGCCAGATGACCAGCTTCATCATGGCCTCGTTGACGCCATTGAAAAATGCGATCACGTGTGCGCCCTTCCCGCCCACCGTGGTCAGTGCCGCGGAGAACAGGATGGAGAACACGATCAGGGGCAGGAGCTGTGTGTCCGCCGCCGCGGCCACCAGATTGGGGGCGATGAGGGACATGAGAATGTCAACGGCGGTGGTTTCTTCCTTTTCCAGTACTTTCTGTGGGATTTCGCCGTCGCCGATCTGCAGGCCGGCGCCCGGCTGGATGAGATTGACCATCACCAGGCCGATGAAGACGGCGATTCCCGTGGTGCACAGATAATAGGCGAGGGTGGCGCCGCCCACCCGCCCCAGCTTGCGCACGTCGCCCAGGGAGGCGACACCGCTGATCACCGCGGCGATGATCAGCGGCACGATGAGCATCTTCAGGGTCGTGAGGAAGAGATCGCCCAGCCAGGCCACCGACTGCATGGCAGGGCCCCACAGCCAGCCCGCCGCGACGCCGGCCAGGACGCCGGCGACGATGAGCAGCAGCAGGATGACGGCGTGTTTGTGGGGCATGGCGTGGCATCCCGCGGGGCGGCGCCCCGCGTCTGACTGTTCAGAGCTGGCCCATTCCCTGGATGTTGTAGCCGCCGTCCACGTACAGGATCTCCCCGGTGATGCCGCTGGCGAGATCGGAACAGAGAAAGGCGGCGGCGTTGCCCACTTCCTCGATGGTGACGTTGCGGCGCAGGGGCGAGTTCTTCTCCGAGTAGTCGAGAAAACGGCGGAAGTCGCCGATGCCCGCGGCGGCCAGGGTCTTGATGGGACCCGCGGAGATGGCATTCACCCGGATGCCGTCGGGACCCAGGTTGCTGGCCATGTAGCGCACGTTGGCCTCCAGGCTGGCCTTGGCGGGCCCCATGACGTTGTAATTGGGAATGGTGCGCACCGCGCCCAGATAACTCAGCGTGAGCAGGGCGCCGTTGCGCCCTTCCATCATGTTGCAGCCGGCCTTGGCGAGCGCAGCGAAACTGTAGGCGCTGATCTCGTGGGCGACGCGGAAGCCCTCGCGGGTGAGGCAGTCCAGATACGGGCCTTCCAGGGCCTCACGCGGGGCGAAGGCGACGGAATGGACGATGATGTCCAGGTGATCCCAGTAATCATCGAGTCTTTCGAAGACACCTTCGATATCTTCGTCGCGGGACACGTCACAGGGGATGGCGATGTCAGAGTCGCACTCCGCGGCCATTTTTTCCACCCGGCCTTGAAGTTTCTCGTTCTGATAGGTGAAGGCCAGCTCGGCGCCTTCCCGGTGCATCGCCTGGGCGATGCCCCAGGCGATGGAACGGGGGCTGGCGACCCCCACGATCAATGCGCGTTTGCCTTGCAGGAATCCCATAGCATTACCTTTTTTGTTATGTTGATGCGGTGGCGGGCACCGTTTCAGTCGCGTAACCGCCTCGGATAATATAACATGCCGGGCAGGCGGGTTGTCCCCATCGTGAACCGCCCCCTCGGGAACCGATATTGTAATGCCATTTGCCGGAGCTGACATCGTGGATTGCTTGTTCTCGCGTGGCGGCGCGGTCCGGCAAGGGAATGGTGACGGATGCCCCGGGCCGGCGTAAACCTGCTGCTGGGCCTGTTGTTGCTCGTGGCGGGTTGTGACGACCGCCCCTGGAACAACCCCTATCCCGCTGCCGAGGACGGGCAGAACATACTCTATGCTTCCTTCCGGGAGCGTCCCAAGCATCTGGACCCGGCCCGATCCTACAGTTCCAACGAATACCAGTTCATCGGCCAGATCTACGAGCCGCCGCTCCAGTATCATTACCTCAAGCGTCCCTATACCCTGGTGCCCCTCACGGCCGAGGCCCTGCCCGAACCCCGTTTCTTCGATGCCGAGGGCCGGGAAGTGAGCGGCGACGATCCCGCGCTGGCCTACAGCGTCTATGAAATCCGTATCCGTCCCGGCATCCGCTACCAGCCCCATCCGGCCTTCGCCCGCGGGGCCGATGGCAGGTTTCTGTATCATGATCTGGGGCCGGAGGACCTGGAGGATCTCTATACCCTGGCGGATTTTCCCGAGACCGGCAGCCGGGAGCTGGTGGCGGCGGATTACGTCTACCAGATCAAGCGTCTCGCCCACCCCCGGCTGTTCTCTCCCATACTCGGCATCATGAGTGACTATATCGTGGGCCTGAAGGCGTTCGCCCGGCGTCTCGACCAGGCCGACCGCGAACTCCGGGCCGCGGGCGGTCATTATCTCGATCTCACCCGTTATCACCTGGAGGGGGTGGAAGTGGTGGACCGCTATACCTACCGCATCAAGGTCCACGGCCGCTATCCCCAGTTGCGCTACTGGCTGGCCATGCCCTTTTTCGCCCCCATGCCGCCGGAGGCCGACCGCTTCTATTCACAGCCGGGCATGGCGGAGAAGAACATCACCCTGGACTGGTACCCGGTGGGCACGGGGCCGTTCATGCTCACGGTCAACGATCCCAACCGGCGCATGGTGCTTGAGCGCAATCCCAATTTCCATGGCGAGCGCTATCCCGCGGAAGGCGAGCCCGGTGATGCCGAGGCCGGCCTGCTGGAAGACGCGGGCAGGCCCCTGCCCTTCATCGACAAGGCGGTGTACAGCCTGGAGAAGGAAGACATCCCCTATTGGAACAAGTTTCTGCAGGGATACTACGATACCTCCGGGATCACCTCCGACAGCTTCGACCAGGCCATCCGCGTGGGGGGAGAGGGGGAAGTGACGCTCACCGAGGCGATGCAAGCCAAGGGTATCCGCCTGCAGACCGCCGTCAATACCTCCATTTTCTACCTCGGTTTCAACATGCTCGATCCCGTCGTCGGCGGCTATGGGGAGCGCCAGCGCAAGCTGCGCCAGGCCATCAGTATCGCCCTGGATTACGAGGAATACATTTCCATCTTCGCCAACGGCCGCGGCATTCCCGCCCAGGGGCCCATCCCGCCGGGCATCTTCGGGCATGTGCCGGGAAAGAAGGGCATCAATCCCTACGTCTATGACTGGCGCGACGGGCGCGCGGTGCGCAAGTCCACCGCCGAGGCGCGGCGCCTGCTGGCCGAGGCCGGTTATGCCGACGGCGTGGATCAGGAGACCGGCCGTCCCCTGGTGCTCTATTTCGATGTCACTGCCATGGGGCCCGACGACAAGGCGCGGCTGGAGTGGTACCGCAAGCAGTTCCAGAAACTGGATATCCAGCTCATCGTGCGCAGCACCGATTACAACCGCTTCCAGGACAAGATCCGCAACGGCAATGCCCAGATCTTCATCTGGGGGTGGAATGCCGACTATCCCGATCCGGAGAATTTCCTGTTCCTGCTCTACGGACCCAACGGCAAGGTCAGGCATCACGGCGAGAACGCCGCCAACTATGCCAACCCCGAATTCGACCGTCTTTTCGAGACCATGAAGACCATGGACAACGGTCCGGTGCGCCAGGCCATCATCGACGAGATGGTGGACATCGTGCGCCGTGACGCGCCCTGGATCTGGGGGTTCCACCCCAAGGGTTTTGCCCTCTACCACGGCTGGTACTACAACGCCAAGCCCAACCTCATGGCCAACAACACCCTGAAATACCGGCGCATCGATCCCCACCTGCGGAAGCTGCGCCGCGCCGAGTGGAACCGCCCCATCCTGTGGCCGCTGGGCGTGGCGGCGGGGGTGCTGATCCTGCTGCTGGTGCCGGCGTGGTTCAGCTACCTGCGCCGCATTCGCAGGCCTGGGCTGACTGCCGCGGGGGAGGGCTGAGCCGCCATGCTGGCCTACATCGTCCGTCGCCTGTTGTACGCCGTGCCCATCCTCATCGGCGTCAACCTGCTCACCTTCCTGCTGTTCTTCGTGGTCAATACGCCCGACGACATGGCGCGCATGCACCTGGGCATGAAGCACGTCACACCCGAGGCCATCGAGCAATGGAAGGCCGACCGGGGTTACGACAAGCCGCTGCTCTACAATGCGCAGGAGACGGGCATGGGGCGCCTGACCGAGACCATTTTCTTCGAGAAATCCGTGCGCCTGTTTGCCTTTCAGTTCGGCCGTTCCGATGCCGGGCGCGACATCGGGCACGACATCGCGCAGCGCATGTGGCCGAGCCTCGCCATCGCCGTGCCCATACTCGTCTTCGGACTGCTGGCCAATATCACGGTGGCGCTGCTCCTGGTGTTCTTTCGTGCCACCTACGTGGATGCCATCGGGGTGGTGGTCCTGGTGGCCCTGATGTCCATCTCCGCACTTTTCTATATCATCGCGGGCCAGTACGTGATCGGGAAGCTGCTGCACCTGGTGCCCATTTCCGGTTATGACGGCGGCTGGCAGGCACTCAAGTTCATCGTGCTGCCGGTGGCCGTGGCGGTACTCTACGGCATCGGTTCCGGGAGCCGCTGGTACCGCACCCTGTTCCTGGAAGAGGCTGGCAAGGATTACGTGCGCACCGCCCGCGCCAAGGGACTGGGGGAGCGCGTCGTCCTGCTGCGCCATATCCTGAAGAACGCCCTCATTCCCATTCTCACGGGGGTGGTGGTGCTGCTGCCCCTGCTGTTCATGGGCAGCCTGGTGCTGGAGTCCTTCTTCGGCATCCCGGGGCTGGGCAGCTATACCATCGACGCGATCCGGGCGCAGGACTTTGCCATCGTGCGCTCCATGGTGTTCCTGGGTTCGGTGCTCTACATCATCGGCCTGCTGCTCACCGACATCTCCTATACCCTGGTGGACCCGCGGGTGAGATTGTCATGAGCCAGGGAGTGGACCATGCCTGAGACGCTGACCTATCTTGCAACTCTCAAGCCGGTGCTGCTGCGCACCGATGCCCTGGTTTTCCTGCTGGTGATCGCCATCGGCGGGTTTGTTTTCTACGTGCGCCGCCATGTGCACCTGCGGGAACCCTGGCAACGGGTTTTTGCCCGGCGTTCGGGGATGGCCGCCGCCGTGGTGCTGTCGGCCTTCGTGGCGGTCGGCCTGCTGGATTCGGTGCACTTCCGCGAACCCCTGGAGCAACGGGGAAACGATGGCGAGGTTTTCTACTCGGTGGAGGTGTTGAGTCTCCTGGACCTGGCCCTGCGTCCCCTGAAGGAACGCAGCGAAAAGACCTATTCCGCGCCTTTCGCCACGCATCTCTATGCCAAGGAGACCCTGGAACTGCCCGATGGCAGCAAGGTGCGGGATTATCCCCGCCTGCTCTACGGCGGCGCGCATCTCGGTGATCCGGAACACGAACGATGGCCGGACATCCTGCAACGCAGCAGC
Organism: Gammaproteobacteria bacterium; assembly: GCA_026981935.1. Classification (GTDB taxonomy): domain Bacteria; phylum Pseudomonadota; class Gammaproteobacteria; order SZUA-140; family SZUA-140; genus S012-109. Next base: position 6,219 of record JALSIC010000091.1, read on the forward strand.
CAGGGGCTGATCAACGGCACCGTGGCCTGGCTGATATTCGCCCTGCTCTGGGTGGGGCTGCTGGCCCACCATGGCAGCCGGCCCTATGGATGGATGCTGCGCCAGGTGGTGGCGGGACGCACGGCACTGCCCTGGCGGACCATGCTGGTGACGGCGGGCATGATTTTCCTGGCGGTGGCCTGGGCCATGGAACTTGCGCCCCACTATCACATCTTCGGCACCGACAAGGTGGGGCAGGATGTCTTCTACCAGACCCTGAAGAGCGTGCGCACCGCGCTGGTGATCGGCACCCTCACCACCCTTGTGATGCTGCCCTTCGCCCTGGTGCTGGGCATCATGGCGGGGTATTTCCGCGGCTGGGTGGACGACGGTATCCAGTACCTCTATACCACGCTCAACTCCATTCCCGGCGTGCTCCTCATCGCCTCCGCCGTGCTCATGCTCCAGGTCTACATCGACACGCACCCCGAACTCTTCGAGACCGCCGCGGAGCGGGCCGATCTGCGCCTGCTGTTCCTGTGCATCATCCTGGGCGTGACGAGCTGGACCACCTTGTGCCGCCTCCTGCGCGGTGAGGCCATGAAACTCCAGGGCGTGGAATACGTGCAGGCCGCCGTTGCCTTCGGCGTGCGGGACCGGCGCATCATGAGCCGGCACATCCTGCCCAATGTGATGCACATCGTGCTCATCACCGTGGTGCTGGATTTCAGCGGGCTGGTACTGGCCGAGGCCATTCTCTCCTATGTGGGCGTGGGCGTGGATCCGTCCATGCACAGCTGGGGGAACATGATCAACAGTGCCCGCCTGGAAATGGCGCGGGAGCCCATGGTGTGGTGGTCCCTGCTGGCGGCCTTCGTGTTCATGTTCGTGCTGGTGCTGGCGGCCAATCTGCTGGCGGATGCCGTCCGGGACGCCTTCGATCCGCGCCTGCGCCGGGGACGGTAACGGGTGATGAGTGATGGGAAATGCGCGAGGTGCGCGAGGCGATGATTCCGCAGGCGTGGCCCCTGGCCGTGCATGCCACCGATGAGCAATGAATGATGAATGACAAACCGGGCACAGACATACTGCTGAGCATTCGCAACCTGACCACCTGTTTCGAGACGGCGAACGGTCTCCTCCACGCGGTGGACGATGTCAGCTTCGACATCCGCCGTGGCGAGACCTTTGCCCTGCTGGGTGAATCGGGCTGCGGCAAGTCCATGACCTCCCTGTCCATCATGCGCCTGGTGCCGGAACCGGCGGGGCGCATCACACGCGGCCAGGTGCTGCTTGATGGCCGGGATCTTCTCAGGCTGCCGGAGGCGGAGATGCGCCGCGTGCGGGGCAACCGCATCGCCATGATCTTCCAGGAACCCATGACCTCCCTCAATCCCGTGCTCAGCGTGGGCGAGCAGATCGGCGAGGCGGTGCGCCTGCACCGCGGCCTGCGGGGGCGGGCGGCGCGTGAGGTCGTGCTGGCCCTGCTGGACGCCGTGGGCATCCCCGATCCGGCACGGCGTCACGACGAATATCCCCACCAGCTCTCCGGCGGCATGAAACAGCGGGTGATGATCGCCATCGCCCTGGCCGGCGAGCCCGACCTGCTCATCGCCGACGAGCCCACCACCGCGCTGGACGTGACCATCCAGGCCCAGGTGCTGGCGCTGCTGGAACGCCTCCAGGAGGAGACCGGCATGGCGGTGCTGCTCATCACCCATGACCTGGGCGTGGTGGCAGGCATGGCCGACCGGGTGGCGGTGATGTATGCCGGACAGATCGTCGAGACCGCCCCGCGCGACGCTTTCTTCGCCGAACCACGGCATCCCTACAGCCGGAAGCTGTTCGAGTCGCTGCCCGACATCGCCAAGCGCGACCGGCCCCTGTCCGTGATTCCCGGTTCGGTGCCGCCGCTGTACCGCGAGTTCAGCGCCTGCCGTTTCGCGGAGCGTTGTGCCTTCGCCTGGGAAGACTGTCGCGCGAGCGTGCCGCGCTGGATCACGGAAGGGGAGCGGGGCGTGCGCTGCCACCTGTATGACCGGGTGCCGGCCAGCCGCCGGCCCCTGGGTGCGGAGGCGGAAGCGACCTCATCGACACCGTCAGCGGCGCCGGCGTTGAGCGTTGCTTCCCACGATGGGGAACTGCTGGAAGTGGAAGCCTTGCAGGTGCACTTTCCCATTCAAAAGGGTCTGTTCAAGCGCACCGTGGGATACGTGCGTGCCGTGGACGGGGTGTCCCTGCGCATCGGCAAGGGCGCCACCGTGGCGCTGGTGGGCGAGTCGGGCTGTGGCAAGACCACCATCGGCAAGGCCATCCTGCAGCTGATCCGGCCCACGGCGGGGAGGGTGCTGCTGGAGGGCACGGATCTCACCGCCCTGCGGGGCGAGGCATTGCGGCGCCGGCGCAGGGATTTCCAGATCATCTTCCAGGATCCGTTTTCTTCCATGAATCCGCGCATGCAGGTGGGCGACATCATCCAGGAAGGCCTGGTGGCGCTGGGGCTGGAGCGCGACCCGGCCAGGCGCCAGGCGCGGGTGGATGCCTTGCTGGAACAGGTGGGCCTGCCGCGGGAGGCCAAGGGCCGTTATCCCCACGAGTTCTCAGGCGGCCAGCGCCAGCGCATCTGCATCGCCCGGGCGCTTGCCGTGGGTCCCAAGCTGCTCGTCTGCGACGAGCCCACCAGCGCTCTTGATATTTCCGTCCAGGCCCAGATTCTCAATCTGCTCAGAGAACTGCAGGAGGCGCTGGGCCTGTCCTACTTGTTCATCACCCACAACCTGTCGGTGGTGGGGTATCTCGCCGACGAAGTGGCGGTGATGTACCTGGGTCGTATCGTGGAATACGGTCCCGTGGACGCGGTGCTCAACCGCGCCCGCCATCCCTATACCCAGGCCCTGCTTTCGGCCATTCCCGTCATCGACCAGGAGACGCGGCGCGAGGTGATCCGCCTGGAGGGTGACCTGCCGTCTCCCGCCCATCCGCCGGAAGGCTGTCATTTCCATACCCGCTGCCCCCATGCCATGGACGCATGCCGCCGCCGCTATCCCGGCAGGACCCGCCTCGACGGCGGCCACTGGGTGCACTGCTATCTGTATGAGTGAGGCGATGAGGGCCTGTGATGCTGTTTCCAGTATCATTTGTCATTCCGAGCGCAGCGGGGAATCCTGGGTCAGTGACACAGGATTTCTCCCTTCGGTCGAAATGACAGGGGGCTTGTCATGCCACCCTTTTGTCATTCCGAGCGCAGCGGGGAATCCTGGGTCAGCGACACAGGATTTCTCCCTTCGGTCGAAATGACAGGGGGCTTGTTCATTCCACCCTTTGTCACTCCGAGCGCAGCGAGGAATCCTGGGCCGCTGGCACAGGATTTCTCCCTTCGGTCGAAATGACAGGGGGCTTGTTCATTCCACCCTTTGTCATTCCGAGTGCAGCGGGGAATCCTGGGCCAGTGACACAGGATTTCTCCCTTCGGTCGAAATGACAGGGGGCTTGTTCATTCCACCCTTTGTCACTCCGAGCGCAGCGGGGAATCCTGGGTCAGTGACACAGGATTTCTCCCTTCGGTCGAAATGACAGGGGGCTTGTTCATTCCACCCTTTGTCACTCCGAGCGCAGCGGGGAATCCTGGGTCAGCGACACAGGATTTCTCCCTTCGGTCGAAATGACAGGGGGCTTGTTCATTCCACCCTTTGTCACTCCGAGCGCAGCGGGGAATCCTGGGTCAGCGACACAGGATTTCTCCCTTCGGTCGAAATGACAGAAGGCAGTCGAAATGACAGAAGGC
>JALSIC010000092.1 GCA_026981935.1 Gammaproteobacteria bacterium
TGCAGGGCAGTACGCCGCATCCTGTCACCGGCCAGGGAAACGGCCTGCTCGACATAGGCGGCCTCATTGGCGGCAATGTATTCCTCAAGGCCCAGCCGGGAAAGAAGACTCGCCCCCACCCGGCCGGCGTGCGTGCGGCCCGCCAGCGTGATGACCGGCACTCCCATCCACAGGGCTTCGCAGGTGGTAGTGGTCCCGTTATAGGGAAAAGTATCGAGGGCAATGTCCACCTTGCGGTAAAGGGCCAGATGATTCTCAGACCCGGCAAGCCATCCCCGCAGCTCCAGGCGTGCGGCGGGTATGTCGTGCGCCGCAAAGGCCGCCGCAAGGTGCCGGGCCACCGCCTCGTCGCGCAGGGGCCGGGTCTTGAGCAACAGACGCACATCCGGTACTTGCTTGAGAATTTTCACCCACAGGGCGATCACCGCCGGCGTAATCTTGGCGAGATTGTTGAAGGAACCGAAGGTCACCGGTCCTTCACCTGCCGCATCACGCGGAGGGATGGTCTGGGTATGCCGGAAATACTGTCCACTTCACCCTCAAGCCCCTGCTGGGCACAGGTCACGCCCGGATTGTTATTAACCCGGCAAGGCCCGACCGCAATTGCAGCGCCTGGAGCCGCCGGGTGGGATCTCCCTCCCCGCCTCCCCTCATGGGTCTATTTCCCGGCCCGCACCAGGCCACCCAGGCCGGCGCGGTCAAGGCGTTCCTCGAGAAAACGGCGGATCGTCCGGCTGTCTTCCATGAGCAGGGCCTGATCGAGCAGGTCCCGCGCCTCGGCGACACTGAAATTGCGAATCACCCACTTGATGCGCGCCAGGCTGGCCGCGGCGGTACTGAGACTTGCCACGCCCATGCCCAGGAGCAGGATGGCCGCGGCCGGATCGCCCGCCATCTCGCCACATACGCCCACCGGCTTGCCGTGGCGCTGGGCACCCGCCACCACCTGGGCTACGGCACGCAGTACCGCCGGATGCAGGGCGTCATAGAGAGAAGCCACCCTGGGGTTGTTGCGATCCACCGCCAGCAGATACTGGGTCAGGTCGTTGGTGCCGATGGAGAAGAAATCCACCCGCGGCGCCAGGTCGTCCATCTGGTATACGGTGGAAGGCACCTCCACCATGATCCCCACCGGCGGGAGGGTGACGGCCTCGCCCTTGTCCGTCAGCTCGCCATGGACGCGTCGCAGCAGACGCAGGGCCTCGTCCACCTCGCCGACGTGACTCACCATGGGCAGCAGCAGGCGCAGGTTGTCGAGCCCGGCGCTGGCACGCAGAATGGCGCGCAACTGGACGACAAAGATCTCGGGGTGGTCGAGGGTGATGCGGATACCACGCCAGCCCAGGAAGGGGTTGTCCTCGTCGATGGGAAAATAAGGCAGGACCTTGTCCCCGCCGATGTCCAGGGTGCGCAGCACCACGGGGGCGGGGGCAAACGATTCCAGCACCTGACGGTAGATGCGACGCTGCTCCTCCTCACCGGGGAAACGGTTGCGGATCATGAAGGGAAACTCGGTACGATACAGGCCCACCCCTTCGGCGCCCCGCGTCAAGGAAGGCGTGATGTCCGACAAGAGGCCGGTATTGGCGTAGAGAGGCACGCGGATCCCATCGGGGGTGACGGCAGGTTCGTCGCGCAAGGCCTCCAGCCCGGCCGCCAGTTCCTGTTCCTCGCGCGCCAGGCGCTGGTATTCCTTGCGCACGCTCTCGGTCGGTGAGACATACACCCGCCCCTGGTATCCGTCCACGACAAGTTCGCGCCCGTCGATCCTGGATACCGGCAGGTCGTCCGCGCCCACCACGGCGGGAATGCCCAGGGCCCGCGCAAGGATGGCAACGTGGGAAGAAATGGAGCCTGTGGCTGACACCATGCCGGCCAGCCGCTCCAGGGGCACCTCGGAGAGCATGGTCACCGAAATCGCCTCGCCCACCAGGACGGTGTGCCGCGGATAGTCCATCTTGCGCACGGCGCCGCTTTGCAGATGCATGAGCACCCGCCTTCCCAGGTCGCGGATATCGTCGGCCCGTTCGCTGAGGTAGGCATCATCCATCTCCTCGAACACTCGCGCATGCGCCTGGATGGTATCGCGCAGGGCGGCCGCGGCCCAGCTGCCGGCGCGGATGCGTTCGACGACCTTGTCCCGCAGGCTGCGGCTGCCCAGCATGAGCTGATAGGCATGAAACAGCGCCCGGTCCTCCGGGCTGAGGGCGCTGTCCAGCCGTCGTGCCAGTTCCTCTATCTCACCTCTGGCAGCGGCCAGGGCCTGCTCGAACGCAGCGACCTCGGCCTCCACGTCCGTGGCATGCCGGTCGGGCACGGCCTCCAGGGTCGCCGGGGGATAGACCACCACTGCGGTGCCGATGCCCACGCCCGGCGCCCCCGGCAGACCCTCCAGGGGCCGTCTCATGATGCTGCCGTCGCCCGGGAGCTGGATACCCCCGCTGGCCTCGGCGTGAGCGATGGCGCCGGCAAGCTGGGAGGCCACGGTGAGCAGAAATGACACCTCGTCCTCGGCAAACAGGCGCTGGCTGTGCTGGCGGACCACGAGGATACCCATCACCTGGCGGTGGTGGATGATGGGCACGCCCAGAAAGGCGTGATAACGGGCCTCGCCGGTCTCGGCAATATAGCGGTAGCGGGGATGGTCCGGGGCGTTGTCCAGGTTGATGGGCTCCTCCGTCTCGCCCACGAGACTGACCAGCCCTTCACCGCGGGGGAAACGTACCCGTCCCACGGCAGCGGGATTGAGGCCGTCACTGGCCATGAGGACATAGTGATCAGAGGCGGGATCCAGCAGATAGACGGAACAGACATCCGCCGTCATCTCCTGCTTGACGCGGCGGACGATGATCTCCAGGGCCTGGTTCAGGTCCCGGGCTGCATTCACCTCGTTGACGAGGCGCCGCAGAGTCGCAAGCATGTGAGTCCCCGAGTTTCGTGCCTGAGGGGAGGCAAGTGATGGAAAATGGGTAATGGGTAATGTGTGAGACAGCGCCTCTGATTCTCCCCCTCCCCTTTGAGGTTTCTCCAGGGGACGTCTCCACGACACCCTATCCCGCCGGGCGAGACGCCGTGCCGGTCTTCCTTTCCTCCCCGGGCGCCGGCCGATGCACGTCCGGCAGGACATAGGGCGCGAACTCTTCCAGGGCCTGCCGATAGACCCGGCGCTTGAAAGCCACCACCTCCTTGAGCGGTTCCCAATACTCGACCCACCGCCAGTAGTCGAATTCGGGCCGGTCGGTGAGGTCGAAGCGAACCCTGGACTCATCGCAGACGAGTGCCAGCATGAACCAGATCTGTTTCTGCCCGATGCAAACAGGCCTGGTATGGCGGCGCACAAGCCGCCGTGGCAGACGGTAGCGCAGCCAGCCCCGGGTCCTGGCGATGATTCTCACATCCTCCGGCTGGAGCCCCACCTCCTCGCGCAATTCCCGGTACATGGCCTCCTCGGGGGATTCGTTCTCCCCGATGCCGCCCTGGGGGAACTGCCAGGCATCCTGTCCGATGCGCCGGGCCCACAGGAGCTGTCCCGCCCCATTGCTCAGGATAATGCCGACATTGGGCCTGTATCCATCAACATCAATCACTTACGTCACGCGCTCTTCTGTTATCATCCTGCCTTTCCAGCATGGATTTTCCCACAAATGGTTTCTCCGCGGCAAATCTCCCCCGCCGCACCACTGCGCCGCCACGTGGAGCCACCAGCGCGGGGAAATCAGGTTGGTTCAATATTATTATCTAACAAACAAAGGGTTAACGAAATTGGGTTTGGCAATCTTCGACCTGGACAATACCCTGCTGGCAGGCGACAGCGACTATTTGTGGGGCCAGTTCCTGGTGGAACAGGGCATCGTGGACAAAAACCATTACGAGCGGGAGAACGAGCGGTTCTACGAGGAATACCGCGCCGGGACACTGGATATCCATGAATTCCTCAACTTTACCCTGGAACCCCTGGCCCGCCACGACATGGAAACCCTGCAGGCGTGGCGGGCGCGTTTCATGAGGGAGAAGATCCATCCCATCATGCTGCCCAAGGCACGGCAACTGCTGGACTGGCACCGCAGCCAGGGCAACGAACTGCTCATCATCACCGCCACCAACCGCTTCGTCACCCAGCCCATTGCCGAGGCACTGGGCGTCTCCCATCTGCTCGCCACGGAGCCGGAGATGAAAGACGGCCGCTATACCGGCCGGGTGGCGGGAACGCCGTGCTTCAGGGAGGGCAAAGTACAGCGCCTCGAAACATGGCTGCGGACCCACGGCGCCTCCCTGCAAGAAAGCTGGTTCTATTCCGACTCCCACAACGATCTGCCCCTGCTGGAAGTGGTCACGCATCCCGTGGCCGTGGATCCCGACGAGACCCTGGCCCAGCATGCCGAGATGAAGGGGTGGCCCATCATCTCCCTGCGCAACTGATTCTGGCTGATTCCGATCCTTCCCCCGGTCCTTTCCCCGATTCTTTCCATGGCAGACACCACGCAGCCCACTTCACCGATCCGCTCCAGGCGCGGCACCGTGTTGCTGGGAGGGCTTGCGGCACTCACCCTGCTGAGTTTCCTCCTCGCCCTGACCAGCGGCAGCGTGGCGCTGGAATGGACGTCGCTCTGGCAGGGACTCAACGGCACGGCGCCGGAACCGGTACGCCAGATACTGCTCCTGCGCCTGGAGCGTGCCCTCAACGCCCTGGCCTGCGGCGGCCTGCTGGCCCTGGCAGGGGCCCTGCTGCAGGTCCTGCTGCGCAATCCCCTGGCGGATCCCTACGTGCTGGGCGTCTCGGGGGGCGCCTCCGCGGGTGCCCTGTCCGCCCTGCTCCTGGGACTGGGCGGCTGGTGGGCCGCCACCGGCAGCGCCTTTCTCGGCGCCCTGCTGTCCATGATGCTGGTATTCGGCCTGGCCCACGGCCGGGGTCACTGGGGTCCCACCCGCCTGCTCCTCACCGGGGTGGTGGTGGCCGCCGGCTGGGGGGCGCTCATCAGCTTCCTGCTGGCCATCAGCCCGGACACCCATCTGCGCGGCATGCTGTTCTGGCTCATGGGCGATCTTTCCATGACCCGTCTCTCCGCCGGCGGACTGGCCCTCCTGGGCCTGGGGATGCTGGTGGCGCTCCCCCTGGCCCGGGAGCTGAACGTGCTGGTGCGTGGCGAACTGCGTGCCGGCGCCCTGGGCGTGGCGGTCTCCCGTCTGCGCCTGGTGCTGTATTTCGCAGCTTCGCTCCTCACCGCCGGCGCGGTGGCCATCGCCGGCAATATCGGTTTCGTGGGCCTGGTGGTCCCCCACCTCGTGCGCCTGCTGGGCGGGCGGGACCATCGTGTGCTGCTGCCGGCGGCGGTGCTGCTGGGGGCCAGTCTGCTCCTGGTGGCGGACACCCTGGCCCGTACCCTGCTCGCCCCCCAGCAGCTCCCCGTGGGCGTGGTCACCGCCCTGCTGGGGGTGCCGGTATTCCTCTACCTGCTGCAGCGTGGCCACCGGGCAGGCGGACAAGGGGGAGAGCGCCCATGACCTTGCTGGCATGCCGGGGGCTCACGGTGGAAATCGCCGGGCGCCGCGTCTGCGAGGCGCTGGACCTCCAGTTGGACGCGGGACAGTGCTGGGGCATGCTGGGATGCAACGGTGCGGGCAAGACCACCCTGCTCCACACCCTGGCGGGGCTGCGCGCAGCGCAGGATGGCGAGATCCTGCTGGCAGACCGCCCCCTCACCGCCTGGCCGGACCGGGAGCGGGCCCGCCACCTGGGACTGCTGCTGCAGGACAATCGGGAAGTCTTCCCCGGCACGGTGCTGGAGACCGTGCTCATCGGCCGTCACCCCCATCTGCAGCGCTGGGAATGGGAAGGCGAGGCGGATCTGGCAAAGGCGCGGTCAGCACTGGCGGCGGTGGACCTGGCGGGGTTTGAGGCCCGGGACGTGGCGACCCTGTCGGGGGGCGAGTACCAGCGCCTGCAGATCGCCACGCTCCTGGCACAGGCACCGCGCGTCATGCTGCTGGACGAACCGGTCAACCACCTGGACCTGAAGCACCAGGCCGCCATCCTGACACGCCTCACGGACATGGCCCGGCAAGCGGGACACGCGCTGCTCATGGTGCTCCACGACGTCAATCTCGCCGCGCGTTATTGCGACCATCTGCTGCTGATCTACGGCAATGGGGAGACCCGCCAGGGCGGGAGGGATGCGGTACTGGACAAACCGGCGCTGGAACGTCTCTACGGCTGCGCGCTGCGGGAGATACGGGACGGAACCCAGCGTTGGTTCATGGCGGATTGAGCGCCTGCCACCCCGGCTCAGTGCATCTGGTCAGCCGCCCCGTCATTTGCCCCGTTATTTGAAAGCATCCTTGTTGGCCGCCTTGGCCATTGCCTCCTGCTTGCTGACCAGGCCGCGGGCCACCAGGTCCTGCAGACACTGATCCAGGGTCTGCATGCCCAGGGACTGGCCGGTCTGGATGGCGGAGTACATCTGCGGCACCTTGTTTTCCCGGATGAGGTTGCGGATGGCAGGGGTGCCGATCATGATTTCGTGGGCCGCGATACGCCCGCCCCCCACTTTTTTCAACAGGGTCTGGGAAATCACGGCGCGCAGAGACTCCGACAGCATGGAACGCACCATTTCCTTTTCCGCGGCGGGAAAGACGTCGATGATGCGGTCGATGGTCTTGGCGGCGGAACTGGTGTGCAGGGTACCGAACACCATGTGTCCGGTCTCGGCGGCGGTGAGCGCCAGCCCGATGGTCTCCGGATCGCGCATCTCGCCCACCAGGATGGTGTCTGGGTCCTCGCGCAGGGCAGAGCGCAGGGCCTCGGCAAAACCCAGGGTGTCGCGATGCACCTCGCGCTGGTTCACCAGGCACTTCTTGCTCTGGTGGACAAACTCGATGGGATCCTCCAGGGTGAGAATGTGGCCGAATTCATTGTTATTCTTGTAGTCCAGCATGGCGGCAAGGGTCGTGGACTTGCCGGAGCCCGTGGGCCCGGTCACCAGGACGATGCCACGGGGATATTCGGCAATCTCCTTGAACACCTCCGGACAGCCCAGCTCCTCCAGGGAGAGTATGGTGGAGGGAATGGTGCGGAACACACCGCCCACGCCACGGTTGTGATTGAAGACGTTGACGCGGAAACGGGCCAGCCCGGGAATTTCGAAGGAGAAGTCCGTCTCCAGGTTCTCCTCGAAGTCCTTGCGCTGCTTGTCGTTCATGATGTCGTAGAGCATGTTCTGGACGGTCTTGTTGTCCAGCGGCGGCACGTTGATGCGCCGCACGTCGCCATCGACACGGATCATGGGCGGCAGCCCGGCGGACAGGTGCAGATCGGAGGCATTGTTTTTGGCACTGAAGGCCAGCAGTTCCGCAACGTCCATTACTTTCCTCCCGGGTGATGTGACAAACTTGACGTTTTCATCTAACGGCAATCCGGCCCGCATCTTGAGACGGCCATGACTGACATCGGCACCAATCTGGCATCCATCAGGCAGCGCATCGCCGCCGCCGAGGCCCGTTACGGGCGCCCCGCCGGCAGCGTGCACCTGCTGGCGGTGAGCAAGACCTGGCCTGCGAGCCGCCTGCGCGAGGCTTTTGCAGCGGGCCAGCGCTCCTTCGGCGAAAGCTACATCCAGGAGGCCAAGGCCAAAATGGCGGCGCTGGACGGGCTCGAGGTGGAGTGGCACTTCATCGGCCCCATCCAGTCCAACAAGACCCGGGACATCGCCGCCCTTTGCCAGTGGGTGCACAGCGTGGACCGGTTCAAGATCGCCCGGCGCCTCCACGAGCAGCGCCCCGCGCACCTGCCGCCCCTGCAGGTCTGTCTGCAGGTCAACATCTCCGGCGAGGCCAGCAAGGGCGGCATCTCCCCTGCTGCAATGGATACCGTCAGGGCACTGGCCGACGCGGTGGCCGGGCTGTCGCGCCTGCGCCTGCGGGGACTCATGGCCATCCCGGCGCCGGCCGAGGCATTCGATGCCCAGCGGACCGCCTTCCGCCGGCTGCGCGCCCTGCAGGAGATGCTCATCGCGGCCGGCCACAGCCTGGACACGCTTTCCATGGGCATGTCCAATGATCTCGAAGCCGCCATCGCAGAAGGCGCCACCATCGTGCGGGTAGGCAGGGCTGTCTTCGGAGAAAGGAGGATGAAGGATGAGGGCTGAGCATGGATAAACATTGCCTGGTTCCTTCCCCCCGGCCCTCCGATAAACTAGAATCCCGGGCATCGGCAAAAAAACAACAATGATCCACCTGCCACCATGGAAAACCTGAAGATTACATTCATCGGCGGCGGCAACATGGCCCGCAGCCTCATCGGGGGGCTGGTGGCCGACGGCTACGATCCCGCCCTGATCCGCGTCGCCGACCCCGATGAACAGCAGCGCCGCTTTCTCCAGGCGCGGTTCGGTATCCATGCCCTGGCCGCCAATGACGAAGCCGTCGCGAATGCCGACGTGGTGGTGCTGGCGGTCAAGCCGCAGGTGATGAAGCAGGTGGCCATGGCACTGGCCCCGCGGCTTGCGCCTTCTCCGCCGCTCGTCATCTCCATCGCCGCCGGCATTCGCGAAACGGACCTGGACCGCTGGCTGGGCGAACAGGTCCCCCTGGTGCGCGCCATGCCCAACACCCCCGCCATGGTGCAGAGCGGCGCCACGGCGCTGCACGCCAATGCGCGTGTCTCGGATGCCCAGCGGGAAGCGGCGGAGTTCGTCATGCGCGCCGTGGGACTCACGGTATGGCTGCAGGACGAAGCCCTGATGGATGCCGTCACCGCCCTGTCGGGCAGCGGCCCGGCCTACATCTTCCTGGTCATGGAAGCCCTGGAGGCGGCAGGGCGGGAGCTGGGCCTGGATCCGGAGACCGCCCGCCTGCTGACCCTTCAGACCACCTTCGGCGCCGCCAAGATGGCCCTGGAGACAGCCGAGGATTCCGCCACCCTGCGCCGCCGGGTGACCTCCCCCGGCGGGACCACGGAGCGGGCCATCGCCGTGCTGGAAGAGGGGGGGCTGGCGGAACTGTTTCAACGGGCGCTCAAGGCCGCCCATGACCGCGCCGAAGAACTGGCAAGGTTACTGGGAGAAAAGTGATGCTGGACAACCCCTACGTCTCCAACGCCAGTGTTTACATGATCAGCGCCCTCTCCGATCTGTTCCTGATCGTGGTGCTGCTGCGGTTCCTGCTTCAGCTTGCCCGGGCAGACTTCTACAACCCCCTGTGCCAGTTCATCGTCAAGGTCACCAATCCCTTCCTGCGCCCACTGCGCCGCGTCATCCCGGGATGGAAGGGCCTGGACGTGGCATCCATCGTCCTGTTGCTGGCGGTACAGGTGCTGGCCATGTGGCTCGTCAGCCTCGCCCTGGGCCGCAGCGTGGCCTTCGGCGGCCTGGTGGTGATGTCGGTGGCGGAACTTTTGTCCCTCACGCTCAATCTCTACCTCGTCACCATCCTGATACAGGTCATCCTGAGCTGGATCGGGCCCGGTGGCGCCCACCCCTTCACCAGCCTCCTCTACAGCCTCAACGAACCCGTCATGCGCCCGGCGCGGCGCCTGCTGCCGCCCATCTCCGGCATCGACCTCTCGCCCATTGTGGTCCTGTTCGCCTTTCAGCTCCTCAAGATTCTGGTGGTGGCACCGATCTTTGACCTGGGACGTGGCCTGGGCTGACCCGCCTTTCCGCCACATTGAATTTTCCACTGGTATCCGTGTCTTATTAACCCGGCAACAATATATATCGTGTTCAGCGTTTCAGGCAGGTGCTGGATCAAGGCGCGGCACGCAGGGAATGGCCCGGCCCTTGCCAAGTGCCGCAACACCGAGCCGGCGCCTGCCTGAAACGCCTGACTTGTTGAAATTCATATGGCAGGCCGCCGCGTGCGCGCACG
>JALSIC010000093.1 GCA_026981935.1 Gammaproteobacteria bacterium
TAGCGCTGCCGCGCCGTCAGATCAATACCCTGTGCTTCTTCCATCCCCTTGCTCCTCCACCTGTGAAAGGGCAGAGCATGACGACGTTGTGTTCAAGATGAAAGAACGGGGTTTATTTTGCGCTTACGAATATGGCCCAGACGGTGCCCTGTATCATGCCACCGGCGACAACCTGCACCGCTGGGCGTCGGGGACGGACACGGCCCTGATCCAGACCGTGGGCACCCCGGTGCAGGGGGTACTGCAGCTCAGCGGCACGGCGGGTGGAGCCTGGTACAGCGCCAGCTACAGCCGGGACGCCCTGGGGCGGATCACCCAGAAGACCGAGACCATAGCCGGCATGATCCCGAGACCGGGAGATGGAAGGCTGCTGAACGATCCCCGGTCGGTACGCGAGTCTTATCCAGCCAGGAGTTCTTCCCAGGACAAGGAAAGCCCGGGATCTGAACCGTTGACGATCAGGATGACGCTCAAATTGCCCTGCACGTGAAGAACAACACCGGTCTGGTTGTTGCTGATGATGCGCAGCTGTCCTCCCAGGTAGGGTCCCTGTCGCTGGCCGTTCAGGTTGATGCCATCGACGTTTGGGTTGAGTGTCAAAGGTCGAGGTGTGGAAATGGTGAGGATGTTGTTGCTTGATGTGCCGCGTTGCAGAATACCGCGTACGGCCAGTACAGTGTCGTTGGTGCTGGAATCGTATGCATATTCCAGAGCAAATTCGTTGCGCAGAAAATCGTTCTGAAGACCGGCTACGCTGATACCAAGGGGTCTGGTGACGATGAGATGTCCTTCGATGTCGCCATCGTTGCTTGCAAGAGTGAATTGCAGGGCTCCTGAGTAGGACACCGTTTCGTTGGCGGAAGAAATATTGAATCCCCTGAATGCAAAATCGGCTGCCAGTTCCCATGTGCCGGCGGGATTTCCGGGATTGCCATTGCGCCGAATGCCGGATACTGTAATATCGCCGTTCAGCGTCTTCCCACCGATTTCGCAATCGTCGAAGCCAATGTCGATGCCTTCTTCTCCGTCGCCAGACGGTTCTGACGAGGCCGAACCACTCCTGCAGTCGACGACGGCCTCCATGTGTACGCCCACGACCGATGGAGTATGCAACAGACCTTGCTGGTCAAGCTCGCCAATGACGCGCAATTGTTTTTCAAGGAATCGTAATAGGTCCATCCGGGCCGGGGGTGAGAATGCCGTGACGCTCGCCAGCATGTTGGCCGCTGCCCCGTCCAGCCCGCCAAAGCCATACAGCCTTTCTATGATGCCGATGACGGCCTTGGTAACCGAGGGCGCCGTATCCTGGGTGATGAAGATGCTGCCGCCGTTAGCGCCGTCATCGCCCTGGTTTTCGGCAGGCGGTTGGGCGCAAGGCTCTGCAGTGGGCTGGGTCTGGCAGTCGAACATGTCCTGTCCTGAAATTTCACCACCGGAGTTGATGGTGTTCTGATTCTGGACCAGGCCGCCGCCGGAGCCGCCGCCGCAGGCGGATAGCAGGAGGAGGGACAGTGCTGCAAGGGGCAGGCCCCAGCGGGGCTGCAGAGGGGGTGTTACTTTCATATTTGTTCTCCAGAACCCGGTTGACGGTCCCTGTCTGGAGCGAATGATTGATCAATTATATCAGAAATGCGTCTGCCAGGACAGGCGACGGGCGTCTTTTTTCGGGCAGGGCGCGCAAGGGATGGCCTTTGCCGCAAGCTCAGTCCGCAGCCGCGGAAAGGTGGTTGCAGAGGGCGACGAATTCCGCCACGGCAAGGGTTTCCGGTCGCCGGCGGGGGTCGAGGCCGGCGTCGGCGATGTGTTCCTCGTCCGCCAGTCCCTGGAGGGCGTTGCGCAGGGTCTTGCGGCGCCGGGAGAAGGCCTGCCGTACCACGCGGGCGAACAAGGCTTCATCGCTGGCCGGGTGAGGCGGCACGGGGTGGGGTACGAGGCGGACGAAGGCGGATTCCACCCTGGGGGGCGGTGTGAAGGCGCCGCGCCCGATGTGGAACAGATCGCTGACCCGGCAGCGGTACTGAATCATGACGCTGAGACGTCCGTAGGCACGCCCCCCCGGCGCGGCGGCCAGGCGTTCCACCACTTCTTTCTGCAGCATGAAGTGCATGTCGCGGATGCATCGGGCGCTGTCCAGGAGATGGAAGAGCAGGGGCGTGGAAATGTTGTAGGGCAGGTTGCCCGCCACACGCAGGCCGCCGCGACTGTCCAGGGTAGTGAAATCGAACTGCAGGACATCGGCCTGGTGGATGCGCAGCCTGGGCGGCGGCGCCAGTGTCTCCAGCAGGGGGATGAGATCACGGTCCAGTTCGATGACGTCGAGCCTCGCACCGGCCTCCAGCAAGGCGCGGGTCAGTGCGCCGTGCCCGGGGCCGATCTCCACCAGATGCTCATCCTCGGCGGGGGCGATGCTGCGCACGATACGGGCGATGACCGCGGGGTCGTGGAGGAAGTGCTGGCCGAAGCGCTTGCGGGGACGATGGGCGGGCATGGATCTCAGGACGGGGTACGTCGCGCCGCCATGGCCAGGGCGGTGTCCAGGGCATAGGCCAGGCTGTCGGCCCGGGCCTGGCCCGTGCCCGCCAGTGTGAGGGCCGTGCCATGGTCCACCGAGGTACGCACGAAAGGCAGGCCCAGGGTGATGTTGACGGCACGTCCGAAGCCCATGTGCTTGAGTACGGGCAGGCCCTGGTCATGGTACATGGCCACCACCGCGTCGGTCCGGCGCAGGTGTTCGTCGATGAAGAGGGTGTCGGCAGGCAGGGGGCCTTCCAGGCACATGCCTTCCCCGCGCAGCCGTGCCAGCACGGGGATGAGGATGTCCTGTTCCTCGTGTCCCAGGTGTCCGTCCTCTCCCGCGTGGGGATTGAGGCCGCAGACCAGCAGCCGGGGGCGGGCGATGCCCAGGTCCTCGCGCAGGGCGCAATGGGTGATACGGATGACGTCCGTGAGCCGCGCCGGCGTGATGGCATCGCAGACCGCGCGCAGGGGCAGATGGGTGGTGACCAGGGCCACGCGCAGCCCCGGCGTGGCCAGCATCATGACGACCTGGCCGGTGTCCGACTCGGCGGCGAGGAATTCGGTATGGCCGGTGAAGGCGATGCCGGCAGCGTTGATGACGCCCTTGTGCACCGGGCCGGTGACCAGGGCGTCAAATTCTCCCGCGAGACAGCCCCGTACTGCCCGGCGCAGGGT
This sequence comes from Gammaproteobacteria bacterium, assembly GCA_026981935.1. GTDB lineage: Bacteria > Pseudomonadota > Gammaproteobacteria > SZUA-140 > SZUA-140 > S012-109. The sequence continues at coordinate 3,193 of JALSIC010000093.1, forward strand.
CTCCAGAACGTAGGCCGCGTTGGCCGGATCCACCCGGCCGGGCCTCACCGGCGCTGTCGTGGTGACGGGCAGCACGCGCAGGGTACCCTCGCGAAGGGGGGTGGGCGGTCGGGCAGGGTCCGCTTCGAGGAGTGTCAGGGGCAGGTCCAGAAGGCGCGCGCGGGCGCCCAGCAGATCCGGATCGGCCACCACCACGAGTTCGGCGGGCCACGGGCGCTGGGCGAGCTGAACGCAGAGATCAGGGCCGATGCCGGCGGGTTCGCCGGGAGTCAGGGCAATGCGAGGTATGGGAGGAGGCACGGGCTATTGACGTCTACATGATTGATTGACGGTCATCGTGTAGCCCGATGCTGGTCCCATGGATGCAGGTCTCAGGGGCCGGGATCCAGGGGATGGCGTGGTTCCCTCGCTGATTTTCCATGGGGTATCGATCGCGCTGCCACCGGGTTTTCACGGCCTGCTACAGGCGGTATTCCACGTAGGCCTCGTCGCGCAGCCTGCGCAGCCAGTTGGCGGCGGCCTCTTCCACCTTGCGCTGGAAGATCTGGTTGCGGGCCTGATTGCGGGCGCGGGTTTCCGTGTCGTCGTGCTCGCGCCGTTCCAGGACCTGGATGAGGTGCCAGCCGAAGCCGCTCTTCACCGGCTCGCTGATCTCCCCCGGTTCCAGCGCGGTCATGGCCCGTTCGAATTCGGGGACCATCTGGCCCGGGCTGACCCAGCCCAGGTCGCCTCCGTCGATGGCCGAGGCCTTGTCGTCCGAGAAGGCCTGCGCCAGCCCGGCGAAGTCTTCACCCGCCAGGAGCCGCTCCCGCAGTCGGCGGATCTGCGCCAGGGCCGCGTCGTCGTCACGGCTGCCGTCGGCCCGCGTCACCGGCCGGATCAGGATGTGGCGGGCGCGGGTCTGGGTGACGACGTGGCGTTGTCCGTGACGCTTGTCCAGCAGCTTGATGAGATGAAATCCGCTGGGGCTGCGAATGGGGCCGGCCAGGTCACCTGCCGCCATGTCGCGCACGCGGTCCGCGAACAGGGTGGGGAGCTGGCCTGCCTTGCGCCAGCCCAGGTCGCCGCCTTCCAGGGCCTGCTGGCCGTCGGAGACGGCGATGGCGGTGGCAGCAAAGTCTTCTCCGGCGCGCAGGCGGGCGAGGACTTCTTCCGCCTTGGCGCGGGCCGTGCGGATCTCTTCCGGGCTGGCGGCCTCGGGCAGGGCGATGAGGATGTGGCCCAGGCGGTATTCCTCGTCGGCCTTGCCCTGTGCCCGCTGGTTGATGAGGAAGTTGTCGATCTCCTGCTCGGTGACGGTGATGCGGCTTTCCACCTGGCGCTGGCGCAGGCGGCGGATGATGATCTCCTGGCGTATTTCCTCCCGGAACTGGGCGAAGTCGAAGCCGTCCGCTTCCAGCACCTCCCGGAACTCACTGAGGGTGAGATCGTTCTGCGCCGCGATATTGGTCAGCGTCGTGTTGAGGGTCTCGTCGTCGATGCGGATGCCGGTGGCGGCAGCGAGCTGGAGCTGGATGCGCGTGAGGATGAGGCGTTCCAGGAGCTGGCGGCGCAGCACGCCGCGCGGCGGTCGCGCGCCGCCTTGCTGACGGAGCTGCTGTTCCAGCAGGTCGAGGCGCTGCTCCAGTTCGGTGGCCGTGATAACGTCGTCATTCACGATGGCCACGATGCGGTCCAGGGGCTGGAGCGGGGGGGATACGGCCGCGGCCAGCGGCAGGGGAGCGGCGAGGAGCAGGGCCATGCACGCCAGCATGGCCGCTTCCCGCCAGCGGCGTATCCGGTTCGGCAGATTCAACATGTCTTTTCCATTTCCTGAAGTTCACTCATTTCCGGTAGCCAAGGATAGCATTTCCCAGGATCGCCTCCATATCCCTGCCCAGGCTGGCGAGGCCCTTGAATTCGAATTCAACGTAATAGGTCACGCTGTCCTCGCCGTTCCGCTTCAGGTAGCGGCGGGCGAGGAAGTTGACCCGCCAGCAACAGTTTTGATACTCCAGCCCGCCCAGGGTTTCCAGGGTCTGCTCCTTGAGCAGGTCCCGGTTCCAGCGTCCCATGATGTGCCAGTTGCGGTGCAGGGGCCAGAGCAGGGAGACATCACTCTGTTCCAGGGTGTCGTTGCGATAGCGGTAGGAGAGATTGAGGACGCGGCGATGGCCCGGGCGGTAGCGCAGGCCCACGGCACCCTTGTCCACCGTGTCCAGTTCCGTGTCCCAGCGCAGGTCGCCGGTGAGGGTGAGGGCGGCGGTGAGGTTGGCGGTGGCCTCGGCGACGATGTCGGAGCGCCCGCGGGTCTCGGGCGCGCTCCCCAGGGTGACTTCCCGGTCCTGGAAATAGAGGATCTGTCCGCCCTTGAGTACCAGGCGTTCCACGCCATCCTTGTTCACCAGGCGCGTGGTGAGGGCCACGCTGAGCTGGTTGGCGTCGCCGATGCGGTCGACGTTGGTGAAGCGGTTGTCGCGGAACAGTTGGTTGAAGTTGAAATCGGGCAGGCCGGTATCGAAGAGGGGAATGTCACTCTGATCTCGTCGCGGCACATAGAGATAGAACAGGCGCGGTTCCACCGTATGCAGCAGGGGGCCGTACCAGCGCTCCAGGAACAGGCCGCCGTCGAGGCTGAACAGGGGGACCGTGCGTTGCGGCCGCGCCTCGCCGCCGGGGGGGAGTTCGCTGAGGTCGTAGGCCGTGTAGGCCAGCTTGAGCCGGGGTTCGAGGAAGGCGCCGGGATGTTCCAGCGGCAGGCTGATGGCGGGCTGGAGGTCGGCGCGCAGGCCGCTGACCCTGTCCGTGCGCTGAAAATTGACCAGTTCGCTCTCCAGCGTGAAGACGGGGCGGTTGGATTGGTCCTGCGGAGACAGGTCGAGGGTGAACTGGGGCAGGCGCTGATAGGGCCGGGCGCTGTCGGGGATGGTGTCGTCCACGGTCTGGAAGCTCTGCAGCAGCAGCCCGGCGGAGAGGGTCTCGCCCGCGTAGTTGAGGCTTGCCATCTGGGGCAGATGGCTCACGGCGGCGAGGCTCAGGCTGCGGCCGAAGTCGTTGAGATAGTCGGCGTCGGAGACGTAGTTGTACTGGAGCGCGCTGCGTACCCGCGGCCAGGGCGTGCCGTCGTGGCGCAGGGTCAGCGCGCCGCGCCGCTGATCGCCGTAGGCCTTGTCCTGGTCGATGATTTCGAGATTGATCTGGCCGCCATTGCGTGTCGTGAGATAACGAAACTCGCCCATCATCAGGAGTCCGCGCCTGGAAAAATAATTGGGGGTGATGGTGGCGTCGTAGTTGGGCGCCAGGTTGAGGTAATAGGGCAGGGCCAGTTCCCGGCCCAGCTTGTTGGAGCGGCCGATGGTTGGGACGAGAAACCCGCTCTTGCGCTGGTTGTTCAGGGGAAAGCTCAGATAAGGCGAATAGAACAATGGGATCTTCATGAAGGACAGCCAGGCATGGCGCGCCGTGCCTACGTTGCGTTCATGGTCGAGGGTCACCTTGCGTGCCCGCAGTTGCCAGTCTTCCCGGCCGGGATCGCAGGTGGTGTAGCTGCTGTCCATGAGCGTGGTGCGTCGCCCGCCCTCCAGGAAGATCTGTTGCGCCCTGCCGTGGCCATGCTCCCTGGCGAGCTGGAAGCGTGCCTCCTCGACGGTACCCGTTTCACTGTCCAGCTGGAAATTGCCCTCGGTGCCTTCCACGATGAGATTCTTTTTTTCATAGCGCAGTCTGCCGCTGGCCCTGGCGCGTTCCGTGGGGCGCCAGTAGGTGACCTCGTCGGCGCGCAGGCGCTGCCGGTCGGCCAGGATCTCCACGTCGCCCCGGAAGCGGTAGATGGTGCCTTCGCTGATGGTGCCTTCATCGGCGCTGACGAAGGTCCTCCCCTGGGCGTCGGCGGGGATCTGCGGCGACTCGATCACGTGCCGGCACAGCGCCCACTTGCCCTGGCCCGCCTGGACGGGGGAGGCGGGAACGAGGGCAGCGGACGGCAAGAGGAGGAAGGCCAGGAAAATGCGGCGTGCACCGCGGGCCGGTCCTGGCGGATGCATGTTCACGGCGGCATTCCCGACGTTGCTATGGGCGTTGGTATGATGAATCCGGTTTGTATAGAATGAGGCCCTACACTCATCGAAGCGGGCGAGGCGGGGTGCGTAACAAGACGGTTTCCTTCAAATTCCTGCTGTTCCTGCTGCTGGTCGTCATCGCCCTCGTCATTGTTCTGATTTCAACCCGGCCCGTCAAACAGCCTGCCCTGCAGGCGCCGCCGCCGGTGCGCGTGGAGACTACTGCGGTGCGTCGCATGGACCTGCAGCCGCAGCGGGAACTCACAGGATATTTGCGTCCCGCGCGCAAGTCCACTTTGCATTTCGAGCTGAGCGGTCGCGTGGTGGCGCGCCTCGTGGAGGCGGGCGATGCCGTGGCCGCGGGTGCCTTGCTGTTGCGCCTGGAAGACGGCGATTACCGCGATGCCGTGGCCGAGGCCGAGGCGCGCCTGGCCGAGGAACGCGCTGCCGTGGCGCGTGACCGGCGTCTTCTCGCCTTTGTCGAGGACAACCGGGCATTGCAGCGCCGCGAGGTGCGCCGCCTGGAGCAGCTGGGAGAGGAATCCCTCGCTTCCGAGTCCAAGCTCGACGAGGCGCGGCAGCGTCTCCTGCAGTTGCGCGCGGAGGAGGAGAAGCTGCGTTACAGCGTGGCGACGGCCGAGTCCCGGCTCGCCCTGCGCGAGGCGGCTCTGCGCCGGGCGGCACGCAACCTGGCGCGTACCCGCCTGGAAGCACCCTATGAGGCCGTGGTCAACCAGGTCTTTCTCGAAGAAGGCGATTATGTCAGCCCGGCCACGGCGGCTGTGGAGATCGTGCGGCTGGATGCGCTGGACCTGTATCTCGAGGCCGGTGCAGAAGTCGCCGCGGCCCTGCGCGCGGGACAGCGTGTCCAGGTGTTTGTCGATGCCTCGTCCCGCACCGGCCGGGTGGTCGCCGTGCAGCAGGATCCCGATCCCCGTACCTTCACCCATGCAATCCGCATCCGCGTGCCGGGGGCGGGCCTCCTGCCGGGGCGCCCTGCCCGTGCCCTGCTGCCGTTGAAGCCGCTGTCCGGCGTGCTGGTGGCGCCGGTGAGCGCGGTACTGCGTGACGACGGCAAGGCCTTCGTCTTCGTCGTCTCGAAGGAAGGCAGGCTTGTACGCCGGCGCGTGCTGCCCGGCGAGCGCATCGGCGATCTCCAGGTGTTGCGCGAGGGTGTTGCGGCCGGGGAGGTGCTCGTCGCGCGTGACGTGGCCCTGCTCAGCGACGGCCAGCAGGTGAACCCCGTTGTGGGGGGGTCCGCGGAGACCGAGGCGACGGGCGGCGTCTGAACATGGGCGTCGTCCATTTCGCCATCCGCAATCCCCTTATCACCAACCTGCTGCTGGCGGTGGTGGTGGTGGCCGGCGTGGTGTCCTGGTATGCCATGCCGCAGGAGATGTTCCCCGTGGTGGAACTGGACAAGGTGCGCATCACCACGGTCTACGAGGGGGCCTCCCCGGCGGAGGTGGAGCGCCAGGTGACCCTTCCCCTGGAAGAGGAGTTCGATGGCATGGCCGACATCGACGTCATCACCTCGACCAGCAGCGAGGGACTGTCCAGCATTCTCATCGAATTCAAGCAGGGTGCCGACATCGACGGTTTTCTCCTGGATGCGCGCACCGTCGTGGATCGCATCGACGATCTCCCGGCGGAGGCGGAGCGCCCCGAGATCAACCGCCTGCAGACGCGTTTCCCCGTCATCAGCGTGGCCCTGTACGGCGAGGTGGCGCGAAGCGGCCTGCTGGCGACGGCGGACCAGGTCAAGCGGCGTCTGCTGACCATTCCCGGCGTAGCCAGTGTGGGCATGGCCGGTGATCGCGACTGGGAACTCTGGGTGGAGGTGGATCCGGACCTGCTGGCGGTTTACCGGGTCACCCTGGCCGAGGTGCTGGCAGCCCTGCGGGATCATCTCCGCGACCTGCCCGGCGGGGCCATCGATGCCGTGGAGGGCGACATCCTGCTGCGCGGCGCAGGTGTTGCGCCTTCGCCGGCGAACATCGAAGCCCTGCCCCTGCGCGTCAACGCCGCCGGCGGCCAGCTCGCCCTGGGCGCCGTGGCCCGGGTGAGCCTGCGCCTGGAGGAGGCCCGCACCCTGGCGCGCTTCAACGGCCGGCCCTCCATCAACATGACTGTCACCAAGACCGCCGATGCCTCCACCATCGCGGTATCCGAGCGGGTGCGCCGCATGGTGGACGAGCTGAACCGCGAGCTGGCGCCCGCCGTGCACGTGGCGGCCTACAGCGATTTGTCGAAATACGTGAAGACCCGCCTGCAGACGGTCAAGTCCTCGGGGCTGGTGGGGCTCGTGCTGGTGCTCCTGTCCCTGTACCTGTTCCTCAATTTCCGCGTCGCGCTCATCACCGCCCTGGGGATCCCCGTGTCCTTCCTCTTCGCCGTGATCATGCTCAATTACCTGGGTTACTCCATCAACATGGTGTCATTGTTCGCCTTTCTCATCGTGCTGGGCATGATCGTGGACGATGCCATCATCGTCACCGAGAACATCTATCGCCACATGGAAGGCGGGCTCGCGCCGGAGGAGGCCGCCCTGCGCGGCGTGCGCGAAGTGTTCTGGCCGGTGACCGCCTCCACGGCCACCACCATTGCCGCCTTTCTGCCCATGTTCGCCGTGGGCGGCACCATGGGGGCCTTCATCGCCGTCATCCCGGTCGTGGTGATCTTCGCCCTGATCGGGTCCCTGCTGGAAGCCTTCGGCGTGCTGCCTTCCCATGCCTACGAACTGCTGCGGGTGAGCCGGCGGGCGCAGCAGCGGCGCATGAACTGGCAGCGTCTCCTGGCGGGATATGCGGGCTTCATGGGCTGGGCCCTGCGCAACCGCTACCTGGTGTCCCTGGCCATCGTGGGCGTGCTGGTGGTGACGGTGACCTATGCGGCCACGCGCATGTCCTTCGAGCTCTTCGGCCATATCGAGACGGGCCAGTTCTTCGTCAACATCGAGGCACCCAACACCTACAGCCTGGAGGACTCGGCGCGGCTGGCCGAGGCCGCCGAGGCCGCCGTGCTGGCGAGCATGCGTGAAGGCGAGCTGGACAGCCTGCTCACCAACGTGGGCGTGACCTTCATCGACTTCACCACCATCAAGTTCGAGAGCAACTACATCCAGCTCATCATCGATCTCAACAAGCGCCGTCCCCAGGGTTTTATCGAGCGCTGGATCACCCCGCTGGTGAGCCTGCGCCTGAGCTGGGAAGGCACGCGCGAGCGCGAGACCGAGGCGGTCATCCGCGAGGTGCGCCAGCGGCTCCAGACCCTGCCGGGCATCCAGCGTTTCTCCATCCTCCGGCCCCAGGGCGGGCCCGCCGGCAGCGATGTGGAGGTGGGCATCGTGGGCGAAGACGTGACCCTGTTGCGTGAATACGGCGAACGCCTGGTGGCCTTCCTGCGCCGTCTCCCCGGCGTCTATGACGTACACCAGGACCTGGAGCCGGGCAAGCTGGAATACCGCTACACGCTCAACGAGCGCGGGCGCCAGATGGGACTGACCCAGGCCCGGCTGGCGGAGGCCGTCAGAGCGGGATTCCAGGGGGTGGAGGCGGTGCATGTCACCCGCGGCAACGAGCGCCTGCCGGTGCGCGTGATCTATCCCGAGCGGCTGCGCCACGACCCGGCGGCGCTGGCCAGGCTGCGCATCGTCCTCCCCTCGGGACAGGTCGTGCTGCTGGGGGAGGTGGCCGACATCGCGGTGGGGCGCGGTTACAACCTGGTCAAGCGCCGCGACCTGCAGCGCCTGGCCACGGTGACCGCCGAGGTGGATGCGGACGTGACCACGGCGCTGGCCGTGGCCGACCGCGTCCGGGAAGTGTTCGGGCCCGAGATCGAATCACGCGACGGCTACCGGCTCCTGTTCCTGGGTGAAAAACGCAAGGCCAACGAATCCATCCGGGACATGCTGCAGGCCCTGATCATCGCCGTGGCCCTGATCTTTTTCATCCTGGCGGCCCTGTTCAAGTCGCTGCTGGATCCGCTGGTGGTGATGTTCGCCATTCCCTTCGGCGTGATCGGCGTGATCGTGGGGCACCTGCTGCTGGGGCATCACCTGCAGTTTCTCTCCCTCATCGGTTTTCTCGCGCTCTCGGGCATCGTCGTGAACGACTCGCTCATTCTGGTGGAATTCGCCAAGCGCCTGCGCGCCGCGGGCCGCGAACGCATCGAGGCCCTGGTGGAAGCGGGCCGGGTGCGGGCGCGGCCCATCCTGCTCACCAGTATCACGACCTTCCTGGGCATCTCCCCCCTGATCTTTTTTTCCACCGGGCAGACCGCCTTTCTCGCGCCCATGGCGGTCAGCCTGGGCTTCGGGCTGCTGTTTGCCACGGTGCTGATCCTGGTGGGCATTCCCTGCTTCTATCTGCTGGCGGACGACCTGCGCTGCCTGGTGCGTTGCCGGCTGTCTCATAGGCAGCGCCGCCGGTCCGCGGCAGAGGATGAGGCCCGCCTGCATGGATGAAGGCATGGATGAAGGCATGGATGAACGCAGCGCCTCGTTGCATGACTGGCTGACCCGGGACCTGGGCCTGTCCGTGCGTTCGCTGACGCCCGCCTCGGCGGATGCCAGTTTCCGCCGTTATTTCCGCGTCCATCTCCCCCGGGGCACTTACATCGCCATGGATGCGCCGCCGGACAAGGAAGACTGCCGTCCCTTCGTCCGCGTGGCGGCCGCCTTTGCCGCGCGGGGTGTCAACGTACCGCGCATCGAGGCGGCAGACCTGGAACGGGGCTTTCTCCTGCTGAGCGATTTCGGGGACCGGTCCTACCTGTCCGCCCTCGACGAAAACAGCGCCTCCGGACTCTACGGTGACGCCATCGACACGCTGCTGCGGCTCCAGGGCGGCGGCGAGCCGGATGACCGTGTCCTGCCGCCCTACGATGAGACCCTGCTGCGCCAGGAGATGAACCTGTTCCGTGACTGGTTTCTGGAACGGCATCTGGGCATGGTGCTGACGCCGGCCCAGGCGGCGGACTGGGAGACGGTGAGCGAGGCCCTCGTGCGCTGTGCCCTGGCGCAACCTCGCGTGTGGGTCCACCGGGATTATCATTCCCGCAATCTCATGGTGCTGGCCCGGGACAATCCCGGCGTGCTCGATTTCCAGGATGCCGTGCTGGGTCCTGTCACCTACGATCTCGTCTCCCTGTTGCGCGACTGCTATGTCCGCTGGCCCGAGGCGCGGGTCCACGACTGGCTGGCCCGCTATCACCACCAGGCGCGGAGGGTGGGGCTGCTTGGCGACGTGTCGCCGGGGCAGCTGCAGGCGTGGTTCGACTGGATGGGCGTGCAACGGCACCTGAAGGCGGTGGGTATCTTTGCCCGGCTGTATCATCGGGACGGGAAGCCGCGCTATCTCGGGGATATCCCGCGTACCCTCGGTTATCTGCACATGGTCAGCGGGCGATATCGGGCATTGGCTGGACTGCAGCGCCTGCTCCACGCTTTGCCCCCTGTCCAGGGCCGGCGGGACTGAAGCCTGCCTGCCGCCTGGGATGCGGGCCAGATTCTCCGGTGCCTCCGATGAGATTTGTATATAATTGACCGCCATGATCAGTCTCGCCTTCTCCCGCCCCCTCCCGGCTGTCTCCACCACCGTACCGGGAATGGCTCTGCTTGTCCTGTGTGCCCTGTTGCCTGCGATCGCCCGCGCCGCGGGCCCGCCGCCTGCGCCCGTGGTGGTGGCGGTCGCACTGGAGCAGGAACTGGCGCCCATGGTCTGGGTCACCGGCGATGTCATCAGCCGCCACGAGGCCCGCGTGCCCGCCGAGGTGGCCGGGCGTCTCGAATGGGTGGTGGACGTGGGTGACCAGGTGAAGGCAGGGGGTATCCTGGCGCGTATCGATGCGGGTCCCTTGCGCCTGCAGCGCGAGGAGTCTGCCGCGGAGATCGAGGGGGTCGAGGCCCGCCTGGACTTTCTGCAACGGGAAGTGAAGCGCCTGCGACGCCTGGCCAAGAGCAACAATGCCGCCCAGACCCTCCTGGATCAGACGGTTTCGGAATTGAACGCGGAACAGGCGCGCCTCGCCTCGGCACGGGCCCGGCTGCACCAGGTGGAGGACCGTATCCGTCGCAGCACGGTGCGGGCGCCCTTCGCCGGGGTGATCATGGCGCGCCTGCGTCATCCGGGAGAGTGGGTGGACGCCGGCATGGAGGTGGTCCATCTGCTGGATACCGGCGAGCTGGAGGTGCGGGCCATGGCGCCCCTGGCCGCGCGTCCCTTTCTCGCGCCGGGCATGTCCCTGCGCCTGAAGTCCGGGGACGACGAGGCCACGGGTACGCTGCGGGCCCTGGTGCCGGCGGGGAATGCCCGTTCCCATCTCATGGATCTGCGCCTCGATTTCCAGAATCCGGGCTGGACCGTGGGACAGGTGCTGGAGGTGGCGGTGCCCACTGCCGCGGCGCGCCGCGTGCTGACGGTGCCCCGCGATGCGCTGGTGTTGCGCCGCAGCGGGATCACGGTGTATCGCCTCACGGCCGACGGGGGGGCGGAACGGGTGGCCGTGCGCACCGGTCTTGCGCAGGGGCCCTACATCGAAGTCATCGGTGAACTGCGCCCCGGCGACCGGGTGATCGTGCGTGGCGGAGAGCGCCTGCGGCCGGGGCAGAAGGTGAAGGTGATCGACGAAGCCCGCCCCGCCGACAGGGGCTGAGGCCGACGGGATGGCGGCATGACGCTGGTTAGGCTTTCTCTTGCCAATCCCGTCGCCGTGGCCGTGGGCGTCCTGCTCGTCCTGTTGTTCGGCGCCATCAGCCTGGGGCGTCTGCCGGTGCAGTTGACGCCGGAGGTGGAGGAACCCCAGATCAGCATTCGTACCGCCTGGCGTGCGGCCGCTCCCGCCGAGGTGGAGGCGGAGATCATCGAGCCGCAGGAAGACGCCCTGCGGGGACTGCCGGGGGCGGTGCGCCTCCTGTCCCAGGCCCAGCGTGGCCAGGGCACCATTTCCATCACCTTCGCCGTGGGCACCGATCTGCGGCGCGCCCTGCTGGAAGTGATGAACCGCCTCAACCGGGTGCCGCGGTATCCCCCCGATGCCGAGGAACCGGTGATCAGCACCGTGGGCGGCAACAGCCGCGCCATTGCCTGGTTCATTCTCAAGACCCTGCCGGGCAACGACCGGGACATCGCCAGTTATCAGGATTTCATCGAGGAAGTGGTGCAGAGCCGCTTCGAGCGGGTGCCGGGGGTGGCCCGTTCCGAGGTGCGCGGCGGCAGGGACAGGGAGATCCGTATCACCTTCGATCCCTACCGCGCCGCCAGCCTGGATATCCAGTTGCCGGAGGTGATCGCGCTGGCCGACAGCGAGGACGTCTCGGGCGGTTTCGTGGACGTGGGCAAACGCCGGTATACCCTGCGTTACGCCGGCAGCTATGACGTGGAGGCCCTCAGGGACATGATCCTGGCCTGGCGTGACGGCCAGCCGGTGCGCCTGCGGGACGTGGCGGATGTCGCTCTGCAGCCCGAGGACCGCGCCAGCTTCGTGATCCAGAACGGCCGCCTGGCCATGGCCGTCAACGCCCATCGCGAGACCGGCGTCAATGTGCTGAAGGTCATGGAAGGGCTGCGCGAGGCCGCCGCCGAGCTGCGCGACGGGCCGCTCAAGCGCGCCGGCCTGTCCTTCGAGCAGGTCTATGACGAAACCGTCTACATCAACCGTTCCATCGCCATGGTGCGCAACAATCTCCTCCTGGGCGTGTTTCTGGCGACCGTGGTGTTGTGGTGGTTCTTCCGTCGCATGCGCGCCACCCTCATGGTGGCGCTGGCGATTCCCGTCTGTATCTTCGGCAGCTTCATGCTCATGGATGGCGCCGGTCGCACGCTCAACGTCATCTCCCTGGCGGGACTGGCCTTTGCCGTGGGCATGGTGCTGGACGCTGCCATCATCGTCCTGGAGAACATCGTGCGCCTGCGGGAGCGCGGCGTTGCCAGCCACGAGGCGGCCCTGGACGGGGCGAGCCAGGTCTGGGGCGCGCTGCTGGCCTCCACCGCCACCACGGTGGCCATTTTCCTGCCGGTGGTCTTTCTCGCGGACGAGGCGGGGCAGCTGTTCGCGGATCTGGCGTTGACCATTGCCGTCGCCATCCTCTTTTCCCTCATCGTCGCCATCACGGTGCTGCCCGCCTCGGCCATGACCTGGTTGCGCACGGTGGAGATGCGCGACCCTCACGAACACTGGTGGCAGGCGCTCACCGCCCTCATCATGCGGCTCACCGAGACCCGGCTGCGGCGGGGTTTGTGGATCCTCGTCCTGGTGTCGCTGCCCATTCTGGTCGTGGTGTGGCTCAAGCCCCAGGCGGACTATCTGCCCGAGGGCAACCGCAACCTGGTCTTTGCCTTCATCAACCCGCCGCCCGGTCACAACATCGATGCCATCGAGAAGGAGATGGGTCAGGTGGTGGCCGCCCGCCTGCAACCCTATCTGGACGGCGAGAAGGAACCCCAGGTGTTGAATTATTTCTTCGTCGCCTTTGCACGGGGCATGTTCATGGGGGTGCGGACGGTGGATCCGGCGCGCACCAGCGAGCTGCTGCCCATCCTGAACGGCATCCTGCGGGGGTTTCCGGACACCATCGGTTTTGCCTTCCGGGCCTCTCTCTTCGGCGGTTTCGGGGAAGGGCGCAAGATCAACATGGACATCCAGGGGCGGGACCTGGACAGCCTGCTGGCGGCTGCGCGCACCGGCTTCATGACCATCCGCAAGGTCATGCCCGGGGCCTCGGTGCGGCCCTTCCCCGGTCTCGACCTGGCCGAGCCCGAACTGCGGCTGATTCCCGACGAGCGGCGTATCGCCGAGGCAGGCTGGGACCGGCGCACCATGGCAGGGGTGATCCGCGCCCTGGGCGACGGCCTCTACGTGGGCGATCATTTCGATGGCGAAAGGAGCCTGGACGTCATTCTGCGTTCGGCGCCCTGGGAGACGCCCGAGGATCTGCTGGCCCTCCCGCTGGCCACACCCGAGGCGGGCATTCAGCCCCTGGGTGAGCTGGTGCGCCTGGAGCGCACCGCGGGGCCGGACGAGCTGCGGCGTGTCGACCGGCGGCGCACGGTCACCCTGCAGGTGGGGCCGCCGGAGGGCGTGTCCCTTGAAGAGGCGCTGGCCATCCTCAAGCGCGAGGTGGCGCCCGTGGTGGAGGGCATGCTGCCGGAGGACGGGGAGATCCGTTACACCGGCACGGCCGACAAGCTGGAGACGGCGCTGCGCAACATGGCGGGCACCTTCCTCCTCGCCATCGCCATCCTCTATCTGCTCATCAGCGCCCTGTTCCGTTCCTTCCGTGACAGTCTCCTGGTGCTGCTGGTGATTCCGCTGGCCACCGTGGGCGGCGTGATCGCCCTGCAGCTCACCAATGCCTGGAACCGCCACGTGGTGCCCCTGTGGGGCGGCCTGCCCGGCATCCAGTCCATGGACCTGCTCACCATGATCGGTTTCGTGATTCTGCTGGGACTCGTGGTCAACAACGCCATTCTCCTCGTGCACCAGACCCGTGCGGCGGAACGCCAGGGCCTGGCGCGCCGCGCCGCGGTGGAGCAGGCCGTGCGTCTGCGCCTGCGGCCCATCCTGATGAGCACCCTGACCAGCATTTTCGGCATGCTGCCCCTCTTGCTCATGCCCGGTGCGGGGACCGAGCTGTACCGGGGCATGGCCGCCGTCATCGTCGGCGGCATGAGCATCTCCACAGTCTTTACCCTGTTGCTGCTGCCCAGTCTGCTCCGCATCGGCGACAATGCCGATGTCGTCACAGCCCGGGCGTGACCCCTGTCACACCACGCCTCGGGGATTCAATTTAATATTTTCTGCTGCCGATACAGGTTGCGGAGGAGCGGCTCCGCGAGGGGACGCTTCAGGATCGTCGGTGGACTTCCTTTTATCCCGTTTCATCCACGAAGGCGTGTGCAGAATATGATGATGGACAGACCAGGTTCACAAGCCGTGCCACAGGCAGGCCCCGCGGCCCGGGCCGGCGGGCCCTTGCTGAATATCCGTGCCCGTATCGAGCGCCTGGACAAGCTGCCGCCCATGCCGGAGATGACCCAGAAGATCATCCAGTTGAGCGCCAACCCCGATGCCCACATCCGTGAGCTGGTCAAGGTGGTGGAACTGGATCCGAGTCTCGCGGCACAGATCATGCGCTACGCCAGTTCCCCCTTTTTCAGCTACCGGGGCAAGATCGACTCCCTGGATACGGCCATCACGCGGGTGCTGGGTTTCAATACCGTCCTCAATCTCGCCCTGGGAGCCACGGCTGCCAAGCCTTTTCGCATCCCGCGCAACGTGCCGCTGGGTCTGGATGCCTTCTGGCGTCATGCGGTATTCAGTGCGGCGCTGGTGCAGGCGCTCAGCAGCATCCTTCCCGCCGAGCTGCGTCCCCCCGCGGGCATGGCCTATCTCGCCGGCATGCTGCACAACTTCGGCCATCTGCTGCTGGGGCATCTGTTCAAGAATGAATTCCTGATACTCAACAAGTACATCGTCAACGAGCCCCACAAGACGGTCGAGGAGCTGGAGCTGGAGGTGCTGGGTACGGATCACGGCCAGATCGGCGCCTGGCTCATGACCGCGTGGAAGCTGCCCGAAGAAGTGGTCGTGGCCGCCCGGGAACATCACAACGAGGACTACCACGGCCCTCATGCCGTCTATGCCCAGCTCGTACTCATCGCCGACCGCCTGCTCAAGGGGCAGGGCATGGGTGATGCGCCGCACGGCGAGCTGCCGCCCATGGTGCTGGAATCGCTGGAGATCGGCGAATATCAGGCCGTGACCATTGCGGAGAGGATTCTCGAGGGCAGCGACGGGCTGGAAGTCATGGCGCGCCGGTTTGCCTCTTGAAGTGTGAGTGACAGCCGTCAGGCGTTGGAGGCGCAGACCTGGGCATAATCCTCGTAGCCGGGAAATTCGGCCCCTTCGCTGCAATAGCGGCAGTCGGGATTGGCGCGGGTCTTGAGCACGGTGAACTGGGATGACAGGGCGTCATAGTGCAACTGGCGTCCCACCAGGGGCTCGCCGATGTCCAGCAGGATCTTGATGGTTTCCACCGCCTGAAGCAGCCCCAGGACACCGGGCATTACGCCCAGCACGCCGGCCTCTGCACAGGAGGGCGCCAGTTCCGGCGGCGGCGGTTCGGGAAACATGCAGCGGTAGCAGCCGCTGCGGTTCTTCGCATAGGCGGGCCAGAAGACGGTGATCTGGCCTTCGAAGCGATACACCGCAGCGTGAACATTGGGCAGGCCCAGCTTGACGCAGGCGTCGTTGATGAGATAGCGCGTGGCCAGGTTGTCGGTGCCGTCCACGATGACGTCATAGCCGGAGAAGATCTCTTCCACGTTGCCGCTGTCCAGGTGGGTTTCGTGGCCGATGATCCGGACCCCCGGGTTGAGTGCCTGGAGCGCAATGCGGGCCGATTCCACCTTGGGCATGCCCACGCGGTCCTCGGTATGCAGGATCTGGCGCTGCAGGTTGCTGCGGTCCACCACGTCATGGTCCACCAGCCCCAGGGTGCCCACGCCGGCAGCAGCCAGATAGTAGGCAGAGGGCGAGCCCAGTCCTCCCGCGCCGATGAGCAGAACCTTGCTGTCCAGCAGTTTGAGCTGTCCTTCCTCGCCCACCTCCGGCATCAGCAGGTGACGGGCATAGCGCTCCCGGTCCTCGGCGCCCAGGAAACGGGGGATTTCGAAGGGGTGCCCCTCGTTCTTCCAGCGGCTGAAGCCACCTTTTATGGAGCGGACATCCTCATAGCCCAGTTGTCTGAGGGCATCGGCGGCAAAGAGGGAACGCACGCCGCCGGCGCACATGACCAGCAGCGTTCTCGCCGTATCGGGCACGGCATCTTCGATGCGCAGTTCGAGAAAGCTGCGGCCGAGACGATAGGCGCCCGTCGGGCTGCCCTGCACGATTTCATCGTGGTCACGGACATCGATGAGTGCGGCACCATTTTCCTGGAGTGCAAGGGCCTCTGAAGGTGTGACTTCGGGAATGGACGAGCGCAATTCTGCCAGGCGACGGTCTTTGGCCTTCATGGATCGGATTACCTCCAGCGGAATTCAAAAGTTGTTAGCGGCAGTCAGGCAGCTGAGTTTATCCTGACACACCACTTGTGCAGCGGAATCCGTTCTTCAGGTTGAGTTGCAGGGGTGTTCGGAGATCCTTGTCGGAAGCTTGATTATACAACACTCTCTTTTTCTTTGCATGGACTGTCCTCGGCGTGAGCCGGGCCGCATACGGCGCCGCATACGGTGCCGCATACGGTACAGGCCGGATCACGATGCAGCCGGACGGTACGGAACCGCATGGTGGCGGCATCCAGGCGCAGCAGCCGTTCATGCAGACCTTCACCGAGCCCCAGAAGCAGCTTGAGGGTCTCGGTCGCCATGATGCTGCCGATGATGCCCGCAAGCGGCGCCAGGATGCCCTGGCTGCTGCAGTCGCTTTCGCCATCCCTGCCTTCCTCGGGATAGAGGCAGGCGAAACAGGGGCCGCCGGCCCGGAACACCGTGACCTGTCCCAGGTAACCGCTGACCGCGCCGCTGACGAGGGGCTTGCCGGCGCGCATGGCAGCCGCATTGACGGCGTAACGGGTGGCAAAGTTGTCACTGCCGTCGAGAATGACGTCCGCGGCGCCGGCCATCTCGTGCAGCATGGCGGCGGTCATGCGTTGCGGCAGGGGAACGATGCGGATTTCCGGGTTGAGGGCCGTCAGCGCCCGGGTGGCGGAGACGGCCTTGTTGCAACCCAGGTCCGCGGTCCGGTGCAGGATCTGGCGATGAAGGTTGCTGAGTTCCACCTGGTCGCCGTCGCACAGGGTGAGCCGGCCCACGCCGCTGCCGGCCAGATAGAGGGCAGCCGGCGAGCCCAGCCCCCCGGCGCCGATGACCAGGACCCGGGCGGTGCGCAGTCTTTCCTGTCCTTCCAGGTCGAAACCCGGCAGGAGGATCTGGCGGCTGTAACGTTCCAGTTCTGCGTCGCTCAGAAGATCCGTGCCTGGAACTTCGCTGTGAGGTGACGATGCCATTTCAGAGGCGCCATTTGACGGATGTCAGAAACGGTAGCGCCAGAAAAAGTCCTGGGGTTCCCGGCGATCATCCGCCCAGCCGCCCAGGAGGTAGATATCATGGCCGATCACGGCCACGCCCATGGCGGCCAGGGTGTGGGGCATGGGCGGCAGGTGATGCCACTGGCGGTTGGCGATGTCGTAGACGGCCGCATGGTCGCTGATGCCGTCGCCGCTGTAACCGCCGAAGATGAACAGGTGGCCGTCGACGAGGCAGGCGCCGTGCCCGGCGGCGGTCCAGGGGAGCGTGATTTCGCCTCGCTGCCACGTGTCGGTGGCGGGGTCATAGACCTCGGTGTGGTCGAAGTTGTTGAAGCCCTCTGGCGTGAAGGCCACGCCGCCCATGGTGACGATACGGTCGCCGATGACCACGGCATCCAGGGCGAAACGGGGCGTGGGCAGGGGCGCGATCTGTTCCCAGCGGCCGGTTTGCAGGTCGAGGCGTTCGCAGAATTCGAATCCCGGATCGGTCTGCGGGCCGGCGACCACGGCGTCGGGGTGGTGGCCGCCCATGATGTAGATGTGTCCGTCCAGCAGGGCGCCGGCGGGGTAGTCGTGAGGCATGAGCATGTCCGGACCCCGGGACCAGTCGTCGCGGTCGGGATGATAGATCTCGGTGGTGGGGAGGAAACGGAAGGTACCGTCGGGTTGCTTGAAGCCACCGCCGATCACGTAGATGGCATCATTCACGGTTCGCGCAATGGCACCGGAGCGCAGGGTGGGCATGTCGCTGACCGTGGACCAGCACCCAGCCGACGGATCATAGACGATCGCCGAGTTGAGGCTCTTGAAATTGGGGCCGCCGCCACCGAAACCATAGATTCTGCCGCCATGGACAGTCGTGGGACAATGGGAACGGGGGATGGCGAGGGGGGGCAGCTCTTCCCATTGCCCTTGGGCGAACGGGTGTGCGGATGGGCTTGAATTTTTCATAAAGCGTTCTCTTCGAGATAATGGCTGTTTGTGATGACGGGGTCTCGGGGCTGTGAGAAATCAGCGAATGCTCCCGATGCCTGCGGCACCATCTGCCCTGTTAATAAAACTCGAGTTCAGGCCGAAATACAAGTAGCCGGGGGCGTGGCACGGTAGATTGCCTGTTCCAGCAGCATATTTCGGCGGCATATCCCGGCGTTGCGTAGGGACAATGGCGTTACTGTCGATTGTCTTAAAGTTATGGTGATGGGCCGGAGGCTGCCCCTGTCTTGCAGGGCGGTGCATTATAGCTTGTTTCACCGCAGGTGAGCGATTCCGTCAGATGTGAGAATGTGGTATGATTGGCATCAGTCATTACAAGGCTGGAGCGCAGCTTGCAGCTCTGCCGCAGCTACTTCACTTAGGATTCTTGAGCGCAAAGGCATGCGAAATGGTGCCCCGGGAGCGGAGGGCGCCGGCGGGATCCGCGCACAGCATCACGTCTGACAGACAGGCCGGCCCATTGGCAGGGTACGAGGCTTGAATCAAGAAAGGATTCCTCAATCAAACGCTTGCGTGATTTTGTGTCGCGGGTGAGGTGTGACAGTCTTCGAGCAGCCGGAGTTGCGTGCCGTGCTGTCACTGTGTATCCCTTACAAAAAAACAATCAGGTATTGAGATTGTTTACATATAGTCTCAAGCGGGAAAGCCCTCGAGGAGATGACAATCATGCTCAATAACACGGTGAACGCAAACAAGGCTTTTGGGGTATCAGAAAGCAATTCATCATCCACCGCAGAAAACCGCCACCCCAACCCTCTCCCTCCCCTCCAGGATCGTCATGGCCGCACCTTCGATTACGTAAGAATCGCTGTCATCGAGCAATGCAATCTGCGTTGTACCTATTGCATGCCGGAAGAGGGTGTCCGCTTCAAGGAGAAGGACATGGTGCTGCGCACGGACGAGATCCTGCGCATCGTGGATATCCTGGCGCGCATGGGGGTGCGCAAGGTTCGCTATACCGGCGGTGAGCCGCTGGTGCGCCCCGATATCGTGGAAATCGTGGAGCGCACCGTGCAGACACCGGGTGTCAAGGCGGTGCACATGACCACCAATGGCCTGTTGTTTCCCAAGTATGCGAAGGACCTGCGCGATGCGGGACTGTTCGGTGTCAATATCAGTCTCGATTCCCTGCGCGAGGACAAGTTTCAGCAGATCACGCGCCGCAGCGGGCTGGACAAGGTTCTGGAGAGCATCGACCTGGCAGTGGAGCTGGGCTTTCCCCGTGTCAAGGTCAATGTGGTTCTGATGCGCGGTTTCAACGAAGATGAACTGATCCCCTTCTGTGAGCTGACCAGGGACAAGCCCGTCACGGTGCGTTTCATCGAATTCATGCCCTTTGATGCCCACCAGATCTGGGAGACCGGGCAGCACTTTGCCAGTGCGGCGGATCTGTGCAGCCAGATCGAGGCGCACTATGCGGGCAGCGGCATCAATCCGGCCTCGGGGACCCGCACCGAACACCACATCTATCAGGTGCCGGGATATGCCGGCAAGATAGCCGTCATTCCAGCCTTTACCCGCAGCCTGTGCGGCAATTGCTCCCGGATCCGGGTGACCGCCGATGGCAATATCATGAACTGTCTCTATTCGGAGGTGCCCTATCACCTCAAGGACCTGATGCGCAACGGTGCCAGTGATGACGACGTGGTCGCCCTGTTCCGCAAGGCCTTCGATGAAAAATACAAGGACGGTTTCGAAGCCAAGAAGGCGGCCAGCATCGCCGCCAAGATCAATGTCTCAGACATCGATCGGGCGCGTGCCAGCATGACGCAGATCGGGGGCTGACGGGTAGCGAAGGGGCGTGTTCGCGCACCGCAATCTTTGTCGCAATCGGAGGTTTCTCGGGCCCAGTCTCATCCAACCCAAGGGGAAGCGTGCACTATGAGTTATAACGACCTGACACATTTCAATGCCGCCGGCGAGGCCCACATGGTGGATGTGGGTGAAAAGGCCATCACGACCCGGGAGGGCGTTGCCGAAGGCCGCATCTACATGCAGCCGGAGACCTTGAAGAAAATCATGGAGGGCGGTCACAAAAAAGGCGACGTACTGGGCATAGCCCGGGTGGCGGGCATCATGGGGGCCAAGAGGACGCCGGACCTCGTCCCCTTGTGCCATCCCATCATGATTACCGCCGTGGATGTGGAGTTGACGCCGGAGCCGGACAAGAACGCGGTGTATTGCAAGGCGACGGTGCGCTGCAACGGACAGACCGGCGTGGAGATGGAGACCATCACCGCTGTCCAGGTGGCCCTGCTCACCATCTATGACATGTGCAAGGCAGTGGACCGGGGCATGATCATTTCCGAGGTGGGATTGCTGGCCAAGTCCGGTGGCAAATCGGGCACCTGGCGGCGTTCCGCCTGATATGGCACATTCGTTTTTCCACCCTATCGCATGAGGGACAGGTATGGACATCAAGGTCAGATATTTTGCCAGTCTGCGTGATCGAATGGGACGCGCAGAGGACCAGGTCAGCCTGGATGGCGACAAGGTCACCGTGGCCGATTTGTGGAGCAAGGTTTCCGACGAACCCATCGCCGAGAATATCCTGGTGGCGGTCAACATGGAATACACGGATACCAGCCATGAATTGAAAAACGGCGATGAGGTTGCCTTCTTTCCCCCCGTAACCGGAGGTTGACGATGAAAGTAGCGATTACCAAAGAACCCCTGGATCCCTACAAGGAAGTCGTGGCCTACGAACGCGAGGCCCTGCCTCCCGGCAAGCATGGCGGGGTGGTGATCTTCGTCGGCACCATGCGCGACTTCAACGACGGTGAAAATGTGCGTTCCATGAATCTTGATCATTACCCGGGGATGACGGAGCGGCATATCGAGCGGGTCTGCCAGGAGGCCATGGACGAGTGGGACGTGATGGATACGCTGGTGGTGCACCGGGTGGGGGAGATGGTCCCCACGGACCCCATCGTGCTGGTGGCGGTCTGGTCCGCCCACCGCAAGGACTCCTTCGATGCCTGCCGCTACATCATCAATTATCTGAAGGAGCGCGCGCCGTTCTGGAAGTGTGAGATCACCACCGAGGGGAAGAAGCACTGGGTGGAGCACAACTCGGAAGATCCCGGCGTGGCGCAGCGCAAACTGCAAAAGACAGCCTGATCCCGCCTGGCACGTGGCGGACGATTCCCTGGCCTGTGAAGTACCTGCCCATGCCGGGTTAAAGGCCCTGCTTCACTGCGGAGCGGGGCTTTTTTCGAACGGCAGGTGTAAAAAGCCGGGTTGGACGGGAAGCGTTTGCAGAAGAGGGGGGCTGAATACCATCTTGATATGTGATATTATCAATACTTAACATGTATGAATCTTCCCCTGGCGCCCGCCTGATGCATAGACCGTCTTTTTTTCATTCGGATCGGGAAATCATGTTGCCATGAAGCCGCTGTTTTATCTCCTGGCAGCGTCCGTTTTTTTGAGCAGCGCAGAGGTGCTGGCTCATAAGGTCAATATGTTTGCCTTTGCCGAAGGGGACCAGGTTTTCGTTGAAGGTTATTTTTCTGACGGAAAGCGGGCCCGGGAGAGTGAAGTTGTTGTATTTGACCGTGCCGGCCGGGAGCTTCTCAAGGGGATCACGGATGACGAGGGCAGCTTCGTTTTCAAGATTCCCGTGCAGGAAGATCTGCGCATCACCCTCAATGCCGGTATGGGACACAAGACGGAGTATCTTATTCCCCGGGCCGAGCTTGCGGGCATGGGGGATGAAATGCCGGCCGCGGAGGTGTCTGGAAAGGCGCCTCTTGCCGCCGACGCCGGTGTTTCGTCTCCCGCGGGTGTTTCCGCTCCAGCAGCGGGTATCAGCGAAGCCGCCCTCCGCAAGGCCGTGGGCGAGGCCATCAGGCCCCTGATGCGCAGCATTTCCGAGTTGCAGGAACGGCGCAGTTTCAGTGACATCGTCGGCGGTATCGGCTTCATCATTGGGATTGCCGGCGTGTATTTTTATCTCAAGGCGCGCCGGATGCTGCAGGCCGGCGACAAGGATCAGCGCTGATCGGCGGCTGGTCTCAGTTCTCCAGACTTGAGACCGATACAGCATACGACGGCCGGGACTTTTCGACAGGCAACCCTCATCAGGCAAACGCGATGCATATTTCAGAAGGCATACTCTCCGCGCCGGTGCTGACAGCGGGATTCGCCGGTACCGCGGTGCTGGCCGCTGCCACCATGCGCAAGCTCGACATGGAAGAGGTTCCCAAGATCTCGGTGATCACTTCCGTGTTCTTTGTCGCCTCCCTCATCAAGATCCCCCTGGGGCCGGCCAGTGTTCACCTGATTCTCAATGGACTGGTTGGCGTGGTGCTGGGGTGGCGGGCCTTTGCCGCCATCATGCTGGGCATTATCCTGCAGGCTGTCATTTTCGGTCATGGGGGGATTACGGTCATCGGTGTCAACTCGGTGATGCTGGGTGGTGGCGGCCTGATCGCCTATCTGGTCTGGCAGCAGCGATTCCGCTTCCAGCTCAAGCGGCGTGCATTGGTTTTCGGCGCCCTGGCCGGCGCCGCCGGCACCATCAGTTCCGGGATTGTCCTGGCCCTGGCCCTGGTGACCACCGGTGAGGCCTTTCAGGCCGTTGCCGCCACGGTACTGGCGGCCCATGTGCCCATCATGCTGATCGAGGCAGCCGTGGTGGGGGCCTGCGCCGAGTTCCTGCAGCGCGTCAAGCCCGACATTCTCGCCGGGCAGCAGGGAGACCGGGCAGGCCGGGCCGCAGGCTGACGAGGCAGGGGACGCGATGGCGCTGGATATCGACCGTTACGCCCATCTCGAATCGCCCTTGCAGCGCTGGGATCCGCGGCTGAAGATTGCCGCACTGGGCCTGTTCATCCTTGTCACGGCCCTTCTGCAGACGATTCCCATGGCCATGGTGGCCCTGATCTGCGGCGCGGCCCTGCTGGGGCTCAGCGGCCTGCCGCTGCGCTTCATCTCGCATGGGCTGTCCTTCGTGCTGGTTTTCTTGCTGCCTTTCTTCATCATCATGCCCTTCAGTTATCCCGGTGACCCCGCTTTTCACTGGCTCGGCCTGGGTTTTGCCTGGGAGGGCCTGCGTCTGGCCAGCCTGATCTTTCTCAAGGCCCTGGCCATCGTCATGATGACCTTCACCCTGTTCGGTTCCAGCCGCTTCGACATCTCCATGCTGGCGCTGCAGCATCTCAGGTGCCCCCGCGTGGTGGTGCAGATGCTGCTGTTCACTTATCGCTACACCTACGTGTTTCTGGGCGAGATGCGCCGCATGCATACGTCCATGCGGGCGAGGGGCTTCATCGCCCGCATGGATCCTGCGACCCTGCGCGTCTATGGGCATTTCGTGGGTACCCTGCTGGTACGCAGTTTCGAGCGCACCGAGCGGGTCTACAAGGCCATGCTTGCCAAGGGCTATCAGGGCGAGCTTCATTCCCTCGTGACTTTCCGGGCGGAAGCCGCGGATTATCTCAAGGCGCTGGTGGTGCTTGCGGGGGGGGTGGTGCTGCTCTACGCTGATCGTGCCGGCCCCTGGCGGGTGGCTGCCCAGGGCTGGTATTGAAGAGGACGGTATTGAATGACTGAAGGGTCGAAGAGCGGGGTGGTGGCAGAGCGGATCATGATCGAGGCGGATGATGTCTGTTTTGCCTATCCCGGTGGTCACGAGGTTCTGAAGGGGCTGAGCTGCCGCATTCGCAAGGGCGAGAAGGTCGCCCTCATCGGGCCCAATGGCGCGGGCAAGTCCACCTTCATGAGTCATCTCAACGGCGTGGAACTGGCGACGTCGGGGCGCGTGCTCATCGATGGCCTCGAGGTGAGGAAGGAGAATCTCAAGACCATCCGGCGCAAGGTCGGTATCGTCTTTCAGGACCCTGACGATCAGCTGTTCTGCCCCACCGTCTTCGATGACGTGGCCTTCGGTCCGCTCAACCTGGGCCTGCCCCGCCAGGAGATCGAGGCGCGGGTACAGGAGGCCCTGGCCGTCGTGGGCCTGGAGGGCTTTGAGCAGCGCTCTTCTTTTCACCTCTCCTTCGGTGAGCGCAAGCGCCTGGCGCTGGCCACGGTGCTGTCCTACCAGCCGGACATTCTCGTTTTCGACGAGCCTTCCACCAACATGGATCCTCTCAACCGGCGCAACCTGATCAACTGGCTGAAGGCCTCCGACAAGACCATTCTCCTCTGTACCCATGATCTGGATATCGCGCTGGAGGTATGCAGCCGATGCCTGCTGCTCGTCGATGGCCGCATTGCGGCAGACGGGCCGGCACAGGACATACTCTACAACCGGCGCCTCCTGGAGGAGAACAAGCTGGAGCTGCCGCTAGCGCTCATGACCCATGAGCTGCTCCATGGGATACTCCACGAGCAGGAAATGGACGAAGAGCATCGCCACATCATCAGCCGGTTTCTGCACGCCCATCGCCATGCCCACGGTCCCGACGGCCATGTCCACGTTCATCTCCATGCCCACAGTCATGAACACGACCATCTGCACGAGGAAGTCGATGAGAGTCACTTCCACGCGTTCGGGCAGCACGACCACAACGGCGGGCACGGGCATATCGCCGTACCACATGCCCACGATGAAAGCGGCGGACATCATGAAGCGGCAGGCCGACAGGAAAGCGGCTCAGAGAAGGACAAGGCTTCCTGAGTCCGGTCGAGGCGCAAGTCCCGGCGGGATCGTATATTATGATATATTACTTTTTAATATTAACGAATAAAGGGTATAATCGAATCCCCGTTTTTTATGTGGCGGGTTATAGTTTGCACTACACCTCGTATCGTGTCGCACCAAAACTGAGGGTGGCGTGATGCCGATGGAGATACTGGCATCCCTCGGCTGCAGGGAACGAGCTTAGGCGGGAGAAAGACATGAACAGAAACAGAAAGATTTCAGGCGACAGCTTCGATTTTTCCAGTCTGCCGCTTTACTGGAAAATGCTCATCACGGGCTTTGTCATCATCCTGGGCACGGGTTATCTTGCGGCGGCCTTGAATGCCGCTTTGGCAGTGGGCGTTTCCGCCGAGGCCATCGCCGACCACTATGGCGACAAGAGCCTGTCTCGGGAGGAGCAGGCCATGATGGAAGAACGGGGGTTCGTGGAAGAAGAGTTCTCGCTGGACGATGAAGAGGATATGCCGGATGCCGGGATGGATCACGACATGGCAGGGATGGGCATGGACCACGACATGCCCATGGCGGGGCCGGTGGATGATTCATTGCCGCCCCAGATCCTGGTGCAGCTCGCCCATATTCATTTACTGGGATTTTCACTCATCCTGCTGGCCATCGGTGCCTTGTTTTGCCTGACACGCCTTGGCAGTGGTGCCAAGACGGTCCTGGTGGCCCTGTTGTTTCTCAGTTTCCTGGGGGATATCGCCGGCCTCAATTTGACGCGCTTCGTGGCTTCGGAATTCGCGTGGCTGACCATGATCGCGGGTACCCTCATCGGCGTCTGCCTGGCGATCATGATTCTGCGTATCCTGTGGGAGGTGTGGATCCCTCCGCGGGCTCATGGCTAGGAGTCTGGCGTTGTCCCTGGAAACGGCGCAGGCGGAGGCTGTTGCTGACCACGAACAGGCTGGACAGGCTCATGGCGCCGGCGGCCAGCATGGGGTTGAGCTGCAGTCCGGTGAAGGGATAGAGGGCGCCGGCTGCAACGGGTATGAGGGCGGTATTGTATGCATAGGCCCAGAAGAAATTGCCCTTGATGATGCCCAGGCAGCGGCGCGCAAGCTCGATGGCATCCGCAAGTGCCTGCAGGTTGCCTGACATGAGTATCACATCGCCGCTTTCCATGGCGATGTCGGTCCCCGTGCCCATGGCGATGCCCACGTCGGCCTGGGCCAAGGCAGGTGCATCGTTGATGCCGTCTCCCACAAAGGCAACCTTCCGCCCCGATTCCTGAAGACGCCTGACATGTTCTGCCTTGTGTCCGGGCAGCACCTCGGCCTGGATGGCATCCTGTGACAATCCCAGTTGACGGCCCACGGCTTCGGCAGTCTGGCGGTTGTCACCCGTGATCATGGCAACTTCCAGGTTCTGGGCCCGGAGTCGCTGCACGGCAGACTTGCTGCCGGGTTTCATCGGGTCCGATACGGCAAAAAGGGCAGCCAGGCGGCCATCGAGGGCACACCAGGCAAGGGTCATGCCTTGCTCTGCCAGCCGCTGCGCATGCGGCATGCCCGGCGTGATATCGATGTCCTTGTGTGCCAGGAATCGGGCCGTGCCGATGAGTATGTGATGACCGCATACGCGGCCGCTCACCCCTTCACCCGGCAGGGCCTGGAAATCGGCGACCGGCGCCATTTCCTCTTTCAAGTCCGGGATGCGCTCGCAGGCCAGTTCAACGATGGTCCGGGCGACGGGATGCTCGCTGGCCTGCTCCACGGACGCGATCCAGGAGAGCAGCCTGTTTTCATCGCCATGCCAGGCAATGTATTCGGCCACCGCCGGGCGCCCCTGTGTGAGCGTGCCGGTCTTGTCCATGACGATCACATCCACGTGCGCCAGTTGTTCCATGATGCGCCCCCGACGAAACAGGATGCCCAGCTCTGCCGCCTTGCCCGTGCTCACCATGATCGCCGTGGGGGTGGCCAGCCCCATGGCGCAGGGACAGGCGATGAGCAGGACGCTGACTGCGGCGGCGAAGGCGTAATTCAATGCCGGTTGGGGGCCCACGGCCAGCCAGACCAGAAACACGATGACGGCGAGCGCCATCACGACGGGGACGAAAACAGCGGCGATGCGGTCGGCAAGACGCTGGATGGCAGGCTTGCCGGCCTGGGCTTCGGCCACCAGCCGGATGATCTGCGACAGGAGCGTATCGTCGCCGGTCCGTGTGGCGCGCATGACCAGGCTGCCATGCTTGTTGATGGTGCCCCCGACCAGTTCACTGCCAGCCGTCTTGGCCCTTGGCAGGGGTTCGCCGTTGATCATGGACTCATCCACATGGCTTGCACCCTCAATGACTTCGCCATCGACGGGCACGCAGGTTCCGGGGCGAACCAGGAGCAGATCACCGGGACGCACCGATTCGACGGGTACTTCCCGGGGGGTGCCGTCGCGCAGCAGACAGGCCGTCTTGCTCTGCAGGCCGGCGAGTCTGCGGATGGCCTCGGAGGTGCGTTTCCTGGCGCCGGCTTCCAGGTATCTGCCCAGCAGGATGAGGGTGACGATCACTGCCGCTGCTTCGAAGTAGAAGTGGGCCGTACCGGGCGGGAACAGTTCGGGTGCAAGCAATGCCGCCACTGAATAGCCGTAGGCAGCCCCCGCCCCCAGCATGACCAGGCTGTTCATGCCGGGATTGAGGTGTTTGAGTTCCACCCAGCCCTGACGGAAGAACCGCGCGCCGGCGAGGAACAGCACCGGCGTGGTCAGCAGGAATTCCAGCCAGTGACGGACATCGTTTGAAAGCATCTGTGCCAGGCCGTTGTCAATGGCCGGACTGAGCATGGGGCCCATGACCAGCAGTACGAGCGGGAGCGTGAACAGGAGGGCAAGGAACAGATCCCGGCGCAGCCCCGCGCTGCTGGCATTGTCTTCACCCGTTTTGCCCGTGCTGCCGCGGGGAGTGTCCCATGCGCCTTGTCCTGCGTGATCGTCTTCGGCGGGGACTTCGTAGCCCGCCGCGATGATGGCCTGGCGCAGGGTTGCGGTGTCCACGGCGTCGGGCAGATATGCCAGATGGACACATTCCTTCAACAGGTTGGCCTCTGCCGAGACAATCCCCGCGATCTTGCCCAGCGCACGTTCCACCCGCCTGACACAGGCGGCACAGCTCATGCCATGCACTGGCAGGACACGTTTTTCGAGAACCGGCTGGTAGCCTGCCTGACGAATAGTGCCCAACAGTTCGGGCAAAGGCGCACGCTCCGGGTCGTGCTCGATCGCAACCCTGCCGGTTGCCAGGTTGGCGCTGGCAGCGCGCACGCCTTCGAGCCGGGTGAGCGCCCGTTCCACGCGCCGCACACAGGCCGCGCAACTCAAGCCCTGGACCTGGATGTGCTGCATGTTGCTCATGAGGAAGGGAAGGGGACAGGGAAGCGGGTTGTCAGCGGTATTTCAGGATTTCCATCAGCTCATCGACGATCTCGTCGGCATCGCCGCGTTGGGTCGCCGAGACCACGTGATCCTTGAGGTGACTGCGCAGGATCACGTTGCTGACTTTGCGCAGGGCGCCATCCACGGCCTTCACCTGGCGCAGGACATCCACACAATAGATGTCTTCGTTCTCCAGCATGCGCAGAATGCCCTCTACATGGCCCCTGATGGACAGCAGGCGCCGTCGTGCCTCGGCACGGCTTTGTTCGGAGAGCCTGAGTTGTTCGCAGCAGGGGTCGGCCATCAGCCAATTTCAGCCTCATAGCCCGCATCCTGGACTGCCGCCACGAGAGCCGCCGGATCGGGTGTCCCTTCCACCCGGGCTTCACCGCGTTCCAGATCGACCGTGACGACATTGGTGACGCCGGGTACCTGGGCAAGTGCCTCGGACACCGCATTGCTGCAGTGGCTGCAGCTCATGCCGGCGATTTTCAGACGGATCATGATCGGGGGCCTCCTTTGTTTGTCCTTTCAGTTCTCTTTATCCTCCCCACTCCCTCCCCAGGGGGGGTGGGTATGGCAGGTAATTTAGCATGCGTACCGATGTGCATCAAGCAGGCGATCGGGGCAGGCAACTGAGGGCCGGGAACAGGTGGCGTGGTGCGCGAGAGTGACTCGGGCGGGGGGGTAGGATAAAATTGGAGATATTCGTGAGATGTAAGGCTTTGATTCCATTTGCCAAGCCCTTGTGGCCTGTCTTTGGATTGCCGCCCTGCACTGCATCACTTACGACCGAATGTTATCGGGGAAGATGAATCATGGAACGTATTACGATGTCGCTCGATTCCGCGCTTGCCGAGCAGTTCGACGCCTTTATCAGTGAGCATGGTTATACCAACCGTTCCGAGGCAATGCGCGACCTCATCCGCCAGCAGCTCGAGAAGGAACGCCTCGAAAAGTCCGAGGACGGCTTTTGTGTGGCCACCTTGAGCTATGTCTACAACCACCACGAACTGGAACTGGCCAGTCGCATCACCGGGGTCCATCATCGCCATCATGAACTGAACCTGGCCAGCCTCCATGTTCACCTGGATCATGACAATTGCCTGGAAATCGCCATCATGCGTGGCCCCATCAAGCGGGTCCAGGCGCTGGCCAATGCCGTCATGGCCGAGCGCGGTGTGCGCCATGGCAAGCTGCACATGGTGCCTGTGGACATGACCGAGGTCAGCCATACCCATGAGGGGACGCCCCATGTCCACAGTCATCCCCTCACCTGAATCCGTTTGGAATTCAGCCCGATCCCGCAGAGGTGTCAATGAGAGAAAAAGAGCAGGTCACGCGCGTGGTCTATGTACGTCACGGGCAAGCCGATTTTCCTCATGACCGTCTGTATTGTGACGCCAGGGAGGATCCTCCCCTGACGCTCGAAGGCGAGCGTCAGGCAGAGGAAGCCGCGGTCCTGTTGCGGGGCGAGCCCGTGGATGTGGTTTATGCAAGCCCCATGCAGAGAACCTTGAGTACGGCGCGTCCTATCATCGAGGCCACGGGTGCCCCCCTGCATACGCATGAGGGGCTCAAGGAGCGCCCTTTCGGGATCTGGGATGGCCTGTATTTCGATGAAATCGCGCGGGACTATCCCGAGCAGTTTCTGGCCTGGAAGCAGGATCCAGTCAATTTCGTGCCCGAAGGAGGCGAGCCCATCAGGGATCATGCGCGTCGTGTCACGGCTGCCGTCGATGAGATCGTTGCCCGTCACACCGGCCAGTTCATCGTGGTCGTGGCCCATGTGGGCCCTATCCGGATGTGTGTGACCGGGGCGTTGCACATGCCGCTGTCCGCCTATCGCCAGCTCACCATTGATTATGGTTCCCTGACCCGGATCGACTACGGGCGCAAGCAGAACAATCTGGTCTTTTTGAATTACCATGGACGCCACCCGGCTTGAGCCGGACGCACAGCATGAGTATTACTGATCCAAAAAAGATAATACTATATTTATCAGTTAGTTGAGATGAGGTCGGCGTTGTGTTTCAAGGGCTGGGAATTAGACAGTCCGGAATGAATATGATAGTATTTCGGTTACATTTTGTATTGCTTCCCAGGTTGGCATGCGGCTTGATGTAAAGCTGTCAGGCCGACGGGCAGGGAAGCGGAACCTTTCAGGGAATATTTGCTTACAGCCTGGGGCAGCCAGCCGTATTGGTTGCCATGCTTGGTCCAGGGCTCGTCAATATAGAGGGGGCTATTCGAAAATGGGTAAGAATGTAAGAGCAACTGTGAAGGCCGTCAGCATGGCTGGCGCATTTGCCATGCTGGTGCCGGTGGGACTGCACGCGGCACCGGTTTTCGACAACTGGAGCGCAGACAACGGTACCATTACACCCGATCCGGCGGGGTACTGCGGCCAGACCGGTGTGACCTGCACGCCGCTGGTGAGCGGCGATGGATTCCTCCAGCAGGAAGTGGTCGATGGTGCAGACACTTACATTCAGACCATCATCACCGATCCCGGCGCTGGTGCCGCGGGAGGAACGCCGGCTGCCAATCTGCCCTACTCCGACGAGAGCTTCATCCGCCAGGGGGCGGCCAACGGCATCATGGGGCAGCAGCGTTCCACGGAGAGCACCACCACGCCAAACACCCAGTTCAACTTTTCCAACACGGCGACTTTCTATATGGGCGCCTGGGCCTCTGCCCTGAAGCCGGCCGGCGCTGCCAACATGAACATCGATCAGAATTTCACCGACCAGGGCAATACGGCGGTCTTGGGTGATGGCTTGTTCAACAGCTTCAAGATGAACATCAACCAGGATGCCGCCGGCAATGTGACAGGCAAGAAGATGAGCCTGCGCCAGAACCTGGGCATGGGCGACGGAGTGGTGGACAATACCACCAATTCCCAGAGTTTCGTCATCGAGCAGCTGAGCGGCGATCAGAACGTGGCCCCCGGTTCCCTGACCCTGGGCAACACCTCCGGCACCAATGGAGGTACCGTGAGCTGGGTGGCCGGTGATGACGTCATGGTGGCTTGGCTCGGGCAGCAGGTGGATACGGCGCAGGCGGGCAGCCCGCCCAATCTTTCCAAGTTCGGTTTCCAGTCGGTGACCAACAATACCGGCACGCCGGCAACGGCCTCGACCTTCTCCACCACCCAGGTGGACATCGTTCCTGACGGTCAGGGCGGCTATGAGTTCCCGTTTGACTGGGATACGGCCTTTGGGGCGGCGCCGACGCTTGCAGCACCGCAGCCCTGAGCCCTGCATGCGTCTCGCTATTTCCTGAGCCTTTATTTGCCTGCGTCTTTGCTTGAAGGTACAAGCGGGAAGGGGAGGAGCCCTTGGGCTCCTCCCACACTGCCTGCGCTCTTAAACTCCCTCACTGTCTCCGTCCTGCAAGACACGCACAAGCGTGTCCGCGCGGGCGTCTGATTGAATCGCATTCCAACTCGTTCAGAAGGAACCCTTGGTTATGAGTGAACATGATAAGTCTGGCTATGACCTGGATCCCATGGCGGTGATGCGGGTGGCTTCGGCCTACTGGGATTCCAGTATCCTGCATGTGGCCAACAGCCTGGATGTGTTTACCAAGTTGTCCAAGGAGGGGCCCGCCACGGCCGAGGAAATGGCGCAGCGTTGCGGCGTCGATGCCCGGGGTATCGAAATGATCCTCATGGGCTGTATCTGCCTCGGTTTCCTGGAGAAGGTCGAGGGCAGGTTCCGGAATACGCCGCTGGCCGAAACCTTCCTGGTAGAGGGCAGTCCGCGCAACCAGCGGGGTATCGTCTCCATGTTCAAGAATTGGGTCCTGCCATGGTCGCGCCTGGAAGAGGCCGTGCGCAGCGGGGCGCCCGTGGTGGAGAAACAGCATGATCATGGCGAGGAGGCCACCCGCACCTATATCATGGGCATGCTGCACCGCGGCATTCCCCAGGCACAACTGCTTGCCGAGGAGGTCCCCTTGCAGGGACGCAAGAAGATGCTGGATGTGGGCGGTGGGCCGGGCATCTTCTCCATCATCATGTGCCAGAAGAATCCCGGCCTGAAAGCGGCAGTGCTCGATCTTCCCCAGACCCTGCGCGTCACCCGGGATATCATCCGGGACTGGAATGCCGAGGGTGTGGTGGAGACCATCGAGGGCAGCTACATGGATGAGGGCTACGGCGAGGGTTACGATGTCGTGCTGACTTCCTCCATGATCAGCCAGGAAGGGCCGGATATCGTGAAACACATCCTGCGGGAGTCCTTCAAGGCCATGGTCAGCGGTGGTATCATCCTTATCCAGGAACAGTTTCTCGATGATGAAAAGACCGGTCCCATGTTGCCGGTCCAGGTGGGCCTCAATCAGCTCATTCACACGCCGGCGGGCCGGGCCTATTCAGCGAAAGAGGTCGCGGAATTTGCGCGGGAGATCGGATTTGTGGACCTCGAATACCGTCCATTGCCTGATCCCAGCCCTTTTACACTGATTACCGGCATCAAACCCTGAGCTTTACCTTGAGCACCGTTTGAACTCCAGTCTCTCCAATCGGGTGTGGCGAGCCGGCGCCCTGGCGGTGGGGCTGCTGGTGCTTGCGATATCCCCGGGGATGCCTGCCCTTGCCGATGAAAAAGAAGCACTGACTGGCCAGGAAATATTCAAGCGTTGTGGCTACAAGTATCCGGGGGAAGATCAGCGCTCCAAGTTCACCGTCCTGCTCAGGGACAAACAGGGCAACGTCAAGAAAAGCGAATATCTGCGCTTCTGGAAAGACTTCAAGGGCAAGGGGGGTGTCGCCGACAAGATGCTGCTCTTTACCATTTTTCCACCGGACGCCAAGGGCTCCGCATTCATGCGGGTCGCATACACGGAAGAGAAAGGGCGCAAGGTGGACCAGTGGATCTATCTCCCGGTGCTGCGCAAGATCCGTCGGGTGTCGATTCGCGACCCCGGCGACAATTTCCTCAATTCCAATCTCACCTATGCCGATGTCAGCCAGCGTGCCCTGGAGGACGACAATCACAAATTTATTGGCACCCGGGAGATCAAGGGCCTGCGTTTCTACCTCGTGGAGAGTACGCCCAAGGAAAAACGACCCCTCTACAGCAAGCGGGTTTTCTGGTTTTTCAAACAGGACAAGTGGGAGGACTGCGTCAATACCCGCATCGATTATTATGATCCCCAGGGCGAGCTGCTCAAGGAGCAGTTCATCAAGTGGCAGAAAGTGGGCAATGCCTGGGTGTGGGAGCGGGTCCTGGTGCGCAACAAGCAGAACCTCACTGCTTCCGTGTTTCAGGTCAGTGAAGTCCTGATCAATACCGGTCTGCCTGACAACGTCTTTTCCGCACGTACCCTGAGCCGGGGTCCTGGCGCGATCCCTGCCATCAAGCTGCCTCCGCAGCGCCAGCCCGAGGAGGCTGCACCTGTTGCTGAACCGGACAGTGCCGCTTCCGGCTGATGCGGCCATCCCCCCGTTGATCTTTCTTCCCCCCCCTGCGCGCGCGGGCATCGAGGCGCATCAGGCCGTCATTCTTCTGCTGATTTCTCCTTGCCCTGCTGATGTTTGACAATGTTATACTATCGTTATACAATGAAAACCCGTTGGTAGGCAAAAAGAAGCGGGGTATTCCATGCGCAAGGCAGCCGAAGAAATGCGGAAACAGGCCCAGAGACAGTTCCGGAAGCAGGCCGAACTGATGCGGGACAAGGCGCGCGAGCGGGCCATGAAACGAAAGGAAGAATATCTGGGTGCCAGGGTGCCCAGGGAGCTGAAGGAAAAGGTCATTGCGCGGGCCAATGCCATGGGCATACCGGTTTCCATCCTTATCCGGAATGTTCTGGAGGATGCCTTTGGCACGGAGATGCCGCCTGCCGAGCCGGTTCCACATCGTCACGATACGCCCCCTGTCCAGGGACATGCGCAGCGTTTTCCCCATGTCATCGGATGGGAAGACATCACTTTGAACCGGGAGATGCAATGCTCGGGGTGTGGTGCCAGGCTGGGCGCGGGCACGGTGGTCATGCTGGGCCTGCCGATCCCCGGCGAAGATCATGTTATCCTATGCGCTAAATGCAAATAAGATGGCCCATCACCCGTTCCCCATCGAGCCCCATCCGTTACTTCCTGTTTTTCCTTCTGCTGGCAACGACAGCAGCGAACGCCGCGCAGGCGCAGCCGGACGGAAACGGCAGCGCAGCAGGTCCTGAAGCGACAGGAAACGATGGCTGGCATCGTTTCCTGTCCTCCTTCAATCTCAGCGGGTATCTCAAGAACGAGACTGCCTTTCGTTTCGATGAGCCCCGTTCCATCACCAAAATCCGGAACATCGTCTATTTGAACGCCGAACGCGCGCTGGGTGACTGGGGCGGGTTCAAGTTTGCCGGTTGGGCCTATTACGATCTTGCCTACGACCTCTTCGATTACCAGACCATCAGCGCCCGCTCGGTGCGCGACGAAGACCAGCCTCTGGTTTTTATTGCAAATCTCGAAGAAGAAAAGGATTCTCCTGTTGCCGAGATCCGTGAACTCTATCTGGATCTGTTTTTCGAGAATGCGGATGTCCGCATCGGCAAGCAGTTTGTCGTCTGGGGCGTGCTGGAAGGCATCCGTATCACCGACGAGATCAATCCCCTGGACTTCCGCGAATTGATCATGCCTGACCTGCTCGATTACCGTATTCCCTTGTGGACGTTGAAAATTGACTATTATGGCGAGCAGAACAGTTATCAGTTTCTGTGGATACCCGAGATCAGGTTCCACGAGCCCGCACCCAGGGGGTCAGAATGGGAATTGCTGCAGAGAGTGCCGGGCACCGAGGAGCCGGAGTCATTCCGTCTCGAGAACTCGGAAATCGGTTTCAAGGTGACGCGGACCATCAAGGAGACAGAGCTCACTCTCAGTTATTTCTGGACCTGGGACGATTTCCCCGTCATATTCCGGTCGGCGCAGATCGACTCGGCACTCGATCCCGAATTCTTTCCCACCTATACCCGCATCAACATGTTCGGTGGGACCTTCGTCAGGCAGGCCGGTCCAGCGATTCTCAAGGGCGAAGTCGTCTTTGTGCCGGACAAGTATTTCGGGCTGGCCAACGACGTGGACGACAACAACGACGGTTTTCTCGATCACCAGGGCGCACTGAAGAAAAAGCATATCCGCTGGGGACTCGGCGTCGATTTCAACTGGCTGGGGACGGACTGGTCGCCTGCCATCAGTCAATGGATCATCCTCGATTATGATCCCGACCTGATCCAGGACGAGTTCGATACTTCCTTGACACTTTTTGCCCGCAAACCCTTGCCTCAGCGCTCGGCCGTCTTCGAGCTCTTGGCCATTGCCCTGGTCAATCTCAAGGAACTCTATCTGAACCCTGAATGGACATTCGATATCACGGACCGCTTCCAGATCGCCACCGGCCTGGACCTGTTTTTCGGCGACAAGTCACAATTGGGTGTTTCTGTAGGGGGTGGTGGCGTAGCGTCCCCCAATGCTATTGAGCAGAATGCCCAGTTCTTCGGAAATTTTAATGACAATGACAGAGTCTATGTCGAGTTCAAGTATGCATTCTGAAGAGAAAACTGGCCGGTTAAGCGACGATGGGTTCCTGGTACGCGGTATTTCTTTGACTCTTTCAGTGTGCATGCTGCTGGCATGGGCCTTTACTTCTTATGCGGAAACAAGGCCCAAGCGATGGAGCGTCGCACCCATGCTCGGTATCAACAGTCCAGGACTGGAATTGCTGAATTATGGCGAGTTTGAGGCCCCTTTACCAGGACAGGGAAGATTGACTCTTCCTGGTACCGGCGAAAACATAGACTTCAATTTCATCATAGAGAACGATCTTGAGCCAATAGATTGGGGCACCAATGCCGGTGTTGAATTCCAGCTCTTGCTCAACGACAAGAACGCCTTTCTGTTTGGTTTCAGCGTGTGGGAAGGCGGAGGGAAATCCACGGTAATTACAGAGATTCCTTTTCAGGGAAATTTGACAAGAACTGCCTACGAGCGATCCGGGGATATTTCCTATTTTGAATATTACCTGGGGTTGAAAAGAAATTTCATGATACGGCCGGGTAAATTCAATATCTATTGGAAATTTCTGCTGCGTGAGATTTTCGACATCGATTACAAGGAAGAATTCGTCTTTGCCTTTCAGGGTGGACCCGACGAGTCCTTCAAGCGTGTCATCGTCATCGAGTCCCAGGCAACCGGTGTCCTCATGCTGGAGCTGGCGCTGGGTGCCGAGTATTTTATCTATGACTGGATCTCCCTCGGGATGGATGCAGGTTACAGCTATGGTCTTTCCAGTTTCCGTCTTGGTAATGCCAGCCGCAAGGATGATATCCAGGCCAACGACAATATCCGCTTCAAGCTGCCATCGATTCTCGGCCCAGACGGGACGCTGAAGTATCTTACGGAGGCCGCCCCGTTTTCCGACGACCCTGCCTATGAGGAGGATTTCTATCGTCCCATGAATCTGAAGTTCGATGGCTGGCGGGTCCTGTTCCGGGTGAACTTCTATTTCTGAGGTCGATGACAATGCCTGAGCGATTCCGAGCTGGATCATCATGCAGGCCTGGCCGAAATACTGCATATTTCTGCGTGTTCATCGCCTCTTTGCTGCTGGGCCTGATTTCCATGCAGGCACTGGCAGGGCCTGGAAGCGGAATGACAGCCGCGGATTTTCATCGCCTCTTCCAGGAATTCCAGCGGCAAGGTCGCCCGGAGCCTGCCCTGGCCTACTTGCAGGCCGCGGTCGCCCTGGCCCCGGGAGAGTTGTCCTGGCAGCGGGAGCTGGCGGAGCTGTATGAAAGCCGTGATCGCCTGGAAGAAGCACTGGAGATATACCGCAGCCTGCTGCAGGAAGCAGGTCCGGACGAAGAACTGGCGAAAAAGGTGCCTTATATCGAAGCGACCCTGCTGGCCAAGCAAGGCAGGATCGGGGAGGCCAGGGAAATCTTCTCTGCGCTGGCGGTTTCTTATCCGGATGACACGCTGGTTCTTTACAGCCTGGGCGTGGCCGACATGTTGACCAACCGGCTGCAGGACGCCGAGGCGGTCCTGAAAAAGGTGATCCGGCTCGATGCTGCTTATGCCAACGCCTATCTCAACCTGGCCACCGTGTATGAGCGCCAGGGGCGGCTCGCCGATGCTGTCGATACGCTCCAGGCGCTGGTGGAGCATGGCGGGGATGAAATGGCCATCAGCCAGGCCAGGCTCAGGCTGGACCTGATCGAGGCCAGGCTGCTTATCGAGGCGGGCAATCTTCATGAGGCCCTGGACGTGGTCTCCCCCCTGCTGGAGACCGCCCCGGACAATCTTGCCGTACTGGTGATGGCGGCGGACCTCCAGCAGCGTCTGGGCAACCTCGAAGAAGAGGAGCAGCTGCGTAAGCGGCTGTTGCGGCGCCAGCCCGGCAATCCATTTTTCATGATGCGCCTGGCCGAGATCTATCTGGCCACGAACCGTCTTGGTGACGCCTTCGATCTGCTGGAGAAGATCAGCGAAGAAGCGCGGGGAACACCCTTTGCCCGTCAGGCGGAGCATAGGCTGTCTCAATTGCTTGCCACGCCGGCGGGTCAGCTGCTGGCGCAGGAGAAAGAGGAGGCCGAGATCGCCCGCTATCGCGCATTGATCGACGAAGACCCTGACGATTTCAATGCGCATTGGGAGCTTGCGCGCCTCTATCTGCAGCGGGGCCAGTTCGATGAGGCGCGACGCGAACTGGAAGCCGTCATGCGGCTCAGGCCGGACTTTCACCAGGGACGCGTGGTGCTTGCCTCGGTGTACGATCAGCTGGGCTTGTTCGCCGAAGCGGTGGATGCCTATGCCCTGGCCATCGCCCAGGTGCCTGATCCCGAAGTGGGGCGGTCTCTCGTACAGGAACTGATCCTGGCCAATGCAAAGAAATTATATGTGGAGGAACGCCTGGAACTGGCAGTTCATGAGTTCGAGCGCGTGCTTGCCGGGGATCCGGAGAACGCCCTCGCCCATTTCTACCTGGGATTGATCTATTCCACCCGTCAGGAATTGATCAAGGCGGCTGACCAGTATCAGACCGTTCTGCGACTCATCCCCACCCATGTCGGCGCGCGTTTCAATCTTGCCACCAGCTTCGAGCGCATGAACCGGGAGGAGGACGCCATCGAGGAGTACCGGAAAATATTGCAGTCGAATCCTCCCGAGGAACTGGCCGAGTCGGTGCGTGCCCGCCTGCGGGCGACGGAAAGGCGCATTCGGGGGCTTGTGGCCAGCCTGGGCTATATCATGTCCCTGGACGACAATACCAATCTCAGCGAAAAGGACAATGTGGAGGATTACCGCTCCAATCTGACGCTCTCCCTGGCCTACCAGTACAAGATGAAAAACGGTGTGCGCCTGCGCCTGTCCACCATGCCGAGCTACGAGGTCTATCATGAGGGGCAGTTTGACTTTCTCAATACCAGCACCACGGTTTCCGCGACTTATATCCCGCGTGGGGTTACCCTCGTGGGGGGATATACCTACCGCACCAGCATGGGCTTGGTAAACGCCAATCGCTTCAGCCGCAGCAACACCTTCTTCGCGGAAGGTTTTGCCCGGGTCAGGCTGCCCCAGCTTCTGCGGCCTTTCAGGGGGGAGAAGGTCTACACCGGGATCTCGGCCAATCTTTCCTATACGGATTTCGAGGCCGATGACAGCCCGTTCTTCAGTGCCTACACCACCGCCGCCGGCATCACCCTGCGCCAGCCGCTCATGCTGGGAGCCGATATCAGCCTGGGTTACAGCTTCGTGAACAATGACAACCAGGAATTCATCGGCAACGATTATGCCTATGTCAGCCATGGTGTCCGTGTAGGGCTGGAGCGTGGATTTTCCTCGGGCATCGTGCTCAATGCCGATTTGCGTTATACCCGGCTCAATTACAAAAACCCGGACTCTTTCTCCAGGTTTACGGAGAAACGCCGCAACGAACGTTACAATGCCGTGGTGGGTGCATCCTACCGTCTGCGCAATGACATCACCTTGTTCGCCAACCTCTCCTGGACCCGCAACCTGTCCAATCTCCCCGTGGGTTTTATTCTCAACCCGGCCGACATAGTCGAGGGGCAGCAGAGTTCCTCACTGAGCGATTACGACCGGGTGGTGTTCTCAAGCGGCATCAACGTATCTTTCTGATACAATCAGGGGTCCTGAGAGATTCGAGATGGGTCAAGCGAGAGAGTATGACAATGAACAAAGACCGGAACGATGGCCGGGGCCATACCCGGGATTATACCCTTGCCTATTATGCGGGTAACCGCCAGACGGGGCATATCAGTATAGTCGAGCAGAAATCGGGTGAGCGGCAGGTCACGCGCATCCCCACGGCCCCGGAAAGCGGGATGGAGAAGGACCTGCGGCCGGTTTTTGTCGGTCTGACGGAGACGCGGCAGGTGATCGTCCTGGACCCGGCGAGCAAGAAGATCAGGATCCAGGCGACCTTTCCTGCAGATGCCTTTCCGGCCCATATCTACAGCGATCCCCGTTCCAGTCGTGACTGGTTCATGAACGACGGCGACAAGGAGAGCGGCAACGACCGGCTCAATTGTGGTGATGAGGGTTCCTCTGTCACCGTTGTCGAAAATACCGCCAGCAGTGAGGCACGCTGGCTTGCCACCATCTGCGTGGGCCGGGGTCATCACCAGGCGGCTTTCACCTATCCGTCTGCCCAGGCGCCCGCGGTGCCCGAGAGTGCCTACATCAGCAATCTCAAGGATGGCACGCTGTCCGTCATCGGCAACGATCCCGGGGACGAGGAACGTTATCTGAGGCGGGTATCGACCATCAATCTTTGCGAACCCGACAAGGAAGAAGGCGGGGATGGATCGGCGGTGCCCAACAATGCCTTTCCCCACGGCTTGGTGTATTCACCGTTGAGCGGCAAGGTCTACAATCTCAACAACGGCTATGGCTCTGTGGCCGTCATCGACCCTGTAGACCATACCATCGAGTCACGCTTTGCCTTCAAGGGTCACAGCAACTTGTTCATCACGCCCGACGGTGCCTTCATCATCGGGCGGGGCGCGGACCGCAAGTCGGATCCCCGGCATGTGATCGCGCGGCTCACCGTCTATGATGTTGCGGCCGGCGAAGTCGCCGAGAGCCTGGAATTGCACGACATCTATATCAGCAAATATTATTTCAATGCCGATGCCAGCAAGCTCTACCTCACCACGGGTAGTTCCGGCAGTCCCGAGCAGAAGGCCAACCTCAAGGACGATGCCCTGCTGATCTTCGATCTCAGTGATCTTCCCCGCATCCGCCTGTGCAAGGAGCATCGCCTGGGGGCCGCCTCCGGCAGCCTGGCCTTCCTCAACGAAGGCGGCCGGACCGTGCACGTGTTTTCGTCCAACTCCGCGGCCGGCACCTTGACCATCATCGACGGCGAGAGTGACGAGATCCTGGAGACCGTTGCAGTGACCGAAGGCATGTCCCACTCGCGGGTCTGGTTGTTGCCGGATGATTGAGAATTACCTGAATACCTGACATACGTGGCCCGATGAAGCGAAACGAAATCCGGGATGAATGGCGCCTTTCCCTGGATTCCGGTGCCGGGCCTGCATCCATGCTGTACGGTGGCCGTCGGAGTGTGAGTCTCAATGGTTGAGGTTGATTGGCATCGGTCAGGGTTTCTCGTTCCAGGTGACGTTTGTCGTCCAGGTAACGCTTGTTATCCAAGTGACCCCTGTCATTTCGAGCAAAAAATGGCAGTATCCATGTCATTTCGAGCGCAGCGAGAAATCTTGGGACAGTGGGGCAGATTTCTCCCTTCGGTCGAAATGACAGAGAGGTGTGGTGGGAATGGCAGGGAAGTGTGGTGGGAATGACATTACCCCTGTCATTTCGAGCACAGCGAAAAATGGCAGTATCCATGTCATTTCGAGCGCAGCGAGAAATCTTGGGGGCAGTGGGGCAGGATTTCTCCCTTCGGTCGAAATGACAAGGAAGTGGTCGAAATGACAAGGGAGTGTGGTCGGCAAGGAAGCATGGTCGAGACGACAGGAAACCGGGGTCGTACTGGCAAAGAAGCGCGGTGG
>JALSIC010000094.1 GCA_026981935.1 Gammaproteobacteria bacterium
ACTACAGCGGCGCTCCGCCGCCTTGCTGCGTGTCCGCACGCGGCGGCTGAACATGACATATATTGTTGCCGGGTTAATAACCCGGCAACAATATATATCGTGTTCAGCGTTTCAGGCAGGCGCTGGATCAAGGCGCGGCACGCAGGGAATGGCCTGGCCCTTGCCAATTAATTATTCCAGGCCCAGCTTCTTCATGCGGTAGCGCAGGGCGCCGAAACTGATGCCCAGCAATCTGGCTGCAGCGGTTTTGTTGTTGCGGGTCTGGGCCAGCGCCTTGAGTATGGTTTCCTTCTCCACATGGCCCAGGTAGGGTTCCAAGGGAAGCGGTGTGGCTGCCTGGCCGGGCTCACTGGTCCCGGGGCCGGCCGGCAATTGCAGGTCTGCTGCCGTGATGCACTGGTTTTCGCACAGGGTCATGGCCCGCTCCAGGATGTTCTCCAGTTCGCGGACATTGCCGGGGAAATCATAGGCCTGTAATGCCTCGAGCGCTTCCGGTGCAAGGGTTGGCTGGTCGGCGCCGTTGCCTGCCGTGAGCCGCGACAGGATATGTTCCACGAGGGCCGGAATGTCCTCACGCCGCTCCCGCAGGGCGGGCAGGTGCAGCTCGATGACATTGATGCGGTAGAAGAGATCCTGGCGGAAGCTGCCCTGCCTCACCAGGGCGGCGAGATCCTTGTGGGTGGCGCTCACGATGCGTACATCCACGGGTTTTTCGCGCTGTTCGCCAATGGGGCGGATGGCCTTCTCCTGGATGGCGCGCAGCAGCTTGACCTGCATGTGCAGGGGCAGGTCGGCCACCTCGTCGAGAAACAGGGTGCCGCCGTCGGCGGCCTGGAACAGGCCCTCCTTGTGGGTGGAGGCGCCGGTGAAGCTGCCCTTGCGGTGGCCGAAGAACTCGCTTTCCATGAGTTCCTCGGGGATGGCGCCGCAATTGACGGGGATGAAAGGCTTGTCGCTGCGCGGTCCCAGTTCATGGATGAGCCGCGCGGCCAGTTCCTTGCCGGTGCCCGATTCCCCGCTGATATAGACCGGTGCCTGGCTGCGGGCGAGCTTGGCGATTTTGCGCCGCACGGTATCCATGGCGGGTGACTCGCCCAGCAGTTGCAGGTCGCAGTGGTTTTCGTCCTGCCGGCGGTCCGGGTGGTTCAGGTTCAGGGCCGTCGTGACCAGGTTGCGCAGCATCTGCAGGTCCACCGGCTTGGAGACGAAGTCGAAGGCGCCGGCCTTGAGGGCGCTGACAGCGGATTCCATGTTGCCATGGGCGGTCAGCACTGCGGTGGGCAGTCTGCTGTGATGACGCTGGATGTGCTCCACCAGCTCGATGCCGTTGCCGTCGGGCAGCTTCATGTCGGTGAGGCAGAGGTCGAAGGTTTGCCGGGCGAGCAGTGCCCGTGCCTCTGCGAGGCTGCCGGCGGTGTCGGCATCGATTGCCATGCGGGCCAGGGTGAGTGCCAGCAGTTCCAGAATGTCGGGTTCGTCGTCGACGAGCAGTGCGCGAGGTTTGACGTCCATCTCAGGCCACCTGTCTCCTGCGGGGGTCGGCAAAGGTGATGCGGAAGCGGCTCCTGCCGTCCTGCTTCAGATAATGAAGCCGTGCCTGGTTGCTCTCGCAGAGTTCGCGGGCGATGTAGAGGCCGAGCCCCGTACCCTGCTCGGTGGTGGTGAAAAAGGGCTCGAAGATATGTTCGGCCACCTCGGGCGCGATGCCCGGCCCGTCGTCGATGATGTCGAGATAGGGTGTGCCGAAGTCCTTGTCCAGGCCGCCGCGGATTTCCAGGCTGGGCGGGGCGTCTCTGCCGCCATGCTGGATGGCATTGTGGCAGAGGTTCCAGAGCACCTGGTGCAGCTGGCTGGCATCGGCGCGGACCCGGGTGTGAGGGGGGTGGATATCGAGCCGCATGCAATGCGGCGCGAGACGCTCGCCGAGACAGAATTCGCCGCGGAACTGTTCCAGCCAGGGCAGCAGGTACAGGTCTTCCGGGTGGCTTCTGCCCTGGCGGCTGAGTTGCATGATGTTCTCGATGATGGTGTTCACCCGCCGCGAGTGGTCCTGAATGATCTCGGTGAGGCGCCGGTCGGACGGGTCGAGGTGAGGCGACTCCGCCAGCAGCTGGCCGGCGTGGCTGATGG
This sequence comes from Gammaproteobacteria bacterium, assembly GCA_026981935.1. Lineage (GTDB taxonomy): Bacteria > Pseudomonadota > Gammaproteobacteria > SZUA-140 > SZUA-140 > S012-109. The sequence goes on from JALSIC010000094.1 coordinate 2,131, forward strand.
CGCCCAGGGGGTTGCGCACCTCATGGGCGATGCTTGCGGTGAGCCGGCCGAGGGAGGCCAGTTTCATCTGCTGCGCCTGCTGGACCGTCGCGGCGGTATCTTCGAGGAAGATCAGGACGCCCGAGCCGGGGCCGGCGCCCAGGCGGGCAAAACGGGGCTGGACGGCGGTATCCGCCCCGATGGTGCGAGGGCCGCCCCGCTCTGTCTCTGGCCCATCACCCGCCGATTCCTCCAGCCAGCGATGCAGCTCGCGACCCAGATCCGGGACGGCCGTGGCAAGAGACTGGCCTCTTTTCAGTTCAGGACAGTCCAGGAGCCGGCAGGCGGACTGGTTGGCGAGACGGATCCTGCCCTGGCTGTCGACCACGACGATGCCGGTCTGCATGCGCTGGATGACGTATTCCGTCAGCTGGGCCATGTTGGCCAGGTCCACGCCGCGTCGGGCCGCCAGGGCCTCGCTTGCGCGCAGGCGCCTTGCCAGGCCATGGGCAAGAATGGCGGTGGCGAAGAAGGCCGCCCCCAGCAGGCCTGCCTGGGTATAGCCGGGCTCCAGGTCGCCGGCCAGCCTGTTGTGGATCTGCTCCGCCAGGACCGCCAGGGTGGCGATGGCGGCGAACAGGCGTGCCGTCCTGCCTTCCATGAGCAGGCTGCCCCCGGCGATGGCCAGCACCAGCAGCATGCCCAGCCCGCTCTTGACGCCGCCACTGGCGGACATCAGCAGGGTCATCACCGCGATGTCCAGCATCACCTGGAGGTAGACCTGGGCGTTGAAGGGCAGCAGGCGCCAGTGGATGGTTGCAGCGGAGAGCAGTCCCAGGACCAGGTAGACGACGAGCGTGTCCCGGAACAGATCGGGATGATGGCTGCCCAGGGGGGGCGGGGGGGTTCCGTCGGCGGCGAGGAAAAAAAACAGGCCCGCCAGCAGCAGGCGGCAATAATTGAGAAAACGCAACTGCCTCCAGGCCAGCGGCGATGCGTCACCCCCGCAGGGGGGGTGGGCGGCCTGCCCAAGGGTGGTGTCACGTTCCAGGTTCACGGGGATGGTCTGCTCACTTGTCCGGGAATGCCTCAATGGGTACATCGGACGATGCGCGTTTCGGTTTAACAGGCTGTCCAAGAACCTCCCGCAGAGTGGGCAATGAACAATACTAAGACAATCGATAGTAAAGAGACCTTCAGCGGGTGGCTGGGCGGTCAGCCGCAAGGCGCGGCGGCGCCGCCATAGCGCGCCTATGACAAGCCGCCGCAACACCGCGAATGGCCGCCCGACCGCCCGCCCGGAGGGAGCGGCCCAGGCGTCCCGGCTCGGCGTTGCGACCCTTGGAAAGGGCCAGCCATTCCCTGCGTGCCGCGCCTTGATCCAGCGCCTGCCTGAAACGCTGAACACGATTATTGTTGCCGGGTTAATAAAAAAGGGCGGATCCGATGATCCGCCCTCTCATACGGCCTTGATCCTGGGGGATCAGTTGCCGAGCCGGATGATACGGCCGTTGACGGGCTGCACAGGCCGCGCATTGTTGGGATAGAGCACCCGGAACCGGGCGATCTGCTCCGCGGATGCCTCTACCGGGGCTGCCAGCACCATCCAGTGGACACCCTCGGTGCAGGGGGGCGTGGTCAGCGAGCCCGAGTAGTTGAAATACGTCAGGTCGCGGGGCAGCAGATCGCTGACGTTGATGCTTTCTTCCTCGACCGTGACGGTCTTGCCGGCTTCCTCCGGCATGTGGGCCCAGAGCTGCTCCAGCAGGGCACTGGCCTTGCCTTCCTTGATCATGACACCGATGACGCCGAGCTGTCCGTCATCGGCCTTGTGGACCAGATGGGCAACCATGGGGTAGGCCTTTCCGCCGATGGTGTGCTCGCTGGGGCTGTGGAAGTGGAATTGCAGCAGATTGAAGCGCTTGCTCCCCACGTTGATGAAGCTCCCTGCCTGATAGTTGACCTGGATGGCGTGGCCGTTGTTGACCACGTTGAGGACCGTATCCTGGTAATTGATCTCGATGGCCGGCAGGGAAGTGATCACTGCGGCGGAGATATCGATGGGGGACTGGCTGCGTCCCGACTTGCAGGTGGCGAATTCCGCCTTCAGGTCGCCCCAGTAATGGGGGGCGCCGGCGCCTTCATAGCCCCAATGGACGGCGGCATGGTGGGCGGCCTTCTTTTCGTGATGCCCCATTTTCTTGCCCATCTTGTCTTTGGCATGACCCATGGGTGTCTTTTCCATTTTCATGCTATCTGCGTGATGGCCATTTGCAGTGGCCATCTTGCCTGCAGGATCGGTGGCTTCATGGGGCTCTGGTTGGGTTTCGGCTGCGTGTTCCTCTTCGGCAGTGGCCATCTTGCCTGCAGGATCGGTGGCTTCATGGGGCTCTGGTTGGGTTTCGGCTGCGTGTTCCTCTTCGGCAGTGGCCATCTTGCCTGCAGGCGCGGCGGCTTCATGGGCCTCCGGCTGGTTTTCCGCTTCGTGTTTCTCTTCGGCCGCGGTCGTTGCCGGCGGATGGGCCGCTTCTGCCGCTGCGGGCGCAGGTTCTGCCGCAGGGGCTGCCTTTTCTGCAGCGACGGTCGGGGATGGTTTGACGCCCAGGATTTCCAGGCGCTGGGCATCTTCGGATGCCAGGGCCATGCCTGCGGAAAAAAGCGCCAGAGGCAGAAGGGTCAGGGTATACATGCTCGTTTTCAGGAAACGCATAGTTCCTCCTTGTTCTTATATGTCTCTATGACGTTGATGCAAGAAGACGTTGATGCAAGAAAACTGGGGGGCGGCAAGGCCGTTTGTCGGGAAATCCGGCGATGAACCGGCATGATATGCCATGCCCGGTTTGTGGTGTGGTTTGCACCACGGGCATGAAGTCTCCCTCCCCAGCTTTCTTATTGTGCCATAAAAAACGGTTTCTTGGCTTGCCTTGAAACCGGGTGCGCAAGGCGGCCCGGGCTAGTCCAGGCCGGCGCCGGAACGAGGGCTCAGTTCAGGCGATTGAGCCCGTTGAGCGCGGCCACGCGGTAGGCCTCGGCCATGGTGGGATAGTTGAAGGTGGTGTCGATGAAGTAGCGCAGTGAATTGCCGCTTCCCGGCTGGGACATGACGACCTGGCCGATGTGAATGATTTCCGAGGCCTGGTGACCGAAGCAGTGGATTCCCAGGATCTCCAGGGTCTCGCGGTGGAACAGCAGCTTCAGCATGCCGGTGGTCTGACCGGCGATCTGGGCCCGGGCGAGATGGCGGAACAGGGAATGGCCCATCTCGTAGGGGATTTTCTCCGCGGTCAGTTCCCGCTCCGTCTTGCCGATGGAGCTGATTTCGGGGAGGGTATAGATGCCCGTGGGGATGTTCTCCACGAGATGGAATTCGCAGGTTCCGCAGAGCAGGTGAGTGGCGGCGAATCGCCCCTGATCATAGGCGGCGCTGGCAAGGCTTGGGTGCCCTGCCAGGTCGCCGACGGCATAGATATGGGGCAGTGAGGACTGGTAACGGGCATTGACACGGATATTGCCTCGCCGGTCGGTCTCGATGCCGATGGTTTCCAGCCCCATGTCGTCGGAGTTGCCCTGCCGCCCCTGGGCCCATAGAAGATAGTCGCTGACAACCTGCTTGTTGGAGCGCAGATGGAGAATGACCTTGTCGGGGAGGAGTTCCGCTTTTTCGTATTCTTCATTGTGGCGAATAATGACGCCCTGTTCGCGCAGATGGTAGCTGAGGGCGTCGATGATTTCGTCGTCGAGGAAGGTCAGGAGCTGGTTGCGCGTATTGATGAGGGTAACTTTGATGCCAAGATTGCGGAAGATGGACGCATATTCGCAACCGATCACGCCGGCGCCGTAGATGGTGATGGAGCGGGGGGTGTCTTCGAGCGCCAATACTTTGTCACTGTCCAGGATGCGGGGGTGACTGAAATCGATGTCCGGTGGATGGTAGGGACGCGACCCCGTGGCGAGAATGAAGGCCCGGGCCGACAGGCATTGCCTGCCCGCCTGCGGCGAGGAGACCTCGATGGTGTGTCTGTCGAGGAAACGGGCGCGCCCGTGGATCACATCGACCCGGTTGCGGTCATAGAATCCCTGGCGCATGACGACCTGGCGCTGGATCACTGAGCGCGCCGAACGGAGCAGTTCGGGGAAGGGCGGGCGGCGGCTGATGTTGCATTCCACCAGCCGTTGCACTGCCTGGCGCAGGGCCTTGCTGGGAATGGTGGCGCGGTGGGTGCAGTTGCCGCCGACCTCCGGCGCTTCCTCCACCACGGCCACCCGCTTGCCGGCCTTGGCCAGTTTCATGGCGGCGCCCTCGCCACCGGGGCCGCTGCCGATGACGATGGCATCGTAGGAAACAGACATGGCGTCATCTTACCCTTCCGTCCAGTGGCCGGGCAATCAAACGCAACGTCAAGCACGACATGGAACACAGCTGGCAGGTAGGGCGGGCAGGCGCGGCAGGGTCAGGCGCAATAGACCCGGATCTGATCGCGGCCGTTGTGCTTGGCGCTGTAGAGGGCGCGGTCGGCCTTGCGCAACAGGTCGTAGGCGCCATGCACATCCTCGATATCGTCCAGGGCCGCGATACCGATGGACGCGGTAATGGTGAAGGCGCCATGGGTGTCGGTATTGAGAGGCGTCTGGCGCAGGGCTTCCAGCATCCGGTTGCAGACGACGGCTGCTCCCTTGGCATCGGTCCCCGGCAGGATGGCGACGAACTCCTCGCCGCCATAGCGGGCGACGATGTCGCTGTGACGGGTGTGCTCCTGGATGATCTGGGCACAGTGAATCAATGCCCGGTCGCCGATGTCGTGGCCGTAGCGGTCGTTGATCTGCTTGAAGTGGTCGAGATCGATGAAGATGACCGAAAGCGGGAAATCGTTTTCCTTCGCCAGCTGGAATTCGGCGGCCAGCATCTGATCCAGATAGGCCCGGTTGTAGAGCCCGGTGAGGTTGTCGCGCCGGCTTTGTTCCTTGAGCTGCTGGTTGTGCTGGGTCAATGCCTCGGTCTTTTCCCGCAGGGCGGTGGTTTCCCGCAGCGTGTTGACGGCCATGAGGCTGAACAGCTCCCGGGCCTTCTCCAGCAGCAGTTCTTCGGGTATCTGTCCCGTCGTGTCCACCTCGAATGCCGCCGCGGCCTCTTGCAGTTGCTGGCCGGTGGCCTCGATGATGTCGGCCACGGTGTCTTCGTTCAGGTTCAAGCGGAGCTTGCACAGTTCCATGGCGCGGCGAAAATGCGTGCCGGGGTCGTCGTGCCACCAGATGTCTCCCAGGGCGCCGGCCGTGGCGACGATCTGCGCGAAGCGATCATCATGCTGCGCGTCATGGCTGCAGGCCACGGCTTTCACGATGTGCGCCGGCAGATTCCAGTTCTTGAGCAGCCAGGCCCCCACCGCCGCATGGTCGCAGTCCAGGTGGCTGCGTTCCACGGCGATGATCTGTTCGTGCTGACAGGGCGATGCCTGGCAGGGCTGGTAGAGCGCGGGCTGCACCTTTTCTATGGCGAGCATGCCGATGTCCTGCAGCAGGGCGGCAAGAAACAATTCTTCCTTGAGGGCGGGCTCGATGCGGCTGCCCAGCATCTGGGCGCAGATGGCGCAGGCCAGGGCACGGCGCCAGAAATGGTTGTGGTCGATACAGCCGCTTCCTGTGCGGCTGGTATCGACCACCGAAAAGCCCAGCGCCAGCACCAGTGTGCCGTTGAGCCCGAACAGGGCAATCGCCTGGCGGATGTTTTCCGACTTGCGGCGTCGGGCATAGAGGGGAGAATTGGCCATGCGCATCAGTTTTGCGGAAATGGCGGGATCGCGTCCCACGACACCGGCCACCTCGTTCAGCGTGGCTTCCGGATCCTGGCAGAGTTCGATGATACGCAGGGCGATGCCGGCAGGCGAGGGCAGTTCGGTGCAGAGCTTCAGTTGTCGCCAGATATCGGGAGAATGTGCCATGAATTACCTTATATCGATTTGGTTTTGTTATGGGATCCACTGAACCGGCCTGCCCGATCCCGTGTCTGGAAGGGCATGCCACCGATGCAGCTTTCCCTGTAGGTATCGGGAGAAGAGGGGCAATCTTTAGCTGAGGCAGAGACTGCGGAGGCTGCGGACGGTCCGTGGTGAGAGACGCGCCGGTCCTGGCTCTGCCGGCCGCGGGTGTCCGGCGCCCTATGGGCAAGCAGTAATGGTCTGGATGAACCTGCGAGCCCTGCCTCCCGAAGGCGGAATCACCAATGTCCTGTTGCAGGAATTCGGCAGACCGAAAGCTCTTGACATATTATCGAGTTACGATAGCATGTAAACATGATCGAAAGCTTTGCCGACCGGCTGGCCGAAGACTTGTTCGACGACAAGCACACGATGGCAACTCGCCGGTTCCCGCCAGAGCTGAGACGGGCCGCCCGGCGGAAGCTTCAGTATCTGTATGATTCTGCAGAACTTGCTGACCTTCGCAGTCCGCCCGGTAACCGGTTGGAGGTGCTGAAAGGCGATTGGAAAGGCTGCTATTCCATCCGTATCAACGATCAGTGGAGAGTGGTTTTCCGCTGGGAGGGTGGCGCCGCGCACGATGTACAAATAGTCGATTATCATCGATGAATGGGAGTGGGATGCTGTTATGAAACTGCCTGAGAATCCATTTCATCCAGGGGAAATCTTGCTGGAGGAATTTCTGGAGCCTATGGGTATGACCCAGAGCGCCTTTGCTGAAAAATTGGGCTGGACTCGCACGCGCTTGAATGAGCTGATCAAGGGCAAGCGCGGGATCACGGCCGATGCCGCGCTGGATCTTGCCAAAGCGCTCAAGACTTCACCGAAACTCTGGATGAATCTTCAAGCCACTTGGGACCTGGCGCAAGCCGTCAAGCGCCGGCGTGTTGCCTGAGCACATGTGCCCGTAGTGTCCCGGTTTACATTAGCGGTCATAGGGCAGCCTGGATGCAGGGCCCGGCCCCTGTCGGATGGATTCAATTGGTCGGGGTGACAGGATTTGAACCTACGACCCCTGCCTCCCGAAGGCAGTGCTCTACCAGGCTGAGCTACACCCCGAATTCGTGAACCGTTCAGTAGTCGCGCTTGATGGAGAATTCCACCAGGGCATGCAGTGCATCGCGATAGGGACCGGGAGGGACCGTGGCCAGGGACCGGGTGGCCCGGGCCGCCTCCCGTTGCGCCGCGCGTGCAGTGTATGACAAAGCATCCGTGGATTCAATGGCTTCCAGCACGGCCTCGATGTTGTCACGCCCCCCGTCCTCGATGGCCTGGCGGATGAGCGCGGCCTGTTCCGGTGTGCCGACGCGCATGGCGTGGATCAGGGGCAGGGTGGGACGGCCCTCCGCCAGGTCGTCACCGAGGTTCTTGCCCATTTGTTCCGCGGAGGCGCTGTAATCCAGCACGTCGTCGATGAGCTGGAAGGCCGAGCCGATGTGGGCGCCATAATGGGCCATGGCCTGTTCCACCGCCGGCGAGGCCCGGCTGATGACGGCACCCAGCCTGGCGGCGGCCTCGAACAGCTTGGCTGTCTTGCAGCGGATCACCTCCAGGTATTTTTCCTCGGTGGTGTCCGCATCCCTGCTGTTGAGCAGCTGCATCACCTCGCCCTCGGCGATGGTGTTGGTGGTATGGGCCATGATCTCCATGACCCGGGGGTTGCCCACTTCCACCATCATTTCGAAGGCGCGGGAATATAGGAAATCGCCCACCAGCACGCTGGCCTCGTTGCCCCACACGGCATTGGCGGTTTCCTGACCGCGGCGCAGTTCGGAGGCATCCACCACGTCGTCGTGGAGCAGCGTGGCGGTATGGATGAACTCGATGATGGTGGACAGGCTGATATGGTCACGCCCTTTGTAACCCAGGGCACGGGCACAGAGCAGCACCAGCAGTGGGCGCATGCGCTTGCCGCCACTGTTGACGATGTAGAAGGCCAGCTGATTGATGAGGCTGACGTTGGATCTGAGCCGCTCGTGGATCATTTCATTGACGGCCGCCATGTCCTCGGCGATGAGGCCGTGGATGGCGTCCAGATCCATGGTGAGCTGGGGTGCAGTCTGCGTGTGCAAGGTCGGCACTGTCCTGTTAAAGTCAAGCTCCAGTGTAAGATTCTTCACAAAACGAGGCAAGTTTTGCCTTGATGGTGCCGTTTCGGGGAGGCCGTTGACCTGGGGTCGATGTATCATTAGAATTACCGGCTTGCATTTATTCAGGCATTATTTTTGCTGAATTTGGAGAAGAGCCATGTACGCGGTTTTCGAGACGGGCGGCAAGCAATACCGGGCGAGCGAGGGAGACGTGATTCGCGTGGAGAAGATCGACGCGCCCGAGGGAAAGGTCATCGATATCGACAAGGTGTTGATGGTGGGGGAGGGCAACGATGTTCGCATCGGCACCCCTTACCTGGAAGGCGGCAAGGTGTCCGCGACGGTGCGGGCCCAGGGCCGGCACAAGAAGATCCGCATCGTGAAATTGCGTCGCCGCAAGCATTCGCGCAAACAGATGGGGCACCGCCAGGCCTATACCGAGTTGCAGATCACCGCTATTTCAGCCGGCTGATGGGTTGATCGGGCTGGCGCAGCAGGAGGAACCGAAATATGGCACATAAAAAGGCAGGTGGCAGCAGCCGCAACGGTCGCGAATCGGAATCGAAACGGCTGGGTGTCAAGCGCTTCGGCGGCGAGTGGGTACGGGCCGGCAACATCATCGTGCGTCAGCGCGGCACGCGTTTCCATCCCGGCGTCAACGTGGGGTGCGGTCACGATCACACGCTCTATGCCAAGGCGGACGGCCGCGTGGTGTTCCAGGTCAAGGGGCCGAAGAAGCGCAAGTATGTCAGCGTGGTGACCGATTAGCGTCGGATGCCTGGCGCTGCGACAAACCCCGCCGCCGAGCGGGGTTTTTTGCACTTGGGCTTCGCTTCTGAACACAAGACAATTGCCATGAAATTCGTCGATGAAGCCAACATCCGGGTCAAGGCGGGCGATGGCGGCAATGGCTGCGTCAGCTTCCGCCGCGAGAAATTCATCCCCTTCGGCGGACCCGACGGGGGAGACGGTGGCGATGGCGGCAGCGTCTATCTGGTGGGCGACCCCAGCCTCAACACCCTGGTGGATTTCCGTGCGCGGCGTCGCTTCGAGGCCGAGCGGGGTCACAACGGCAGTGGCGCGAACTGTACCGGCAGGCGGGGGGCCGATCTCATGATTCCCGTGCCGGTGGGCACGCTGGCCCGTGACGAGGAGACCGGCGAGCTGCTGGGTGAGATCCTCAGTTCCGGTCAGCGCCTGCTGGTGGCCAGGGGCGGCTTTCATGGTCTGGGCAATACCCGGTTCAAGAGCAGCACCAACCGTGCCCCCCGCAAGGCCACCGCGGGGACCCCCGGCGAGGAGCGCCGCCTGCACCTGGAATTGAAACTGCTCGCGGATGTGGGCCTTCTGGGTCTGCCCAACGCAGGCAAGTCCACCCTCATCCGGGCCGTTTCCGCGGCGCGTCCCAAGGTGGCCGATTATCCCTTTACCACCCTCCATCCCAGCCTGGGCGTGGTGAGTATTGCGCCGCACCGCAGCTTTGTGATGGCGGATATCCCAGGCCTCATCGGAGGCGCCGCCCGGGGCGCGGGTCTTGGCATCCGCTTTCTCAAGCATCTGTCCCGCACCGCGTTGCTGCTGCATCTGGTGGACGTGGCGCCGGCCGATGGCAGCGACCCGGCAGCGGCGGTGCGGGAGATCGAGGCGGAATTGCAGGCCTACAGCGAGGCCCTCTGGCAGCGGCCGCGCTGGCTGGTGTTCAACAAGGTGGATCTGCTGCCGGCGGCGACGCGCGAGTCGACATGCCGGGCCGTCGTGGCGCGCCTTGCATGGCAGGGCCCCTGGTTCATGGTCTCCGCCCTGAGTGGCGAGGGGAGCCGCGCGTTGTGCCAGCAGGTGATGGCCTGGCTGGAACACGAACGAGCGCGACGGGAAGAGGTACACCCGTGAGCAGGCGGGAACAACTCAAAGACGCGCGGCGCTGGGTGGTCAAGGTGGGCAGCTCCCTGCTCACCGACGACGGGCGCGGCCTGGATACCGGCCTCATCGCCATGTGGGTGGAGCAGCTTGCCATCCTGCGCCGCCTGGGTGCCCAGATCGTGCTGGTGTCTTCGGGGGCGGTGGCTGAAGGCGTGAAGCGCCTGGGCTGGCGGGAACGCCCGCATGCCCTGCACGAACTCCAGGCCGCTGCCGCGGTGGGCCAGATGGGGCTCATCCAGGCTTACGAAGCGGCCTTCAAGGTCCAGGGCATCCACACCGCCCAGATTCTCCTCACCCATGACGACCTGGCCCATCGCCGGCGTTATCTCAATGCCCGCAGCACGCTGCGAACCCTCACGGCCCTGGGCGTGGTGCCGGTGGTCAATGAAAACGACACGGTGGCGGTGGACGAGATCCGCCTGGGCGACAACGATACCCTGGCGGGACTGGTGGCCAATCTCGTGGAGGCGGATGTACTGGTGATCCTGACGGACCAGGACGGCATGTACGACAAGGACCCCAAACGCCATGAAGATGCCCGCCTGATTCGCGAAGCCCGCGCAGGTGACAGGCGGCTGGAGGCATTGGCGGCGTCGGGCGGCAGCGGCCGCTGGGGGCGGGGCGGCATGCTCACCAAGGTACAGGCCGCGGCCCACGCGGCGCGTTCCGGGACGCTCACGGTGATCGCCTCGGGAAAACAGGCGCGCATCCTGGAACAGATCGCGGCGGGCGAACCCGTGGGGACTCTCATCTATCCCGATCAGCCGCCGCTGGTGGCGCGCAAGCGCTGGCTGGCGGGTCAACTCCAGGTGCGGGGCGAAGTGGTGATCGACGATGGGGCCGTCACGGTCCTGCGTGAGGCAGGCAAGAGCCTGCTGCCCATCGGCGTGACCGCCGTGCGGGGCGATTTTGCCCGTGGCGAGGTGGTGGCCTGTGTGGACGGGCAGGGCAGGGAAGTGGCGCGGGGCCTGGTGAACTACAGCGCCGATGAGACCCGGCGCATCATGGGACAGCCCAGCAGCCGCATCGAAGCCCTGCTGGGCTACGTGGACGAACCGGAACTCATCCACCGTGACAATCTGGTATTGATGTAGGGGGTATTCGCGGCCAGGGACTGCTGCGCGAGGTTTGGTATCAGAAAAGCGGCGTTCCCCCGCCTTCTGGTGAACTGGATGTGCCGGTCAGCTGTCCATCTTGCGCAGATGGGCGCTCAGGCGGCTTTTCTGCCGGGCAGCCTTGTTCTTGTGGATGATACCCTTGCGGGCCATCTTGTCGATGACGGGCTCCGCGGCGCGAAACGCGGCTTCAGCCTGCGCCTTGTCGCCCGCGGCAATGGCCTTGACGACTTTCTTGACCGCGGTGCGCATGCGTGAGCGCATGGCCGCATTGTGTGCCCGGTGTTTTTCCGCCTGGCGCGCGCGTTTTCTGGCTTGTGGTGAATTGGCCAATGGGAAGACTCCTGTTGCCGAAATTCAAATGTCGAAATGGAAAGCGCGATACTATGCTGATTTCAGGATGTTTTGTCAATCGTCCCATGACATCCCGTGGCGCGATTCTGGCATGGGAGGATGAGCCTTTTGCGTTGCCAGGAGGCCGCTTGTTTAAGCTGGAAGGCGAGACGTCATCCTGAATCAATTGAGAGCGTGCTGATTAATACTTTGATTTTTATAAAGAATAAAGGATAAAGCCAATCCTGTCCTGGAGAGGTCCCGGCCAAGCGCCCGTGAGCAGATACCCGTGAGCAAGCGATTGTTTCGATCCACCGTCACCGTGGGTGGCATGACGGGCATTTCCCGCATCCTGGGGCTGGTGCGCGACATCGTCATCGCCCGGGCCTTCGGGGCCGGGATGGGGGCCGATGCCTTTTTCGTCGCCTTCAAGATCCCCAACTTCCTGCGTCGCCTCTTTGCGGAAGGGGCCTTTTCCCAGGCCTTCGTGCCCGTGCTCTCCGAATACAAGACCCGTCGTGACCATGCCGAGGTCCGGCGCCTGGTGGACAACGTCGTGGGGGTGCTGGGCGGTGTCCTGTTTCTGGTGACCCTGCTGGGCGTGCTGGCCGCACCCCTGCTGGTGATGATCTTCGCGCCGGGTTTCCTCCAGGACCAGGCCAAGTTCGATCTGGCGTCGGCCATGATCCGGGTCACCTTCCCTTATATTCTCTTCATTTCATTGACCGCGCTCGCGGGAGGCATCCTCAATGCCTATGGCCGCTTTGCCGTGCCTGCCTTTACGCCCGCGCTGCTCAATCTGTGTCTCATTGCGGCGGTATTGTGGCTCGCGCCACGCCTGGCGGAGCCGGTCACGGCGCTCGCCTGGGGCGTGCTGCTGGCGGGGGGAGTGCAGCTTGCCTTCCAGCTGCCCTATCTCCGCTCGCTGGGTCTGCTCCCCCGGCCGCGCCTGGGGTTGCGTCACGAGGGTGTGCGGCGCGTGGCGCGTCTCATGGTGCCGGGGATCGTGGGCTCCTCCGTGGCACAGATCAATCTGCTCCTCGACACCCTCATCGCCTCTTTTCTTGTGACCGGCAGCGTGAGCTGGCTTTATTTCTCCGACCGGCTGGTGGAGTTTCCCCTGGGCGTGTTCGGCATCGCCCTGGCCACGGTGATCCTGCCGGCACTTTCCCGCCGCCACGCGGAGGATGCGCCCGAGGCCTTTTTTGCCACCCTGGACTGGGCCCTGCGCCTGGTGATGGTCATCGCCGTGCCGGCCGCGGTGGCCTTGATGGCGCTTGCGGGTCCCATGCTGGTGACCCTTTTTCACTACGGCGCCTTTGACCTGGAGGACGTGGCCATGGCGCGTCTGAGTCTCATGGCCTATGCCCTGGGATTGCTGGGATTCATTCTGGTGAAGGTGCTGGCGCCGGGTTTTTATGCCCGCCAGGACACCCGCACGCCGGTGCGCGTGGCCATCGCCGCCCTGGTGGCCAACATGGTGCTCAATGTCGTTTTCGTGGTGCCCATGGTGTACTGGGATGTGCCTGGGCCCCATGCCGGCCTTGCACTGGCCACTTCGCTGGCCGCCTTCCTCAATGCCGGGCTGCTGCTGCAGCGCCTGCGACGCGATGCGGGTTTCCGGCCGGCACCGGGGTGGGGCGGCCTGCTGGGCCGGATCGCGACGGCCAGCCTGGTCATGGGACTTCTCTTGTGGGGCCTGGGCGGAGACCTCGAGCGCTGGGCCGCGTGGTCCTGGGCCGGTCGTGCGGCAGCGCTGGCGGGACTGGTAGCAGCCGGGGGGGCGGTTTATTTCCTGGTGTTGCGTCTGAGTGGCGTGGAAGTGCGTGCCCTGTTGAAGCAGTGAGGGAAGAACTGAAAGCAGAAGCAGGGGCGCCGGGTGTGGCCGGCAAGGGTGGTATAATGCCCGGCCTGTGTCGCGGGGGCGCAAGTGACACTCAGACGAACGGGTATGGTGACCGGGAAGAGCGCTGGCAATAAAACTGGTACAGAATCGGCAATGGAACTGATAAGGGGGCATTACAATCTGCGGGCGCGTCATCGGGGCTGTGCCGTGACCATCGGCAACTTCGATGGTGTCCATCTGGGTCATCAGGCGGTGCTGGGTCAGCTCTCGGAGAAGGCGGTGGAACTGGGGCTGGCCACGGCGGTGGTGACCTTCGAGCCCCATCCGCAGGAGTATTTCGCCGCCGAGGCGGCTCCCCCGCGCCTCACCCGCCTGCGGGAAAAGGTCCAGATCCTGCGCCGCTACGCGGTGGACCGCGTGCTGGTGTTGCGCTTCAACGGGGAACTGGCCCGGATGTCCGCCGAGGCTTTCGTTCATCGCATCCTCATCGCCGGACTCGGTGTGCGTTATCTGGTGGTGGGCGACGATTTCCGCTTCGGCCATCGACGACGGGGCGATATCACATTGCTGCGCGATCTGGGGCGACGGCATGGCTTTCAGGTGGTCAACATGCACACCTTCGAGATCGACGGTGCCCGCGTGAGCAGCACGCGCATCCGCGAGGCCCTGCAGGCCGGCGCCCTGGGCACGGCAGAGAAGCTTCTGGGACGCTGTTACCGCATCTCTGGCCGGGTCGTGCAGGGGGAGCGGCGCGGCCGCGCACTGGGATTTCCCACCGCCAATATCCATGTCCATGGTCCGCTGGCCGGTCCCTGCAGCACGGCCCGCCTGCCTTTGCGGGGGGTGTATGCGGTGGATGTCTTCGGCCTGCAGACCGAGCCCTGGCGCGGCGTGGCCAACATCGGCTTCAGGCCCACGGTGGATGGTCGCCGCTGTCTCCTGGAAGTGCATCTGCTGGATTTTCAGGGTGACCTCTATGGCCGGCACCTGCAGGTGGAGTTCCTCAAGAAGCTGCGGGACGAGCATCGCTTCGATTCACTGGCGGCTCTCGAGAAACAGATTGCCCGGGATGTCGCCCAGGCACGCGAGTTCTTTGCGCGCGAGCCCCGGCCGGTGGACCGGCTCCCGGCCACGGCCCGGGTGGATGCCTGATACAGCCTCACCGGCGGAGGATCTGCCGGATCAGAGAGAGGAAGCGGAGGGACGGATGCGCCAGGGCGGCGTCTGATCAGCAATATCCCTGAGGACAACAAGCATGACCGATTACAAGAAGACCCTCAATCTGCCGCGCACGGCCTTTGCAATGAAAGCCAATCTCGCCCAGCGCGAGCCCGGTTTCATCAAGGCGTGGGAGGAAATGCGGCTCTACGAACGCCTGCGCGAGGCCCGTGCCGGGGCGCCCAGGTTCGTGCTGCACGACGGTCCGCCCTATGCCAACGGCGAGATCCACATTGGCCATGCCGTCAACAAGGTGCTCAAGGACATCATTGTCAAGGCCAAGACCCTTTCCGGCTATGACGCACCCTATGTACCCGGCTGGGACTGCCACGGCCTACCCATCGAACTCAACGTGGAGAAGAAGATCGGCAAGCCGGGTATCAAGGTGGATGCCGCTGCCTTCCGCCAGGCCTGCCGCGACTATGCCGCGCGCCAGGTGGCGCGCCAGCGTGAGGACTTCCGGCGCCTCGGGGTCCTGGGTGACTGGACGCATCCCTATCTCACCATGGATCCCCGCTTTGAGGCGGATATCATCCGTGCCCTGGGGCGCATCATCGCCAAGGGGCACCTGCACAAGGGGTACAAGCCCGTGCACTGGTGCAGCGATTGCGGCTCGGCCCTGGCGGAGGCGGAAGTGGAATACGCCGAACGCACCTCGCCGGCCATCGATGTGCGTTTCGAGGTGCTGGACGAGGAATCCTGCCTGGCGCGATGCCACCACGTGCCAGGGCACGAGGGTCGTGGTTCCCTGTCGGTGGTGATCTGGACCACAACACCCTGGACATTGCCTGCCAATCAGGCCGTGGCGCTCAATCCGGACTTTGATTACGTGATCGTGCAGTGCGAGACGGAGCGCGGTCATGAGCGCCTGCTGCTGGCCGATGCCCTGCTCAAGGATGTGATGCTGCGCTATGGTATCGAGGACTATCACGTGATTGCCTATTGCAAGGGCAGTGATCTCGAGGGGGTCAAGCTCCGCCATCCCTTCTACGAACGCGAGGTGCCCATCATTCTCGGCGAGCACGTCACTGCCGAGAGCGGTACCGGCGCGGTGCATACGGCGCCCGGCCATGGCCAGGAGGACTATGTGGCGGGCAGCCGCTATGGCCTGCCGGTGGACAACCCCGTGGATGGTGAGGGACGTTTCCTTCCGGAAACCCCTCTGTTCGGGGGGCAGCATGTATTCAGCGCCAACGACCGGATCATCGAGGCGCTCAAGGCGCGGGGAGCCCTGCTCCACGAGGCGGCCCTGCAGCACAGCTATCCCCACTGCTGGCGCCACAAGACGCCCATCATCTTCCGCGCCACGCCCCAGTGGTTCATCAGCATGGATCAGGCCGGCTTGCGCGAGGCGGCACTGGATGCCATCCGAGAGGTACGCTGGATGCCCGAGTGGGGCCAGGCGCGTATCGAGGGGATGGTGGCCGGGCGTCCCGACTGGTGTATCTCCCGGCAGCGTACCTGGGGGGTGCCCCTGTCCCTGTTCGTGCACCGGCGCTCGGGCGAGCTGCACCCGCGCACCGCCGAGCTGCTGGAGGCCGTGGCACAGCGGGTGGAGGTTCACGGCATCGATGCCTGGTTTGCGCTGGATCCCGAGGAATTGCTGGGAGATGAGGCCGGCGACTACGAGAAAGTGAACGACACCCTGGATGTGTGGTTCGACTCCGGTGTCACCCATTTCTGCGTTCTGCGCCGCAATCCGGCACTCGACTGGCCTGCCGATCTCTACCTGGAAGGGTCTGACCAGCACCGCGGCTGGTTCCAGTCCTCTCTGCTCACGGGCGTGGCCATGGATGGCAGGGCACCCTACCGGGCCGTGCTCACCCATGGCTTCACCGTGGACGCCAAGGGGCGCAAGATGTCCAAGTCCCTGGGGAATGTCGTGGCCCCGCAGCAGGTGGTCAATACCCTGGGGGCGGACGTCCTGCGCTTGTGGGTGGCGGCCACGGACTACCGCGGGGAGATGAGTGTCTCGGACAAGATACTCGAGCGCATGGCCGATGCCTATCGGCGCATGCGCAACACCGCCCGCTTTCTGCTGGCCAACCTGAACGGTTTCGATCCCGCCACGGACCTGCTGCCCGCCGGATCACTGCTGGCCCTGGACCGCTGGGCGGTGGCGCGCGCCGGCCGGCTTCAGGGAGAGTTGCGGCGGGCCTATGATGCCTATGAGTTCCACCAGGTCTATCAGCGCATTCACAATTTCTGCGCCGTGGACATGGGGGCTTTCTATCTGGACATCATCAAGGATCGCCAGTACACCACCCCGGCGGCGAGCCGGGCGCGGCGTTCGGCGCAGAGTGCGATGTATCACGTGATCGAGGCCCTGGTGCGCTGGCTCGCGCCCGTTCTGAGCTTCACCGCGGAGGATATCTGGCGCCACATGCCGGGGAAGCGCGGTGACTCCGTGTTCCTGGATACATGGTATGAACCGGTCGAGGACTTCCCGGGCCTTGTCGGGTCCGAGGAGATGGACTTCTCGTTCTGGGATGAGGTGATCGCGGTGCGTGAGGCGGTGAGCCGGGAACTGGAGCGCGTCCGGGTGGCGGGGGAAATCGGGTCTTCGCTGGATGCCGAAGTGGATCTCTTTTGCGATCCGCGCCGATACGAACTGCTGGCGCGCCTGGGGGACGAGCTGCGTTTCGTGCTTATCACCTCGGAGGCGCGTGTGCATCGGCGGGAGGGTGTGGCCGCGGATGACGGTCTGCGGATCGAGGTCAGGCGCTCCCCCCACGAAAAATGCGTGCGCTGCTGGCACCGTCGCCCCGACGTCGGGTCGGATGCACAGCATCCCCAATTGTGCGGGCGATGTGTGCGCAATCTGTCCGGCCCGGGCGAGAACCGCCGTTTTGCCTGAGCAAATACCGGTATCAGCGACGGCAGAACAGGAGGACGTCTTTCGAGGATGAAAAAGCCGGGTGCAAAATGGTTGTGGCTGAGCGCGGCTGTGCTGGCCCTTGACCAGATGAGCAAGGCCGCGGCCAGTGCGTGGCTCATGCTGCACGAGCCGAAGCCCTTGCTGCCTTTTTTGAATCTGACCCTGATGCACAACGAGGGCGCGGCGTTCAGCTTTCTCAGCGAGGCGGGAGGCTGGCAGCGCTGGTTTCTGACCATTGTCGCCCTGGCGGTGAGCGCCGTGATCCTGTGGTGGCTGCTGCGTCTGCCGCCCGGGCAGAAAATGCTGTCGGCGGCGCTGGCGCTGGTGCTGGGCGGTGCCCTGGGCAATGCCTGGGATCGTGTACAATTGGGTTACGTGGTGGATTTCATCGACGTCTATTATGAGCGCTGGCACTGGCCTGCCTTCAACGTCGCTGATTCCGCCATCACCATCGGTGCAGTGCTGCTCATCATCGACAGCCTGCGCAGCCACAAACGGAGAGACTGAACATGCAAATCTATCTGGCCAATCCGCGCGGTTTCTGCGCCGGCGTCAATCGTGCCATCGAGATCGTGGAACAGGTGCTGGCCCGGTATGGGCCGCCGGTCTATGTGCGCCATGAGGTGGTGCACAACCGCTTCGTGGTGGATTGTCTGCGGGACCAGGGTGCGGTCTTCGTGGAGGAACTGGACGAGGTGCCCGCCGGCTGCCCCGTCATCTTCAGTGCCCATGGGGTTTCCCAGGCCGTGCGCCGGGCCGCCGCGGCGCGGAGGCTGCGGGTCTTCGATGCCACCTGTCCCCTGGTGACCAAGGTGCATCTGGAGGTGGCGCGTCACCGCGATGCCGGGCGCGAGTGTGTCCTCATCGGCCATTCGGGGCATCCCGAGGTGGAAGGGACACTGGGTCAATACGAGGGCGAGGGTGCGCCACGCATGTATCTGGTGGAGTCCGAGGCGGACGTCGCGCAACTGGAGGTGCGTGATCCGGACAGGCTCGCCTATGTCACCCAGACCACGCTCTCCGTGGACGATACCGCGGGCATCATCGCTGCCCTGCGACGCCGGTTTCCCACCATCGTGGGGCCGCGCAAGGATGACATCTGTTATGCCACCCAGAACCGCCAGGACGCGGTAAAGCACCTGGCAGGACGCTGTGAGCTGGTCCTCGTGGTGGGATCGGCCAACAGTTCCAACTCCAACCGTCTGCGGGAGATCGCCGAGCGCTGTGGCGCCCGTGCCCATCTCATCGACGATGCGGGCGAGATCCGGCGCGAATGGCTGGCCGGCGCGGCGGCCGTGGGCGTGACTGCCGGTGCTTCCGTGCCCGAGGTGCTGGTCCGGCAAGTGATCGAGAGGCTGTGTGACTGGGGAGGCAGCGAGGTCATCGAACTCGCCGGCCAGGAAGAAGATATCGTTTTCTCCTTGCCGCGGGAATTGCAGAATGTGCCTGCGGCCAGGGGCGTCGCCGGGACAGAAGGCAGATGACGGGCCCAGGCGCGCCTCCGGCGTGAAGGTGGAGTGCGCCGCTCCTCTCCTGTACAGGAAGGAAGAGGTTGCGTGGCAGCATGACGGAAGGGGAGTCTTGGGATGCTTGCCAGGGTTACCAGGCGCTCGCTGGCGTCTTGACGCCTCGCGAGTCCAGCGTCAAGGGTCCGTCATCGTGCTGGGGCGAGGAGGCCGGCGGCGTTGCGGTGAGCTTGACGCAGGCATCGATGCCCGAACCGCAAGCCGCTGCCGTGATGTTGTAGAATCCTTCGGGTGAGGTGGTATCCGCCGACAGTGCCGCAAGATTGGTGGTATAGGTGTTGTTCTCTGTGAAATAACGTTCCTGTTTGGCCATGATGTCCATCAACGCGGACTGTGCATCGGCTCGACGTGCCTTGGTGACGCTCTCATTGTATGCTGGAACTGCGATGGCTGCCAGGATGCCGATGATGGTGATGACGATCACCAGCTCGACCAATGTGAAACCCCACGTGTTTTTCACAGTATGTCTCATATGCATGATCGTCTCCTCCAACGTGTACTGTCAGGGTGCTTTTAGCGGCCCGGAAAGTGCTGCCGGTAGTCATCCGGCAGGACCCAGATCTCGCTGACCATGGGCCTGCCGCTGCGGCTCTGGCCCAGCGTCGCGCCCACTTTCATACCCGGTCGCAGGCTGTTGACGGTGCCGAACTCGGTGTGCAGTGTGTGCACCTTCACGTTGCCGGGCAGGACCAGTTGCAGATCGCCGATCACGATGAGACTGCGGCTGTGGTCCAGGCGGTCGAGCGTACCGATGAAGCGAAAGCTCTGCGGGTAGTAAGCGGGAAGCTTTGTCGCATGCGCGTCAGCGAGCAGTATCAGGCTCAGCGCGACGACGATACCCATGTGTTTCAGGTTCATTGGTTCTTCCTCCTTGTAAGAAAGCGACTCATCTCTCTCAATTGCTGCGCAGTTCCTGCCAGGAGAGGCGGCCCTCGTCGATGCTCAGTCCGGTATCGACGGTCTTCTGCACGATATTGCCGGTGCTGCCCGGTGTGTACTGGTTTTCACCCAGAAAATTGGATTCCGCGGGCAGTCCTTCGGTAAATCTTATGCCTGCCGGCGCTCTCATCGTGCCGCCATCGTCTACTCGATCATCCTCGTCCACTTCGAAGTCGTTGTTGATATCGAAGACGGGATCCTCGGGTGTGCCGCCATTGACCTGGCGTACCACCATCAGCCAGCCGTCGCCGCCATAGGTGCAGGGCGCCGTTTCCGGAATCAGGGTGTTGAAGAAGACATATTCGCCCCGTACCTTGGGGTTGGCCACTACCCGTTCTCCGCTGGTGAGGTCGATATACCAGCCATCCTGGGTCTTGTAGTCCACCATGGTATCCGTGGTGATCCGATACGTGCTGGAGAACTGAGTGAGCGTCTGGGCCAGCAGGTCGCTGCGGGCGATGTTGCTCTTGCCATGGTCCCAGACGCCATAGAAGGACTGGGTCGAAGTGCTCAGGCGGTCACCGTCCACCAGGTACTGGCCTGTTCCGAAGAACACCATGATGTTGGGATCATTGGATCCCGTCACGTTGACCGTTTGCCTGGCGGCAACGGGCTTTGCCGTGATGGGCTGCCCCGGGGAGGAAAACAGCGGCTTGGGATTGGGGCCGGTCTTGTAGGCCACGTCCCAGCCGGCGCTGTTGCTGCTTGAGAGGTCGAAGACCCACAGATTGCCGTTGAGGTCCCCCGCGTAGGCACGGTCTGCGGTGCCGTTGCCATCGAGATCGATGAGGTTGACCGTCGACAGGCCATCCACGGCCTTGGTGGTGATCTCGATATAATCGGTGCCCGGTGTCCAGGTGCCGTCCAGGCCACCTTCCAGGAACAGGATGAACAGCTTGGCTTCGCCATCGCCGGTGTCGTTGTAGCCGTTGCCGAAGACGGCGGCCCACTGGCCGTTGTTCATCAGAGCGATGGAGGGTTTGCTGTAGGTGTAGCCCAGGTCAGGATCGTCGTCGCTGCTGAACTCCCACAGAACGATGTCATCGGCCTTGCTGGACTTGAATTGCGCTGGATCGGTGACGTCCAGGGCAAACAGGGCGCGGCCGCCGCCGCGCAGGCCACCGATGAGAATGGTCCTCCAGCTCACTGACCCGCTGGGTGTGGTCTTGATGCGGACGTCGGAGACCGTGGGGCCGAGATCGACATAATAGCGGTGGATGTAGGCGGGATCCGTGAGATAGTGCAAGCCCCTGTCTGAGGCGCTGCTGAACAGGGCATGGGGGATGTAGGCCAGGATTTCCTCGCCATCGCTTTCCCGGAAGCCGTGGAGCATGCCATCGTTGGCGCCTATGTAGATGACGCCTTCCCTGTCTTTCCAGGCGGTCTTGAAGCCGGAATAGGCATCGCTGCCGGTGCCGAAGGGCGAGGCATCCGGATAACCCATCTGGGGCGGCCCTACATAGACCGGATTGGAGTGGACGATGTCGCCGAGGACACTGCTGCGGATGCGGAAATTGTAACCGGTGCCCTCGTTGGAGCGGTCGCCGCGCAGGTAGTCGATGCGTGCCTGACCCAGGCCGTCGGGCACGCCGCCCGGACCGGTGTTGAGATCATTCTTCTGGGCCGTGGACAGCGCGCTCAGGGTATCGAAAGGGATGCCCGCGCCTGTATCCTTGTTGAATGTGATGATGAACCGGGTGGCGGGATCCCTGGCATCCAGCATGCTGGATGCCTGCCAGTTGGGGGTGCTGGAGACGGCGCCAGTGAGAGGGTCCAGGTCGTAGGAAAACAATTCTCCCTTCCAGGAAGATGAATTGAATTGCGCAAGATAAATAGCAGTTTCGGTGCCCAGTGTCGTTGAATTGAACGCCACGGCGGCAGCGCTGCTGATGCGGTCGGTCACATCAGCCAGGGCATCGCTCAATGCGCTGCTGAGTGATTCGGGGTCATGCGCGCTGAGAAACAGGCCGCGGCCGTTGTAGGCGGCATGCCACAGATCATCGATTCTTTGTGGGTTGCCCCATGCGGGATTGGGCCAAGTAAAGGCGGGATGGGTGGGGTCTGTGTCTGTTGGATCGCCGGGTGTTCTGGTGTCATCGGGATCCCGGGTACCGAACACACCGAAGGAGACGGTATAGGTGACCATGTGCTGATGCGAGGCCTCGTCCACGCCCGGCGTCGTGGGCACATCGTCGGGCAAGCTGGGGGCCAAGTCACGCTCATAGTAATGCATGGCTATGTCGGCTAGCGTATTGCTGAAACTGTCGCCATAACTGCCGCCATCAAAGCTTGTATTGTTGTCCCCATCAGCATTGGGGCTGGAAAGATCAGGGGGTCCATCATTGTAATAGCCGTCGGTCATGACGATGGTGAAGTTTTGCTGGCACATGCCACCCTCGGAGGCCGGAAGAATGGGGCAGTTGGAGCCGCTGACACCAAAAAAATTACCGCTGTCGCATTCGAAGTAGCGTCCTATTCTGAGAAGGTCTCTGCGTAGTGGTGTTCCACCACCGGAATTTGTCCTGTAAATGCTGTCCATCACAGAACGTTTGTTTCCCGTTGCCGGGTCGCTGTTCATGGAGGCAACGGGGATGTTGACGTTGTTATTGTTATGCAAAGTTCCATAACCCACGCGGCCGAAGTTGATGTCCGAGACGACCGCGCCGATGGCATTCTTGGCACTGTATTCGCGCTTCCGGTAATAGGTGAACCAGTTGGCGAAGTTCTGGATTTCCTCCTCATAGGTGCATATGGGCGCGGCGGCGCAGTCTGTACGCGCTGCACTTCCGGTATAAGTCGCTGGCGGGATGGGCGTCATGGGCGTGGATGTGTTGGTAATCTCCACCAGGGTATGGGCATCATCGGGATCGACGTTGCCGTTGCCATTGCTGTCCGTCCAGATGTAATAACGGGCGGGATAATAGTTAAGGACGGTGAAGATGCCGAAGCCAGGATAATCCGTGTTGTAGTTGGTAAGGCTGGTCAAATCGATTGTGCCGGCACCAGGATCGTAAGGATCAATGAGGGCCGCTGTGGGCGGGCTGTCAGCAAAGGGGTTGCCATTGTTGTCCACTCCTTTCCAGGGCTTGTAGGTGACGGCAGGGTTATAATATACCTTGTTGTAATCAGAATTTCTGGCACGCCATATACCCAGGGCGGGAGGCGCCACGCCCATGTTGTTGATCATGTGCTCCTCGCTGGCCACGGTCCATAAAAAGTCATTGTCAGGTGCCGGCAGGGAGTAATAATAAGGCAGATTATCCAGATAGATGATGCCTTCATCTTCTGGCGTCATGAGTGTCCAGTCCATGCTGCCGGAGTCATCAGAGAGAAATACGATGTTGGGTTCCACCGAGGTGTTGAGATACAGTGGCGTCTGTGCGAGGGTACCCGGTGCGGCATTCATCTGCTTCGCCGTCAATACCATAATGAGGGCGATTGCAGAGGTGCTGATGATTTGGAACGTCTTGTAATTGCTCATGGCCACTCTCCTGGAGGATGGGGCGGTGACGAATCCTTTTTATATGCGTTTGGCATAATAGGTTTGGAGAATCACAGTAGCCTCGTTTGTTCCCCCCGTGCCTCGGGCTGTGATGCGAAATGTAGTGAGTTCTCCGATGCCGGAAGAATCACCATAACCTGGTTTGATGTTGATATCGTTGTTATCTGCTCTCATGGTGCCGACCAGTTCTATGATGTATTTGGGCTGTGCCTTGACGCCCTCAATGATGCCGGAATAGTTTCTGGCGGATATCCAGACGGCACTGTCGAAATAGTCAGGGGGAGGGTTGGTTTCGGTGACCGGGGGATACAGGCCGGCAGTGCTGCCGTCGAATGCCGTGGTCGAGGTAATCCCGGTGTTGATGAATTCCTCCGCATCCTTCAATGCCGCCTCGGCAGCCTGGAAGGCAAGGTTGAGATCCCGGCTGTTGCCGGCCATTTTTTCCTCCAGGCCGGAAGTGCTCATGGACGTGATGCCGATGAGTGTCAGCACGATGAGGATCAGCAGGCTGACGATGAGCGTGGCCCCTTCCTGCCTGGATCGGCGCAGGGATCGGGGCGCAGGCCGGGATGGAAATGGATGGGACAGCGGTAAGCGCGCAGCTGCATTGTCAAGTGGCATTGGCGTCAGCATCAACCCATGCTCCTGTTTCTCAGCTTGACGGTAGTGGAGAAGATGCGGCGCAGGCGCCGGTCGTCCACGGGATCGTAAACCTCATCCAGCAGGGTGTAGTCCGATGTGTCGGCCTGGGTGTTGACCTCTTCCGGTGTCTGCAGCAGCATGGCAAAGCGCACCGATACCACGTTGGCAAAGTTCCCCACGTCGTCGGCATGCACATAACGGTTGGCGACACCGTCTGCGTCCAGGTCCTCGCCATAGAGAATCTGCAGGTTTTCCACGCCCTCGACCAGTTCCTCGGTCTGGACATTGGCGCCCACCATGCGCTTGCGGAACAGCGCGGGCACGCCCGCAGCATTGGTGCCGATGTAATAGGCGGTCTTGACAAGACTCATGACCATGGCATCTGCACCGTAGGCTTTGCTTAGTTTTGTGGTGGTGTTGACATTGCTCGCGTGGGCTATTGTTGTCGAGATCGCACCTTTTGATACGCTGGTGGCTGCGAAAATGTCAGAATTCATGCAATCACTGATGAGTAAGATATCACCAGTGGTGAACATGTCTGTGCTGGTGACTTGGATGTTGGCATTGTCAGAGAGCATATTCCCTCTCAGATTCAGGGATTCGTCAGTCGAGCCATACATGATGACGATGACATCCGTATCGCTTAGAACCTCGGCGCTGGTGAGCGTCTCCGTGGCGGTGAGCGTGACGGGCAGGCCGCTGTACTCGAACCCGAGGAGCCCGTCGGTGCTGAAGTCCGAGATGCCGTCAGGCGTGCCGTCACCGTCCAGGTCCACGATGTTGTTGGGTATGATCCCGCTGCTGCATCCGGAATAACCGGCCATGCGCAGATCCTCGCTGAGGAACTGCGTGGCGAAGCGACCGTTTTCCTGCAGTCGCGCGGTGCCTTCCTGGATGCGGTACGTCTGTTTGCTGGACAGCATGATCTGGAGGACACCGGTGAGCAGCACCATGCTGATGGCAAGGGCGATCATGACCTCGACCAGGGTCATGCCCTGCTGGGGGCGAAGAGCAGCATTGCGGCAATTGAGGCGTCTGGGCGCTTTCATAGCACGGTCTCCACGGGAAGCTGGGTGGGTGGGAGCTCACCCCGTGTATCGTCCCACTGGATGGTGACGGTGAAGCGGATCTCACTGCCGTTGATGGTGCGGCTGATGGATCCGTCCCCCGCGGGCAGCAGATCCTGCAGCTGCTGTTTCCATTCCGCCAGATCGGCGGCAGCCAGGTCCGCGGGGGAGCAGTTTGCGGTGATCGCCGTGCATGAGGTGCCGCCGGCCTCAGCGTCGATGGCGATGTCATAGTTGCCCTGCCTCGCCATTTTCCGGTTCGCGCGCATGCGGTCGATGATGTCAGAGGCCAGCAGCGTGGCCTGGGAACGCAGGTAGGCGCTGTGATTGTACTTGAGCCCGGTGAGCTGCATGCCCGCGAGGCCCAGCAGGCCGATGGAGAGCACGACCACCGTGACCAGAATCTCTATCATCGAAAAACCCCGTGTTTGCGACAGCGGTTTTTTTGCTATGATGGATCGCATGGGTATGGGCTCCTGTCTGCTAGCAGGCCGTGTACTTGGTGCTGCGAGGGCGTCCCGTGGCCGTGATGCTGATCTGCCGCCCCGGCACGCCTGAGTCGATGCACAGATTGAACGTCGTGGCTGTATTCCCGTTGAGCATGCCACGGGCGGTGTACTGGATGTTGGTGTTGCCTTCCTGATTGACCAGCGTGCTTCCATCCAGGGCCGCATGCGCACGAAGCAGTTCGCCGGTGTTTGTGATCACGATGACCCAGCCATCCTGCCAGGGCGCTGCGCTGTTGCAGCTTGCCTGATTGTCGCTGCTGCAGACTGTGATATTGGTGCCGCGCTTGATGGCCTCGCTGCGCGCAAAGTTGAGCGCCGAGATGAAATCGTTGGTCTGCGATGCCAGCCGGTTGTCGCGGATGATGTTGATGAAGCTGGGCACGGCCAGCGAAGCCAGAATGGCCCCGATGAGCAGGACCATCATCAGCTCGATGAGCGTGAAACCTGTATGTGCCTTTTGCATGCTCATGTTGATACCATCCATAATCCGGCCTGTCACCGATTTGCCGACAAACGGTTTGGGAATGCAGATGAACGGTCTTTTCCTGCTTTTCCTGTCCGGCCGGTCCGCCAGAAGGAGCCGGGCCCGGACTTCTGATGTATCGGCAGTCCCCGAGAAAAAATCCAGTGCCACAGCAGGGCGTGTGTGAAGGTCTTTCGGGATATGAAGAAAAGCGCAGATTGTCTCATCATCGGTGCCGGGCTCATCGGCATGCTGACGGCCCGCGAGCTTGCCCGGGCGGGCCTGCGCGTTCTGCTCCTGGACAGGGGGCGGGCCGGAGGTGAGTCGTCGTGGGCGGGTGGCGGCATTCTCTCTCCTCTCTATCCCTGGCGCTGTCACGCGCCTGTCACCGAGCTGGTTCGCTGGAGCCAGCGCCGTTATCCCGCATTGGCCGACGCCTTGTTCTCTGCCACGGGCGTGGATCCGCAGTGGACCGCCAGCGGGCTGTTGATCCTGGAGCAGGGCGAGGCTGATGAGGCGCTGGCATGGGCGCGGTTGCACGATGTCGAGATGGAGAAAGTGGATGCCGCAGCCTGCCTGCGCCTGGAACCTGCCCTGGGAAGCGCCCCGGAGGGCGGGCTCTGGCTGCCCGGCGTGGCACAGATCCGCAATCCGCGCCTGATCGCGGCACTGAAGGACGATCTGGGGCGGCTTGGCGTGCTTTTGCACGAACACGAAGAGGTCCGGGAGCTGCATCGCGAAAACGGACGTGTCGTCGGTGCCCGTACCCGGGGAGGCATGGTCATAGAGGTTCCCCGTATCGTCATTGCCGGTGGCGCCTGGAGCAGCGCCTTGTTGCAGCACCTGGGCATCGATTTGCGTGTCTTTCCCGTGCGCGGACAGATGCTCCTGTTCCGCGGTGTTCCCGGGATGCTGCGCCGGATCGTGCTCGCCCATGGCCACTATGCGATTCCCCGCCGTGATGGACACATTCTGGTGGGCAGCAGTGTGGAGGAGGCCGGCTTCGACAAGGCCGTGACGGCCGATGTGCGTGATGAACTCCTGGCGGCGGCCCGTGCCCTCGTCCCGGCCCTGGCCGATTGTCCGCTGGTGCGCCACTGGGCTGGCCTGCGCCCTGGCAGCAGGTCAGGCTTGCCTGTTATCGGTCCCGTGCCTGGAATCGAAGGCCTGTATCTCAATACGGGCCATTTCCGCAACGGCGTGGTGCTGGGTCCGGCCAGCGCCCGCCTGCTGGCGGACCTGATCCTGGCGCGAACGCCGGTTGTCGAGCCGGCGCCCTTTGCCGTCGCACACCAGGCGGAGTTCGCCGCGGACTTTCTATAGGTATGATCTTGTAGTAGAATTTCCCGCCTTCAACCAGTCTCACCACCTGCCGGTGTAGCTCAGTTGGTAGAGCAACTGATTCGTAATCAGTAGGTCGGAGGTTCGACTCCTCTCGCCGGCACCACTCCCTCCGGAAACATTGCCTCATGGCCACCAATGAGCACCTCGATCTTGTCATTTCGAGCGCAGCGGGAAATGACAGTATCCCTGTCATTCCGAGCGCAGCGAGGAATCTTGGGAGGCGGTGGGACAGGATTTCTCCCTTCGGTCGAAATGACAGGGAAGTGCGGTCGAAATGACACTTCTATGTCATTCCGAGCGCAGCGAGGAATCTGAAACCGCCGACACGCGGCTTCTTCCTTCGGCCGGGTTAATATTTTCGTGGTGCCGGTCCTGCGGGCCTTTATCCCGCCCCTGATCCCCCGATATTGGGTACCTGCTGGCAGGCATGAGGGTTTCCCGGTATCTTCGGAAGCGTTTCACGGCCGCGGGTTCCTCCTGCAGTGTTGGACGCTGCATCGGCGTGGTGGGGGGGATTGCCCATGGCGAGGGGGGCGCATGGCGCTGAATACGGGCACATGATCGGGGTCAAAGCGATGGAGGAGATGGCGATGAAGAAAAAAGATCTGCCGGCGGCTGCAGGCATACTGATCGTGGTATCCCTCATGGGATGGGTCGTGGCCGATTCGAATGCGGGTGAGGGCAGGAAACAGGCGGCTGAGGAGACGCGCATCACCAGGACTGCACCCCATGGCAACGCGGAAAGCCTGCCTGAGCACCGCTTTGAGAGTCGGGCGGACAGGGAGAGAAAATACCGGAGCTGCCTCTTTACCTATCTGCCCCGCATGGGCAGTGACGTGGCAGCCGAGATCATCCGCGATGCATGCAAGGCGGAATATCTGTAGGCAGCTTCATTTCTCTGCGAGCAGGGCATTGTAAGCCTCCAGGTGCCGCGCCATGGCCCGTTCCGTGGCAAAGACGTCACTGACGTACCGGCGGCCCGCCATGCCCTTCTCGCGCCATCGATCGTTCTGCAGCAGGTACTCCAGCCCGCGGGCAAAGTCGTCCCGGCCGGCATGGTAGCCGAAGCGCGAGGCAAAGCCGTCGGGATTGACCGCGCTTAAGATGGCGCAGCCATGCGCGGCGGCCTCGAGAAAGGAATTGGGCAGGGCCTCGCGCGTGGCGGTGTTGATCATGATCCAGCCCTTGCCGAGTATCTCGCCGTGCAGGGACGAACTGAACTGGTCCACATGACCGGTCATGGTGACATTGGGCAGGTGGCCGAAGCGCGCGTGCAGGCGCTCCTCCCAGGCCTTGTCACGGGATTTGCCCGCAATGATGAAGTCCACGTCGGGGAACTGGCGGGCGAGTTCCAGGGCCAGCTCGGGGCGCTTTCTGCGATCCAGGCGGGCCATGTAGCACACCGTGGGCCTGTCGGCTTTGGCGATGCGGTGGGGTATGGCCACAGGCGTGGGCAGGAAACGCGGTTCCACGCGCGGCCGGTACATGGCTTTAACTTTTGCCACGAGATCATTGGCTATTGTATAGACGGCGTCGGCATTCTTGACGGTATGCCAGACGAAGGGGTTGTGTTCGAACAGATAGTTGTGGAGTACCTGCGCGCGGTTGAGCGAGGGGTCCCTGAACTCCAGCCACCAGTCATGATGATTGCGGGGGTCGCGGCAGGTGATCATATGACGGCGACGGGGCAGGTGGCGCCGGGCCTGGAAACTGATCCAGGAGGGTTCGCAGGAGTGGTAGATCTGGGCATCGGCCCTGCGCAGGCAGGCGACCGCCTCCCAGGGCCGGGCCGGCGAAAAGCCGAGCACGGTGATGCCGTCGAGTTTTTCCACGGGCCGCTGGCCAGCCCGTCGGGGGACGACGGCATAGACTTCATGGCCCAGGCGCGCCAGATGGCCGCCGATGGTCCGGGTCGCGCGGCCGAAGCCGCCGTATTTTCCCCAGGCGAAGATTTCCACGCTGATGAGACAGATCCGCATGCCAGGAATCTCCTGTATGGTCAGGGAGAACCGTGTCTGCCCGTATCGTGGGTAACAGCCTTGCCGTGTATCTGAACCTGGAAAACCACGCCCAGCAGGGAGAACAGCAGGCTGCGCACGAAGATCAGCAGCGAGAGCGCCAGGGCGGCCTCGCCCGGTACCCCGTATGGCATGAGGAAAAAGGCGAAGCCGGCCTCCCGCACGCCAAGCCCGCCCACGGAGACGGGGAACATCAGGACAAGGGTGACCACCGCCCGTATCCAGCCCAGCGTGTCGTAATCCACGGCGATCCCCAGGCCTGTCGCGAAAAGGAAAATGCACAAGGTGACAAGGAACTGGCGGGCCAGGCAGATGGAAAAGATCCGGGCATGAAAGGCTGCGGAACACCCCCGATAGAGCGCAAAGGCCTCGAACACCTTGTTCAGTTTTTCCCTCAGCGAGGCTGGCAGAAGTGCGGTTCTGAGCGCCTGACGCAACACATCGTGACAGCGGGCATTGAAGACCAGCAGATAGATGAAGGCCAGGAGGCCTGCCAGCAGCATCAGGTTTTCCCAGCTGAACCAGCGTCCCTCGGCCTGCCGGTCCACCAGCCAGAAGAACAGGCCTGTCACTGCCACCACCGTGATCTCCAGCAGCCGGTTGAAAAGCACGACGGCCGCGGCTTGCGCGCGTTTCCTGTCGGGGCGCGAAAGATAATACCAGCGGACCGCGGCACCGCCGAGCACGCCCGGGATGACCAGGCTGTACAGCTTGGCGATCATGTTGATGCGAAAGACATCGGATGTGCTCAGGGCGAAACCGTGGGGTGCCATCATGGCCTTGAACTGATAGGCGTTGAGAACGTGGGCAAGCAGCATGGTTGCGAGTCCCGCAATGAAAAATGCCGGATCGACTGCGCTCATGATGGCGAGAGTCTCGCCCAGATGGAACTCCCGGAAGAGCAGATAGAGGATCAGCAAGGTGGCGGTCACCTTGGCGAGGTAGGCGATGTATTTCTTGTTTCTTTCTGTCATGGGTAAGCCGGATTCTACATTACCGTCCAGTGCTCCTGGTTGTACAGGGCTTGTCTCCAGGCCGCAAGACCACCGGCAAGGAGAGGGAAAGACCTGTTGTTCCGGAGCAACTCCCACGGGAATCCGCAGGCCTGGATTTTTTCGCCGCTCCAGAAAACCGCAAAGCGCCCCTTGCTGGATAAGCCCTGCCACTCAAAAGGGCCGATGCCCTTCATGAGTCGGCAGTTTCTTTCTTTTCCTTATCTCATCGAGAAAAGGGTCTGTTTCCAGATATTAAGGGTCTCATAATTGTCCATATCAAAATGTGTAGCCCGGATGGAGTGGAACGTAATCCGGGTGCAGGGGTTTTGCCGTCTGGTTTCCTGGATTCCGCGCTTGCAGCGCTTCATCCAGGCTACCGGACTTTTCCTTATCTCATCGAGAAAAGGGTCTGTTTCCAGATAGTTGCCACCGGCGCCATCGGCGGCATGCCGCATCATGGCATCGACCAGATGTTGCAGCCAGTGTGCCGGCGGGAGGCAATCGTCATCGAGAAAGGCGATGAGATCGCCCCGGGTCCTGGCGATGCCCTGGTTGCGGGCCCAGGATGGCCCGCGCAGCGCGTGGTCCCGGATGACCAGGACTTCGTCCGGCTTGAGCGTCTGCTGCGCAACTGCGCGCAGGCATGCGGAGAGGGTATGGCTGTCAGGGCGGCTGGGTATGACCAGGGACAGGACCTGACGCGGAACGCTCATGGCCGCTTGCCCTGTGCAGGCTGGCGCAGATGGGGGGCGTACAGCTTGCGGTATTGCGCGGCCACCACTTGCCAGGTGAACAACCGGGTCACCCGTTCCCGGGCCCGCCTGCCCAGGTCTTCACAGAGGGTTGTATCCGCCAGAAGCTGCGACAAGGCATCCCGCAGCGCCTGCGGATCCCGGGGGGGCACGAGGCGGGCGGCGTCACCGACGACTTCCGCACATCCCGTGCCATCCGTGGTGATGATGGCACAGCCCGCGGCCATGGCCTCGAGCAGGACGACAGGGAAGTTTTCTGCCTCGGAAGTGAAAACGAAGATGCGGGAGGTCTCATAAAGATCCCGCAGGTCCGGGCTCTTGTTGTCGAGGAAACCATGGAAGATCACCGGTACGCCTTCCGCGCGGGCCAGTTCCTTCAGGGCGGGCAGATAGGGGCCGTCGCCGACGATGTGCGTATCGATCTCAAGATCCATCCCGGCCAGTGCGCGAATGAGATACTGCGCGCCCTTGCGCTGGAAGAGCCGCGAGACAAGCAGAACGCGGTCCTGCCTGGGTCGGGTGGCATCAAAACGGCAGGGATCGATGGCATTGGGGATGATGGTGGTTCTGGCCTCCGGCGCCTTGTCCCGCACCAGTGCCTCGATGGTCCGGCTGGGGCAGACGATCATGTCGGCATTTCTGACGACGGCCTTCCACAACGGTGACAGCAGGTGGTGGAGCCGCGTGAAACGGTCGGGGTTGTAACCCGGCACGTCGGAGCCATGCGCCGTCACGATGTAGGGCAGGCCGGTCAGTTTCTTGATCGCCAGGGCAACCACGCCATCGGGAAAGATGAAATTGGTGTGATTGAGCTTGTAATCGCTGGTACGTTTGAGTCGCATGGCCCGCCAGGCGGCCGTTGCCAGGTACGGGATCATTTCCACGGCGCGGCAGCGTGACAGGTCCTTGCGCCATGTAAAGACACGGTGGATGGTCATCGTGGCCTTTTTTTCCAGGCGCTGCAGTCCCTGAAAATGCATGGTGACGAGATCGATCTTCAGGTCGTGATCTGACTGCAACGCCTCGCACAGGCCGGCAATGACCCGCGCACCGCCTCCACCGAGAGGTGGATATTCGTAGCAGAGCATCAATATGCGACTGGGCAAAGTGCAGGACTCCTGTTCGTATTATTATTGTTGTCTGAATGCATGACATTCGCAGCCCGGATGGAGAAGCGGATTCCGGGGTACGAGGCGTCTCTCCCGGATTCCGGCCATGCAGGCTGCACAATGGCCTGCTGTTCAAGTAACCAAATTGAATATTATACAGTCTGAGGCAGGGGCGAGGACCGGTTCAATATTGGGGGTTATCGATCGGCATGACATGGGCAGCCCGCATGGAGGGGAGCGAGGCGTGGCATGGACTGTGTTTCTCCACGGATGCCGGCCCTTACGGTCTGCATCCAGGCTGCAGGCGGCCCTCAGCCTACAATGCAAGTCATGGTAGTCTGGGTTTGTCTTTCCAGGTCACGCCTGTCATTTCGAGCGCAGCGGGAAATCTTGGGGGCGGCGGGGCAGGATTTCTCCCTGCGGTCGAAATGACACTTCTTCGTCATTCCGAGCGCAGCGAGGAATCCGAAACCGGCGGCACAAGATTTCTCCCTTCGGTCGAAATGACAAGGGGGAGTCGAAATGACAAGGGGGTAGGGTCGAAATGACAGGGGAAGTGGGGTCGAAATGACACTTCTTCGTCATTCCGAGCGCAGCGAGGAATCCGAAACCGGCGGCACAAGATTTCTCCCTTCGGTCGAAATGACAAAGGAGTGAGGTCGAAATGACAAGGGAGTGGGTCGACATGACAAAAGGGGGTGGTGGCAAAAACAAGGAGATGCCGATCCTCGGGGGCTGCATTCAGGCAGCGCGACAGCCGTAAGTCTCAATAGTTGGCCCGTTCCTCGAACTCGAGGCGGCGCATCTCGCGCCAGGGAGGGCAGGTCTTGCATTCGAAGCCGCTGGCTTCGGGGATGTTGGCCAGGCGCGAGGCCTCCAGGGCCACGCACATGCGCACGGCCTCTTCGCTGAGAGGGCGACGCTGCACGTGACCCTGCTTGCCTTTGCGGTTGTCTTTGGATTTGTCTTTGGGCGTGTTTCCGGTCTTGTCCTTGTGCCTGTCTTCGGCCGCGTTGCCGGACGGCGTGGTGAATTGCGCCGTCAGGTGTGCCAGGGCACGCGCGAGGTTGAGATGGGCGTAGACATGGTCATAGCGCGTCCAGTCCTTTTCCCGGAAGCTGTTTCCCATGCCGAACAGATCCCGGTAGTCCAGACTGTCGCGCACGGGGACGTAATGGGGCGAGTCCGCGGTGGGCTGACGGCGCAGTACCGCCAGCACGTCCTCGCAGCGGCGGATGTCGGGCGAGAGATGACGGGTGACGATGCGGCTGTTCTTGACGCTGCGCACCTTGGCGATGCTGACGGCATAGGCGCCCGGTTCGAAGGCGACGAAGTTGTCCAGGGTGCCGGTGCGCCCCAGTTTCTCGGTCTTGCCCCGGTCCAGGGAGCGGTCGTAGTCCACGGTGGAACCGATGTTGAGGGTCCCGATGGCGACGAAGCGGGATTGCGCCTCGTTGCGGCACAGGCCCAGGTCGAAGCGTGTCTCTCCGCTGAACTGGGGCCGCATGGTATGGGCGGAGAACCAGAAATTGCCGTAGCGCGGCAAGGGCTCGAACAACGGTGCCAGCCGGCACAGGGTGTCCTGGTTGTTCAGCACCACCCGGGCGATGGGCGAGAGGCTGTCCAGGGGATAATGGGCGGCGATGATGCGCACGGGAGGCGGATCGTCGGCCTGGCGGCATTGATACCAGCGCACCTGGCTGACGATGTCCTGCCCTGTCTGGTCGCAGTCGATGGCATCATCGTGAGCGGTGGTGGTGGAGAGCCAGCCGCTCAGGCCGTACCACTCCTTCCTGAAATTGGCGGCGCTGACGAAGCTGCCCTCGTCGTGGTAGTCCGAGCTGTCCACCAGGAGGATCTCCGCGCCGTCCTTGTAGGTGAGTTTCGCCGCGAGATAGCAGCCGGCCTTGATGTGCTGATAGCGCACCTTGTCGTTGACGACGCACGCGCGGTAGAGACGCCCGGCATCGAAATTGTCCTCGTAGCGCCAGTCGCCCATGACGGCGGGATCCAGTTCCTCGAAATTACCCAGGTTGAAGGCGTGGATGCGGGCGAGGACCTGGTACTTGTCCTGCGGGGTGTTGAGCCGGGTATCCAGGGCCACGGGACTGTCGAAGCACAGGCGGTTGCGCGCGGGCATGGCCGGCGTATAGCCCGCGCCCAGGTAATCGTGGTTGCCGATGACATAGAAGATGGGCGTGGCCTCCCCGCGGCGCGTGCCCTCGCCCCGGCGGTAGGACGCCAGGATGTCGAAGACCGCATCCAGCTCGTCGCGGCAGCCGCTCTCGGCGCCGTTGCCCAGGTAGAGAATGATGTCCACCCGCTCCTCGTCGATGAGGCGGCGCAGGGCATGGGCCAGCATCTCGGGCGCCAGCCGGTTGAGCGCGGGGGGGCGGCGGGTGGCGGGCGCGGCGGGTTTCCGGGTGCCGTCGCGGCTCAGCGTCTCCAGGTTCTGTTCCGTGGCGATGCGGGTGTCGGCGAGGAGGCCGATCTTGAGTCCGTCCATGGCGAGGCTCAGCAGGGGGACGTCCTCGTAGGTGGTCCATTGCTGGGGCGCGCTGCGCGGCTTGACTGCGGTACAGGACGCAAGGACGAGCGTCACGGCGAGGGCCAGGAGAACCACCGCGCAGTCAGGCAGGGATGGCGGTGGGTCGGACTGGGCTGGGGACACGACAAAACCTCCGCTGCGCGCATGAAACCTCGGGTGGCTGTCTGTCCGTCCCTGGCCGAGGACGTTTTTTCTTCGGCGCCGCTTCCGGGGACGCCGGCACCTGAGTAACCTGAATCTACTCTAAGCCAAAGCCGCCCGCATGGCAAACCCGGCGCCATTCGGGTCGCCTGTCCCTTTCAGTATCCGGTTTCAATATCCGGCTCACTATCCCGTTCAATGCCCGGCCCCGGGTCCGGTCAATTTCTAGTTTCCACTTCCATTTCCTCGGCCGTGCCGTCGCCTGTCGTACCGCTTGGGATCTCGTCCGAGACCTTGACGATCACGCCCTGACTCAGCAGCGCCTGGAAGGCGGCGGCGTCACTCACGTCCTGGTCGTTGTCCCTGCCGTCGTCCTGGTCGAATTCCGTGTCGGCATCCGAGGTGAATGCGATGCCCAGGATGGAGACCCTGAGGGTCTGTCCCAGCAAGGTGGGATCGGAATCCAGCGGGCCCTGGAGCACGATCTCGTTATCAGCGCTTGTGCGGACGAGGGTCGTGGCCACCAGCCTGCCGTTGTTGTCGCGCACCGCCTGGATCTCCAGGTAGTCGCCTGCGCGGAGGTCGGTAAAGCGCATGGGATCGGCGGGCGAGTTGGCCACGGCGCCCGTCTCGTCCTCCATGCGGGTCTGGCTGTCCTCGATGCGTACTGTCAAGGAGTCTTCAGGCGTGATTTGCAGGCTGACCGTATTGTCGGTGAGGGTGTCGGCGACATAGGCCTGGATCTCGATGCCGGCCTCGCGGGCCTTGATGCGTTCCGCGACCAGCCTGCCGCCGGAGAGCCGGCCTTCCACTTCCACGGCAAGGCCGTTGGCAAGCGTCAGCGAGGCGGGTTCTTTGCCCGCATTGGTGGCATCCACCTCCACGCCGTTGATCTTGAAGCGCCCGGTGCCCGCCCAGTCCGTGATGAACCCTTCGAGCTGCGCCTCGTCGCTGTCCTCGGGCAGGGCTTCCGCACCCTCGATGCGCTCGGCCTCGATGAGCCCCTCGGCCGCATTGTAGCTGCCCGTGATCTTGAGCATGCAGCCGGTGTCGCGGCCGCAACTGCCCAGACCGGTCATGATGGTACTGGCAGTGTCGAAGCGGACCCGGATACCACTTTGGAGGGTGAATTCATCGGTTCCGGCGAACGTTGCGAGGGCATCCTTTACCGCTACCGTGTCCGAGGGAGAGAAGGTGCCCTTTTTCTCGATGCGGGTGGCATGGAGGCTGGCGTCGGCGGCGACGAAGCCGCTCACCTCCACGTGGTCGTTGGGTTTCATCTGCAGGAAGCCATAGCCGTCGGCGAATGCCGTGCCCACCGCGTCCACTATCACGGTCCGGCCCATGATGTCCAGGGTGGTGGTCTGTCCGTCCGTGCCCGGGGACAGGCCCGTGATGGGGCCCTGGATCTCGGCCTCGTAGATCAGCTCGTCCAGGGCGAGGCGCCCGGCGCTGTCGCGGCTGCCGCGGATGGCCACCACCATGCCCGTCCTGAGGCCGGTCTCGCCGGCCTCCCTGCCATTGACGAGGAGGCGGCTGTCGTTTTTGAGGAAATATTCCTCGCCGTTGACGAACACGCTGCCGAAACCGGTGACCTGGCCCACGGCCACCATGCCCGTGCCGCCGA
>JALSIC010000095.1 GCA_026981935.1 Gammaproteobacteria bacterium
TGACCAGCATGGCGCCCAGCATCGCCAGCATGACCGGGACGGGCGTTTGGGGTTGCGCGTGTTTCATGGGGGGCGCTCCTGTCTGTCTTCTCTGTTTTCGTTCGGGTCGTGTTCGTGGTAATAGATGCCCAGGCTGACATAGCGGGCTTCTTCCCCGTCCTGTCCTTCGTTTCCCCGGCACTCGTGTTCCCCCAGCCACTGGTCCAGTTCTTCCAGCAGGGCCTGGGCCCTGCCCGCGGCGAGGCGCCGGAAGCGGGGCAGGGCGCCGGCGGCCACGCGGTCGTTGGAGACCTTGCGCTGGAACCACGGGTCGCCTTCGCCCGCCGTCAGGTTGTGGTCGATGGTGGCCATGAGTTCCGCGGCGTCGGTGCCCAGGATGTGGATCTTGTCCACGGGGTCCCTGCCGGGGACGTAGGCGCGCACGAGGAGCCGGATCCGGCCGTCCTCGCGGCTCACGCTCCCGGCGTCCAGCAGGGTCTGGAGCATGGCCCGGGTGGGGATGTCGCCGCTGTATTCCTTGACGAGGTCGGCAAAGCCGGGGTTCCCGCCTTCCAGGGGCAGGGCGCGGGGCGTGCCGTCGGCGTGGCAGTAGCGGGGGTCGTTGAGCCAGCCGCTGATGACGCGCACGGCGCGGTTGTAGCGGGCATTGGCGCCCTGGTCGTCGGGTCGTTCCTGCGCCAGCAGGCGCCGGGCCTCCTTGCGGGTGAGCCCCGTCAGCGCCGAGACACGGGAGATGGTCTGCTTGCGTCCGGGGGTGGCGAATTCCTCGTAGGCGACGTCCACGTAGACCTTCTTCGCCAGTTCGGCGAAGGTGCCGTAGGCGATGCCGTTGCGCAGCAGGATCCTCGCCAGGGGACGCAGGAGGGTGAGGACGGCCCCCGCCAGGGCCTGCTCGACATTCTGGCTCATAAATTGGGAATATAATCCCAAAAATTGCCGCTGTCAATCAGCCCGGCGCGCGGGCAGTGGCCGGATCTTGCCGCCAGGGGCATTCTGCCTGACCGGCTGGGCGTTGCCGGTATCGTATTTTTATTTTTATATCAACTTGTTATGAATTTTCGGAGCAAGGGCATCAATCTTGCAGAATACGCCTGGCGTATGTTTCCATGCATGACATGAGAGGATCGGGATGTTCGGATTCCTGAGCCGCCAGGCGGCGGGGGGCAACAAAGAACGGGCGGCGGGGGCCTCGCGCCAGGCACTGGACAGCGAGCGCATCGTCGAGATCATGGAGTACTTTCCCATCGGCGGCAAGATCCGCTACTACCCCGAGCACCGCAAGGACCTGGTCCTGGAGTCCCTCATCATCGCTTACGGGATCAACAATTACCTGGTCTATACCCAGAACGACATCCATATCGAGCGCCCGGAGGAGGGAGGGGATGCGCCGCCCCGTATCCTGCTGGACGACGACTGGAAGGACGTGACGGTGAACAGCATCTACAGCTTCTGCTTCGTCATGCCCGACGTGGGGCTGAGCGACAAGGACCTGGATTACGTCAGCAAGGTGGCCCTGAAGACCGGCGGCTGGTTTCAGCGCGGCGAGCAGTTCACCCTCATGTCCGTCTTCACCCAGCGGGGCGTGCCTCATATCGATGCCCGGATCCGGAAAAACGTCCTGCTGAAAGAGGGTTACTATGCCCATCACTCGGTGGTGGTCATGGAGGTGCTGCCCGAGACACTGAACCACGTGGACCAGCGCCAGCATTGCCGCATCCGCACCCAGGTCCCGGCACGGCTCTATCTGAGCGAGGACGGCGAGCCCCACGACTGCGTGCTGGTGGATTTCACCGAGTCCTGTTTCAAGCTGCGCGTCGATGGCCTGACGGGGGTGGCGCGCCAGCTCGGCGTGCGGCGCACGGTGATCGTGGCCGTGGACCTGCCGGCCCAGATGCGTTCCTTCATTCTCAAGGGGCGCATCCTGCGCAGGGACGAGAACCATATCGTGGTCTCTCTCAAGAGCCGCCTGGTGGGCGGCCAGTTCGAGGACATGGACCTGCTCGCCGCCATCGATCTCAAGGCCAGCCTGTTGCAGCATCCCGAGACCCGTTGAGCCGCCGGATGATCCGAAGTCGCGGCGCCGCCTTTCCAGCCGGTCGGCACAGGCCGTATCATGTGCCGTCATGGAACACGACCGTCCCCTGGGTATCGAAGGCGGCTGGCTGACGCCGGTGCGCCGCCTGCCGTCGCCACATTGCGATCCGCGCCCGCCGGGTACGGTCATCGATCTCCTGGTGATCCACGGCATCAGTCTTCCGCCGGGCCGTTTTGGGACCGGGCTGGTGGAGCGGCTCTTCACCGCCTGTCTCGACACGGCGGCCCATCCGGCCCTGGCGGAACTCGCCGGCCTGCGGGTCTCGGCCCACCTGTTCATCGACCGCTGCGGCCGGCTCACCCAGTTCGTCTCCTTCGAGGAGCGTGCCTGGCACGCCGGCGAGTCCTGTTTCGAGGGGCGGGCACGCTGCAACGACTTTTCCATCGGCATCGAGCTGGAAGGCTGCGACGACCTGCCCTACGAGGCGGCGCAGTACGCAACGCTGGTCCGGGTGACGGCAGTGCTCATGCGCCGCTATCCGTCCCTGGTGCCGGGGCGCATCGTGGGACACTGCCACATCGCCCCGCAGCGCAAGACCGACCCCGGCCCCGCCTTCGACTGGGGACATTTCCGCCGCCTCCTCGCGGCGTGCCCGAAGGAGGCGGCCGGGGGTGTGTGAATCCGTTTCCATCGACCTGCTGCGCCACGGAGAGCCCGTGGGCGGGCGGCGTTATCGCGGCGGGCAGGACGACCCCCTGAGCGAGGCGGGCTGGCGCCAGATGGAGGCGGCCGTGGCGGACGAGGCGCCCTGGGATCACGTGGTGACCTCGCCCCTGGCCCGCTGCCGCGAGTTTGCCCGGGTGCTGGCGGCGCGCCAGGGGGCGAGCCTGCAGGAGGAGCCCCGTTTCCGCGAGATCGGCTTCGGCGCCTGGGAGGGACGCAGCGCCGCCGAATTGCGCAGGGAGGATCCCCACTGCCTGCGCCGCTTCTATCACGACCCCCTGGGCGGCCGGCCCGCGGGCGCGGAGCCGGTGACGGATTTTCTTGAACGGGTGCGCGTCGCCTGGGAGGCCCTGCTCCGGGAGCGGTGCGGTGAGCGCGTGCTGGTGGTGGCCCATGCCGGCGTCATGCGGGCGGTGATCGCCATTCTCATGCATGCGCCGGCCGAACGCCTGTTCCGCATTCACATCGGCCAGGCCGCTCTCCTCAGGATCCGGGGCGACGCGGAGCGCCCCCCCGCCCTCAAGCTGACATGAGGCACGGTCTGCTGGGTTGCCTGCTGGGGCTGCTGGCCGGCCTGGTACAGGCCGCGCCCTTTCAGGTCCAGGATGCCCGCGGGCAGGCGGTGATGCTGGAGCGGCCGGCACAGCGCATCGTGAGCCTTGCGCCCCATCTCACCGAACTGCTCTTCAGCGCCGGCGCCGGGGCGCGCATCGTGGGGGCGGTGGCCTTCAGCGACCACCCGGCGGCGGCACGTCGCATTCCCCGCGTGGGCGATGCCTTCCGTCTCGACCTGGAACGCATCCTGGCCCTGGCCCCCGACCTGGTGGTGGCCTGGAAGAGCGGCATCAAGGCGGCCGACCTGGAACGCCTCGCCGCCGCCGGCATCCCCGTCTATGTCGCAGCCAGTGCCGATCTGGCATCCATTGCGGGAGAACTTGAGGATCTCGGGCGCCTCGCGGGGCAGGCGGAGGAGGCCGCCCGGGCCGCGTC
>JALSIC010000096.1 GCA_026981935.1 Gammaproteobacteria bacterium
CCCACTGCCCCAAGATTCCTCGCTACGCTCGGAATGACAGAAGTAATATCATCCCGCCACGCCTCCTTGCCCTTGCCGCCACACGCCCTTGTCATTACTCGCCACATTTTTGCAGGGATGATATACAGGCCATGGCGTTCTGCATTCAGCAGGGCATCGGCGTCTTCGGTGGTGGCGTTCAGGGGGGACTCAAGCTGGCGCGTGGATTTCTGCCGGTGCGAACCTCGTCCGCTCGCTGGCTGACTGATCCCGGGCTGCCCCGCGTCATCGAATATGATGCCGCCCGGGCGCGCCGTGAGACCGCCGCCTGTGCGGCGCCACGGCCCCTCCTTTCGGGCCCGATTCCAGGGGCAAATTGCGGGGTCTGTGAACGGGTGGTAAGGTGTGGCACATGATCTCCCATGATCTCCAAGGGATGCGCGACATGATGGCACCACAGACGGGACGCCCCGTGATCTTCGGCGAAGTCCTGTTCGACTGTTTTCCCGATGGCAGCCGCGTCCTCGGCGGCGCGCCCTTCAACGTCGCCTGGCACCTGCAGGGTTTTGGTGCCCGTCCGCTTTTCATCAGCCGTATCGGGCGTGACGCGCTGGGCGAGGAGGTGCGGGCGGTGATGGCGCGCTGGGGCATGGACTGCGCGGGACTGCAGGTGGACGAGACGCATCCCACCGGCGTGGTGGAAGTGAAACTGGCAGCGGGTCAGCCCAGCTATGACATCGTGCCTGAGCAGGCCTATGACTTCGTGGCCGGCGAGACGGTGGTTGCGGCCCTGGCGGACTGTCCGGTGGCCCTGCTCTACCACGGTACCCTGGCGCTGCGCCATGGCGACAGCCGTGCCGCATTGACGTGCCTGCGCCGCTCGCTCGCGCAAGTACCCGTGTGCGTGGACATCAACCTGCGCGCGCCCTGGTGGGATACAGATCTGGTGCATGAAGTCCTGCATGGCGCCGCCTGGGCCAAGCTCAACGACGAGGAGTTGATGGCTGTGAGCCTGCCGCCTCCCGCCCCCGAGCCGGACGAACTGCGCCAGGCCGCCCGGGCCCTGCGCCAGCGCTATGGGCTGGAGACGCTCATCGTCACCCGCGGCGCCGACGGTGCGTGGCTGGTCACTGCCCGGGAGTGCCTTGAGGGCAAGCCCGTGCCGGTGGCGGAGGTCGTGGACACGGTGGGGGCGGGCGATGCCTTTGCCGCCGTGGCCCTGCTGGGGCTGATGCGGGGCTGGGCCGCCGGGGAGACGCTTGACCGGGCGCTGGAATTTGCCGCACGTCTGTGCACGGTCCGCGGTGCCACCCTCGACGACCGGACGGTCTACGCGGATTGCCTGCAACGCTGGGGGGAAGCACCTTGACGGATCAGGACGGGCTCTACATCCTGCTCATCAGTGTCCACGGCCTGGTGCGGGGACACGACCTGGAGTTGGGCCGCGACGCCGACACCGGCGGGCAGATCAAGTATGTGCTGGAGCTGGCCCGTGCCCTGGCGGCGGATCCGCGCGTGGCGCGCGTGGATCTTCTCACCCGCCAGGTGTTCGATGCCAAGGTGGACGACGACTATGCGCGGCCCCAGGAGGAAATCGCACCGGGCGCCTACATCGTGCGCCTGCCCTGCGGGCCACGACGTTACCTGCGCAAGGAAGTCCTGTGGCCCTATCTGGACAGCTTCGCCGACCGGGCCCTGGCCCATGTGCGCGCCGTGGGACGGGTGCCGGATCTCGTCCACGCCCATTATGCCGATGCCGGTTACGTGGGCATCCGCCTGTCCAGCCTGCTGGAGGTGCCTTTCGTCTTCACCGGGCATTCCCTGGGGCAGGTCAAGCGCCAGCGCCTGCTGGAGCAGGGCATCAAGCCGGAGGTGATCGAGGCCCAGTACAAGATCAGCCAGCGCATCGAGGCCGAGAACCAGGTGCTGGATCACGCCGACCTGGTCATTGCCAGCACCCATCAGGAGGTGGGCCAGCAATACAGCCTCTATGACAATTACCAGCCCCGGCGCATGGTGGTGATCCCCCCCGGCATCGACCTGGAGCGTTTCCACCCGCCGGGCCGTGGCTGGAAAAATCCGCCCATCGCCGGCGAGATCGCGCGCTTTCTGCGTGACATGAGCCGGCCCATGATCCTTGCCCTGTCCCGCCCGGATCCGCGCAAGAACATCGCCGGCCTGGTGCGTGCCTTTGGTGAGAACGCGCGCCTGCGGGAGATGGCCAACCTGGTGGTCTTCGCCGGCACCCGCGACGACATCACCACCATGGAGAAGGGACCGCGCCGGGTGCTCAGTGAACTGATGCTGCTCATCGACCGCTACGACCTCCACGGCATCACGGCCTACCCCAAGCACCATGAACCCCACGACGTGCCCGACATCTATCGCCTTGCGGCGAAGACCAAGGGCGTCTTCGTCAATCCGGCCCTCACCGAGCCTTTCGGGCTCACCCTGCTGGAGGCCACCGCCAGCGGTCTGCCCATCGTCGCCACTTCCGACGGCGGACCGCGGGACATCATCGAGTACTGCAAGAACGGCCTGCTCATCGACCCCCTGGACATCCAGGGCATGGGCGAGGCCCTGCTCACGGTCTTGAGCGACCGGCGCCAGTGGAACCGCTGGTCCAGGGCAGGGCTTGCCGGCGTGCGGCGCCACTTCTCCTGGCAGGGACATGTCAACACCTACCTGCGCGAGGTGGGCAAGGTGCTGCGCCGCACGCGGCGCCGCAAGGGCGTGAGCGTCCCCATCAAGAGCCGCCTGCCCACTTCGGACCGCATCCTGGTCTGTGACATCGACAACACCCTCATCGGCGACCGCGAGGCCCTCGCCGAACTCCTGCGCCTGCTGGAGGCCTATCACGGGCATGTGGGTTTCGGGGTGGCCACGGGCCGGCGTATCGAGAGTGCGCGCAAGGTCTTGCGCGAGTGGGACGTGCCCACACCGGATTTTTTCATCACCGCCGTGGGCAGCGAGATCTATTACGGTCCCAAGCTGGTGGCCGACAGCGGCTGGCGCCGCCACATCGATTACCGCTGGGAACCGGCGGCGGTGCACACCGCGCTCGACGGTGTGCCGGGTCTGCGCCTGCAACCCAAGGAAGAGCAGCGGCCTTTCAAGGTCTCCTATTATGTGGATCCGGAACGTGCCCCCGGCCTGCGCGAGATCAAGCGGCGCCTGCGCAAGAAGGACCTCCACGTCAACGTGATCTATTCCCACCAGGCCTTTCTGGACATTCTGCCGGTGCGCGCCTCCAAGGGTGCAGCCCTGCGCTACTTTGCCGATAAATGGGGTATCCCCGTGGAACACATCCTGGTGGCGGGAGAC
Source organism: Gammaproteobacteria bacterium (assembly GCA_026981935.1). GTDB lineage: Bacteria > Pseudomonadota > Gammaproteobacteria > SZUA-140 > SZUA-140 > S012-109. The sequence continues at coordinate 3,304 of JALSIC010000096.1, forward strand.
TCCGGCAATGACGAGGACATGCTGGGGGGAGAGACCCTGGGCGTGGTGGTGGGCAATCACAGCAGCGAGCTGGAACGCCTGCGCGGCGGCGAGCGCATCCATTTCGCCCAGGGGCACTACGCATGGGGCATCCTCGAAGGCATAGCCCATTACGATTTTCTGGGTTCATTCCGCGAAGAAAAAGAAGGAGAGGATTGAACATGGCGGCCCTGGAAGACTATTTGCAGCAACACCGCGAGGCCTGTTTCATACTGCTGCGCCGCCTGGTGGGGCTGGGCAAACCCTTTCTGCTGCGTTCCGAGATCTGGGACGAGCTGGAGAGCTTCTGCTGCGAATACGATCAGCTCAATTTTGCCGAGTCGCCCTTCTGCAAGATCCTGCGTTCGGCCCAGGAGGCGGCGGTGGAGGCTCCCTGGCTCTACCTCGCCACCCGGCCCTACGTGGCGCGCTGGAAATACCTGCGCATCCATGCCGAGTCCCTGGAAGTGGAGACCGTCTCCATCTCCCGTTATTTCGCCTGCAAGGAGCGCCTCGTGGAAGGCAGGGGCAGGGGTGAGAACGGCTGGATGCTGGAATTCGACATCGGCCCCTTCGGACGGGAATTTCCCAAGCTGCGCGAATCGCGCTCCATCGGCCGGGGCGTGGAATTCCTCAACCGAAGACTTTCCAGCCAGCTCTTCCAGGAGCTGGGCACCGGCGAGCGCCACATCCTGGATTTTCTCACCGTGCACCAGGTCAAGGGGCAGCAGCTCATGCTCAACGACCGTATCGGCACGGTCTCCGAGCTGCGCAAGAGCCTGCGCAAGGCCGAGGACTATCTTGCCCTGCAGCCGCCGGAGGCGGGCTGGGACGTGGTGGGGCATACCCTCCAGACCCTGGGTTTCGAGCCCGGCTGGGGGCGCGACGTGGCACGCATGCGCGATACCCTCTCCCTGCTCACCGACATCCTGGAGGCACCGGATCCCGCCAACCTGGAACTGTTCCTGGGGCGCATTCCCATGATTTTCAACCTGGTGATCCTCTCACCCCATGGCTATTTCGCCCAGGACAACGTGCTGGGCCTGCCCGATACCGGCGGCCAGGTGGTCTACATCCTGGATCAGGTGCGCGCGGTGGAAAAGGAGATGCGCCGGCGCATCGCCGAACAGGGGCTGGACATCGAGCCCCAGATCCTGGTGGTCACCCGTCTCATTCCCGAGGCCCGCGGCACCACCTGCGACCAGCGCATCGAGCCCATCGTCGGCACCGAGCATGCGCGCATCCTGCGGGTGCCTTTCCGCAATCCCGACGGCGAAGTGGTTCCCCACTGGATCTCGCGCTTCGAAGTCTGGCCCTACCTGGAGCGCTTCGCCCGCGATGCGGAAAAAGAAGTGCTGGCGGAACTCGCGGGGCGTCCCGACCTCATCATCGGCAACTACTCCGACGGCAACCTGGTGGCCTCCATCATGGCCCACCGCCTGCGCGTCACCCAGTGCAACATCGCCCATGCCCTGGAGAAGACCAAGTATCTCATGTCGGACCTGTACTGGAAGGACAACGATGAGAAATACCACTTCGCCTGCCAGTTCACCGCCGACCTCATCGCCATGAACGCCGCCGATTTCATCATCACCAGCACCTACCAGGAAATCGCCGGCAATGCCGAAAGCGTGGGCCAGTACGAAAGCTACAGCGCCTTCACCCTGCCCGGCCTCTATCGCGTGGTCAATGGCATCGAGATGTTCGATCCCAAGTTCAACATCGTCTCGCCGGGCGCCAATGCCGATGTCTATTTCCCCTACACCGAAAAGGCGCGGCGCCTGACCGCCCTGCACGGCGAACTCGAGGCCCTGGTCTTCGGGCAGGATCAGGGACCCGAGGCCCGCGGCGTGCTGGCAGAGCGCGACAAGCCCCTGCTGTTCTCCATGGCGCGTCTGGACCGCATCAAGAATATCACCGGCCTGGTGGAGTGGTACGGCGCCAACGAGCGGCTGCGCCAGGCGGCCAACCTGCTGCTCGTGGCCGGCCATGTGGATCCCGCGCGTTCCGCGGACCGCGAGGAACAGGAACAGATCGCCCGCATGCACGAACTCATGGACCGCTACGGTCTCGACGGGCAGGTGCGCTGGCTGGGCGTGCAGCTGGAGAAAAACCTGGCCGGCGAACTCTACCGCTACGTGGCGGACCGGCGGGGCGCCTTCGTCCAGCCGGCCCTGTTCGAGGCCTTCGGCCTCACCGTGATCGAGGCCATGAGCACGGGGCTGCCCACCTTCGCCACCCGCTACGGTGGTCCCCTGGAGATCATCGAGGACGGCGTCTCGGGCTTTCACATCGAGCCCAACCACGGGGAACAGGCCGCCGAGATCATGGCCGATTTCTTCGAACGTGCCGCCGGCGAACCCGCATACTGGGAACAGATCTCGCGAAACGCCCTGGAGCGCATCCGCAGCCGCTATACCTGGACCCTCTATGCGGAGCGCATGATGACGCTGTCGCGCATCTACGGCTTCTGGAAATACGTCACCAACCTGGAACGGGAAGAGACCCGCCGCTACCTGGAAATGTTCTACGCCCTGCAATACCGTCCCCTGGCGCAGAAAGTCCCCCATTGAAGTTTCAATCACCTGGTGAATCTGCTAAATTGTGGCGCCTGCCATAAAAGCGCCCGTAGCTCAGCTGGGAGAGCCGAGCGGGGTATGCGAAGCACGGCTTCGCGCGAGGCGAACGCCCGCGAGCCGGACGAGCGGGCCGGGGAAGCCGCGTAGCGGCGTGAGCGTCGGCCTGCCGCCCGGAGGGCGGCTCAGGTTTTTCGCAGATCCGGAAAAGAAATACACGTTTTAGCGCCCGTAGCTCAGCTGGGAGAGCCGAGCGGGTTATGCGAAGCACGGCTTCGCGCGAGGCGAACGCCCGCGATCCGGACGAGCGGGCCGGGGAAGCCGCGTAGCGGCGTGAGCGTCGGCCTGCCGCCCGGAAGGGCGGCTCAGGTTTTTTCGCAGATCCGGAAAAGAAATACACGTTTTAGCGCCCGTAGCTCAGCTGGATAGAGCGTCGGCCTCCGGAGCCGAAGGTCAGAGGTTCGAATCCTCTCGGGCGCGCCACCCGCTTCGCTCGTGTCCCGCCCACCTGTCGGATTTCCAGCCCCTTCGGGGCGTTCGCCGTGCTGCGTTCGTCCACTGGACGAACGGTCCCGGCTCACCCTCTCGGGCGCGCCACCCGCTTCGCTCGTGTCCCGCCCACCTGTCGGATTTCCAGCCCCTTCGGGGCGTTCGCCGTGCTGCGTTCGTCCACTGGACGAACGGTCCCGGCTCACCCTCTCGGGCGCGCCAC
>JALSIC010000097.1 GCA_026981935.1 Gammaproteobacteria bacterium
AACGCCTCGCCGCCGCCGGCATCCCCGTCTATGTCGCAGCCAGTGCCGATCTGGCATCCATTGCGGGAGAACTTGAGGATCTCGGGCGCCTCGCGGGGCAGGCGGAGGAGGCCGCCCGGGCCGCGTCTCGCTATCGGGAGAGGCTGGCGGAACTGACGGCGACTTTCGGCGGCCGGTTCCCCGTCACGGTCTTCTACCAGGTCTGGGACCGTCCCCTGATGACGGTGAGCGACCGTCATGTCATCGGCGAGGTACTGCGCCGCTGCGGCGGCCGGAATCCCTTCGGCACCCTGCAGGCGCCCACACCCACCATCGATGCGGAGGCCCTGCTCGCGGCGGATCCCCAGGTGATGTTGACCGCGGCGGCGGGCGATGGCGTCGATCCCTGGCGTCGCTGGCGCGATCAGACCGCCTTGCAGGCGGTGCGCGCCGGGCGTCTCCATGTGATACCCGGCGACTGGATCAGCCGTCCCGCCCTGCGCATCCTCAAGGGGATGGAACGGATCTGCCGCCTGCTGGATGCCGCCCGCGGGGCCGGCCGGTCTCGGGGCCCCACCCAGCATCCCGATCAGGCGTCCGGGTAGGGCGGCAGGCGCCGGGGCGGCAGGTCGCGCAGGCGTGGGGCGGCGCGGTCCTTGTCCGACAGGCGGGGTGCCTCGACGGGCCAGCGGATGCCGATGTCCGGATCGTTCCAGGCGAGGCTGAACTCGGTGTCGGGATTGTAGGGGCGGGTGCACTTGTACAGAAACAGCGCCGTGTCGCTGGTGACGCAGAAACCGTGGGCAAAGCCCTCGGGAATGTAGAGCTGGGTCTTGCGCGCCCCCGACAGCGTGACGCCCACCCAGCGGCCGAAGGTGGGAGAGCCCCGCCGGATGTCCACCGCCACGTCGAAGACTTCCCCTTCCAGCACGGTGACCAGTTTTCCCTGGGCTTCGGGATGCTGGCAATGCAGTCCGCGCAGCACGCCCCGGACGGAGCGGGAGACATTGTCCTGGACGAAGGTCTCGGGGATGCCGTGCGCCGCGTAGCGCGTCGCACGCCAGGTCTCCAGAAAACAGCCCCGCGCATCGCCGAAAACGTCGGGTTCGATGAGCAGGACACCGGGCAGTGCTGTGGGAATCACGTTCATGACGGAGCCGTCATTGTGCGTCATCGGCCCGGGTCGGGCAATGGGCCGTATTGGAAGGGTATTCGCGAAAAGAAGGGCCAGGGGACCGGCTGGCACCGGTCCCCTGGCAAGGGATCAGCCCCTCAGACAGGCTGCTTCTTCGGGGCTCAGGAGGGAGGGGCTGTTGCGGAAGGGGTCGATGGGCGTGCCGTCTTCGCGCGAGGCGCGGGTCGCCGGCCCATGGGGTTCCAGATAGAGGCCGATCTCGCCGTTGATCTCCAGGGCCTGGGCCAGGAAGCAGCGCAGCCTGGGAAAGGCCCGGTAGAGGTATTCGCCGCCGGGCGGCGCCGTGGGGGCCAGGATGACGAGACGCAGGTCCTCCACGCGGAAGGTGCCGCCCTGACGTCCAGTGTGCCGGCCTTCGCCGCGGAAGATGCCGGGATAGAGGCGATACAGCCAGCCGCGGTTGTCGTCGATGCCTTCCAGGACGGCGAGGGCATTGAGCAGGGCCCGTCCGCCTTCGCGGTTGTCGCAGCTCAGCAGGGTCGGCGTCTCTTCACCATCCAGGGCCAGCAGGTGATGGCCGTCATAGGGCAGCTTGTTGGCGAGCAGCCTGTGACCGGACCCCAGGATGTGTTCCAGGGATTCTTCCACCAGCTCCAGGAGAAGCTGGTTGGACGACAGGGGAATCTGACGAATGTGCATGAGCGTGGCCATGGCCTTCCTCCTCGTTCGTGGATGGGGGTTGCGCTGTAAGACCTGGGTAAGACCTGGGTAAGATTGGGGGGGCATGGCTGATCACCGTCCAATCCTGCTTCAATCCGGTTTCGTTGCCGCGGACGCTGAATCGGATGGTGCGGCGGTCGTTTCCTGTGCTGTCCGCGGCGGCGCCTGCCGTTGCGGGGTGGCCGATGGCGCGAGGTCCTCGGCGAGCAGGGCCGCCACGTTGCGCAGCTGGGATTCCCAAAGCGACTCGTCCCGGCGGGTCGGCAGGTAGCCACAGCTTGCCGGGGCCGCATCGAGAAAGCGCCGGGCCGCGGTGGCGAGACGCCGGTAGGCCTGTTGCGCTTCGGCCAGGTCGGCGCAGTGGCACAGGGTTACGCCCAGCCATGCCGGTGCCTGCCGGACCAGCAGCCGCTTGCACAGGAGATAGGCCTGTTCCAGGCCTTCGGTGGTGGGCTCGGCGAAGAGCAGCAGGTGATCGGCATCCGCGGGAGGCAGTTCTCCCGGTCGCCAGGTGCGCAGGGCGAGGCTGCCGGCGCCAGCGTCCGCGCCGGGGTGGCGGCACTCGGCCTGGATGTCGCCTGCGTGGCCGGCGAGGGTGACGACGGCGAACCCCGCCCGGCACAGTGCCCGGGCCAGGGCCAGCGGCATGTCCCCGGCATGAGGCCTGGAGCGGTCCGGCTGGAGCAGATGCAGGCAGCGGGGCGGTCGCGCCTCGCTGAGGAAATGGTGGCTGATGCGCGCCAGGCGCTGCCTGGCGGCAGTCGGCGTGTCCCCCCCCGGTACCGATGTCTCCGGTACCGATCCCACCGGTACAGATTCCCCTGGCGCCTGGAGATCGCCGAGGTCTTCGGGCCCTGTCATGCGGTGTCGTCCATCCGTCTGTCCGCCTACACCGCGGCCGGTGCTTCGGATTGTGCTTCGGCCGGTGCTGCATCGGCTGCTTCATCTGGCACCTCCACGCGCAGGATGGAGTTGATTTCCCCGTAGAGATTGGCGATCTGCTGAGGATTGGCGGGGTCTTCCTGCCAGCGGCCGTCGATGATCAGCCGGTACTGGTAGACGCCGGGCTGGATGCGCAGGATCTTGGCGATGCGTCCTTCCCGATGCAGGGTCTCCACGTTGCGGTCGGGGATCCAGTCATTGAAGTCGCCGGCGATCTTGATCTCCTCGCCGCCGTCGGGATATTCGAGGACCACCCTGCAGGCGGGCACCGGCTCGTCCGGGCGGCCCGTTATCGTTATATCGTCCGAGACGTTGTCGGCGTGCTGCAGGCCGGGAGGCCTCCGCGTCTCTTGATCTGCCGGCCCGCCGGCATGGCCCGCCAGGTGCAGCTCCAGGCGGGCCAGCTCTTCGCCAAGGCTCGCGGGGGTGTCGTCGGGGGCCGCCGTGTCGCTGCGGAACGCGCGAGGATCGCGGATATACGCGGCGAGCCGGCGGTAGTCCTCGGCGGCCACGGCCCGCGGACAATGCTCGATGACGGGCACTCCCCGCCAGGCGGCTTCCTTGAGGCGCACCGTGTAATGGATGTTCACCGGCAGGAGGGTGTCGGGATAACGCTGGCGCAGTTCCGACAGGACCTGGCGCGTGAAACGGGTACGGTAGTCCACCAGCGTGGGCAGGATCATGAGCGGGGTGTCCAGGTCGTATTTTTCCGCCAGCAGTTCGATGGTGTCCTCCAGGCGCTCAATGCCGTCCAGGGCGAAGCGGCTCATCTCGATGGGGATCAGCACCTGGTCGGCGGCGCGCAGGGCGTTGAAGGCCAGCAGCCCCAGGTTGGGCGGGCTGTCCACGATGATGAAGTCGTAGAACGGCGCCACGGTGGCGAGATGATCCGCCAGTTGCCGTTCGCGGCGGGGCAGGTCGGCCAGCAGGTGTTCCACGGCGGCGAGGGAGATGGTGGCAGGCACCAGGTCCACGCCGGGGGCGGCATCGCTGACGATGACGTCCTCCAGCGCGGCATCCTGCACGAAGACTTCGTAGAGGCCGGCAGCGTCCGCGGTTTCCCGTCCCAGCCCCAGGGAGGCATGGCCCTGGGGGTCCATGTCGACGAGCAATACCCGCTGTTCTTCCCTGCCGAGACAGGCGGCGAGGTTGATGGCCGTGGTGGTCTTGCCGCAGCCGCCTTTCTGGTTCGCAATAGTGATGATGCTTGTCATGCCTGTGCTCCTCCTCTTTGTCGGGTCCGCAGACCCCGGGTGCCCGGCTCAGGCGCCAACCGCGACGCCTTGTCAAGTTCACTTTGCGCTATTTCTATATGGCTGCTCCTCCACCGTATCCGCTTCTGGGCCGGCTGTGGGGCACGAAGCCGGGAACAGCTCCCCCTGTCGGGGGGCGGCCGTTTCCCGGCCATGGAATCGGGCGATTTCCCGCTCCATGCGGGCGATGGGAAAGATCCATTGCTGTCCGCTGAGTGCCTCGCAGGCGGTCTCTCCCCGCAGGACCAGGATCACGTCCCCCGTGGCCACGAGGGTGATCTCCGCGAGCGGCTGTTCCAGGGTGGGCAGCGTGCGGCGCAGGGCCTCGACGCTGGCACGGATCTTCTGCAGGGACACGCCGGCATCCAGCAGCTGGCGGGCGCTCTTCAGGGCGATGAGATCGAGGAAGGTGTAGCGTGAATGGCCGCCGGGAGTACGGTGGGAAGGGGCGAGAAAGCCGTTCTTGCGCCAATAGGCAAGCTGTCTCAGGCTCAACCCGGTGATGCGGGCCGCCTGGCGGCTGGTATAGAGCCCTGCTTTCAAGAGCGAGGCACTCCTCCCCAGGGACAATTACTGGACATTTTGCTCAAAAACAGCCCCATGTCAAGAAAAATCTGACAAAAAAACGCAAAATCGTCAGTTTCGGGCCTGCCATGGGCTCCGGTTGGTGGGGAGACACCGGAAAATCAGAGCGCGCGCTTACGCCGGAGGCGCGAGCCTGTTATCTTGGGCACTTTTTTGGACAGTCATGCGCATCATCACGCTCAACGTCAACGGTATCCGGGCGGCCGCCCGCAAGGGTTTTTTCCAGTGGCTGGCGGGGCAGGCGGCGGACGTCGTCTGTCTGCAGGAGACCAAGGCCCAGGTCCATCAGCTGGCCGATGCGGTGTTCTGGCCGCAGGGCTATCACTGCCACTATCGCGATGCGGAAAAGCCCGGTTACAGTGGCGTGGCCCTCTACAGCCGGCGCAAGCCGACGCGGGTGGTCACGGGCCTGGGCTGGCCGGACATGGACGCCGAGGGGCGCTACCTCCAGGCGGACTTTCCGGGGCTGAGCGTGATCTCCATCTATCTGCCCTCCGGTTCCAGCAGCGAGGCGCGTCAGGCGGTCAAGTTCGACTTCATGGAACGTTTCACGCCCGTTTTGCGCCGCTTCAGGCGCCAGCGCCGGGAGTATGTCATCTGCGGCGACTGGAACATCGTCCACAGGCCCATCGATATCCGGAACTTCAAGGCCAACCAGAAGAATTCCGGCTGTCTGCCGGAAGAGCGGGCCTGGCTGGACCAGGTGTTCGGCCCGCTGGGTTTCGTGGATGCCTTTCGCGTGGTGAACCAGGAGGATGGCCAGTACACCTGGTGGTCCAATCGCGGCCGGGCCTGGGAGAAGAACGTGGGCTGGCGCATCGACTACCAGGTGATCACCCCGGGCCTGCGCGGGCGCGTGCGGGCGGCGCAGATCTACAAGGCGGAGCGATTCTCGGATCACGCCCCGCTCATCATCGACTATGCCGACTGAACCCTGTCATGAATCTGTCATAATTCCGGTTTATGGTGCGTCATGCGGATGCAGGCCCAGGCCGCTGAGCCCGCATTCAGGAAAAGTGCTGTTCATGCCGGATTGCGCTGCGCATCATCCGGTTGCACAAGTCATGGATCTGGGTAATGCGCCACAATGACCGTTCATGTATTACTGGTGGAAGACGAGGCCCCCCTGCGGGAGATGCTGTGCTTTGCCCTTTCCGGGGAGGCATACGAAGTCACCGAGGCGGGGGATGCCGGTGAAGGTTTCACCCGGCTGCGCGAGCGACGCCCCGACCTGATCCTGCTCGACTGGATGCTGCCCGGGATGAGCGGCGTCGAGTTCCTGCGCCGCCTGCGTCGGGAGGCCGCGTGGCGCGACATTCCCGTGATCATGCTGACCGCGCGCGGCGAGGAGGACGACCGCGTGCAGGGGCTCGAAGCGGGCGCCGACGACTATCTGGTCAAGCCCTTCTCCACCCGGGAACTCAAGGCGCGCATGGCCGCGGTCCTGCGTCGCACCGGCAGGGAGCAGGACCGGGAGACGCCCCTCAGCGCGGGGGGGTTGCGCCTGGATCCCGTGGCGCACAAGGTCACCGTGCACGATGGGGCGCTGACGCTGGGGCCTACCGAGTTCCGGCTGCTCCATTTCTTCATGCGTCATCCGGAGCGGGTGTTCAGCCGCGCCCAGTTGCTGGATCACGTCTGGGGGCGTGATGTCTACGTGGAGGAACGCACCGTGGACGTGCACATCCGCCGCTTGCGCAAGGCGCTCGCACCCCATGGCTACGATGCCTGTATCCAGACGGTCCGCTCCGTGGGCTATCGTTTTTCCGCGCCCCTTGCGCCCGACTCCCATTGAGGTCAGGCCTTGAATCGATTCTGGTGGTACGAGTTGCGCCTGGCCGCTGCCTTTCTCGTCGCCGGCGGGGCGGCGGGCTGGCTCGCCGGCCACGTCGCCACCGGCTTCTACGGGGCGTTCCTGGTCTATGGCGCGTGGCAGGCCTATCGCCTGACGGGTTTCCTGCGCTGGTTGCAGCGCGGTCGCCTGAACGATCCGCCGGAGCTGCCCGGGGTCTGGGGTGAGCTGTGTTATCTCGTCTACCGCCATCACGACCGCGCCCTGCGCAAGCGCCGCCGCCTGGGCGAACGCCTGCAGCGCTATCAGGCCACGGCGGCGGCCCTGCCCGACGCGGCAGTGGTGCTGGACCGCGACCAGGGCATCCAGTGGTTCAACGAGGCCGCCTCCCAGTTGCTGCATCTCAAGTCCCGTTCCGATGTGGGGCAGCGCATCGACAACCTGTTGCGGCATCCCGATTTCGTCGCCTATCTCCACGGCGGGGATTACAGCGAACCGCTGGTATTGAGCGCCCTGGTGGAGGAAGGGCGGGTCCTGCAGATCCACATCGTGCCCTATGGCCAGGACCAGCGCCTCCTGGTGGCCCGGGACATCACCCGCATGCACCGGCTGGAGGTGATGCGCCGCGATTTCGTGGCCAATGTCTCCCACGAACTGCGCACGCCGCTGGCGGTCATCAGCGGTTACCTGGAGACCCTGCTGGAGCACGGGAAGACGGGCGTCGCTGAGCCGGATGCGGAGGGGGCGCTTGCGGCCATGAAACAGCAGGCCGACCGCATGATGCGCCTCATCGAGGACCTGCTCACCATTGCCCGCCTGGAGACGGGAGAAGGCCAGGGCGCGGACAGGCCCGTGGATGTGCCGGCCCTGCTGCGTTCCCTGGAGAAAGAGGCCCGTGCCCTGAACCGCGACGCCGGCCATGCCATCGAGCTGGAGCTGGACGAGGGCCTGTGGCTGCGTGGCAATGCCCGGGATCTCTACAGTGCCTTTCTCAATCTGGTGAGCAACGCCATCCAGTACACGCCGCCGGGGGGACACGTCACCGTGTCCTGGCATCGCCGCGGTGATGAGGCCTGTTTCTGCGTGACCGATGACGGTATCGGCATTCCCGCCCCTGCCATCCCCCGCCTCACGGAGCGCTTCTATCGCGTCGATCCCGGCCGTTCCCGCGCCGCCGGCGGCACCGGGCTGGGGCTCGCCATCGTCAAGCACGTGCTGAACTACCACGGCGGGGAACTGCATGTCGAGAGCACGCCGGGCAGGGGCAGCACCTTCTGCTGCATCTTTCCCGCGGCACGCGTGTTGCCTCCTCCGGGCAGGACGCGGACAGGGCAGCAGGATGGAGAAGACGGCGCCGAGACGGCGTGTCACGAAAATTTAACGAAACCTTCACGGGAATGACACGCAGGGGCGGCATTCTGCCGCCAAGCCTTTCCTCTCCTGGTGGGGGGTGCGGCGCAGGGTGTTTTGATCGTGAAGATAAGGAGAATTGCATGATGTCATTGAGTCACAAGTTCTACGCGAGTCTTGCAGGCGCGGTCATCGCCGCCTTGCTGTGGGGTGCCCCGGCTTTCGCCGCCAATCCCAGTACCAATCCCAGTACCAAGCCCGGCCTGGATCCCGCCCTGCCGGAGTACCAGCGTGCCAGCGGGGTCTCGGGCAACCTCAGTTCCGTGGGCTCCGATACCCTGGCCAATCTCATGGCCCTGTGGGGTGAGAAATTCAAGGCTTTCTACCCCAGCATCAACCTGTCCATCCAGGCGGCGGGTTCCTCCACCGCGCCCCCGGCCTTGACGGAGGGCACCTCCAACCTGGGGCCCATGAGCCGCAAGATGAAGGGCCGGGAGATTCAGGCGTTCGAGCGCAAATACGGCTACAAGCCCACGGCGGTGCCCGTGGCCATCGATGCCCTGGCGGTCTATGTACACAAGGACAACCCCGTCGAGGGCCTCACCATCCCCCAGGTGGATGCCATTTTCTCCAGTACCCGCAAGTGCGGCTATCCCCGGGACATTACGCGCTGGGGCGATCTGGGCCTGGGTGGTCCCTGGCAGCGCCGCAGCATCCAGCTCTATGGGCGCAATTCGGTTTCGGGCACCTACGGGTATTTCAAGAAGAAGGCCCTGTGCAAGGGGGATTTCAAGAACACCGTCAACGAACAGCCCGGCTCGGCCTCCGTGGTCCAGGCCGTGAGCGCTTCTATCAACGGCATCGGCTATTCCGGCATCGGTTACAAGACTTCCAGCGTGAGGGCGGTGCCCCTGGCGAAGAAGGCCGGCAAGCCCTTCGTCGCGGCGACACCGGAGAATGCCGTTTCCGGTCAGTATCCCCTGGCGCGGTTTCTCTATGTCTACGTGAACAAGCATCCCAACAAGCCTCTTCCGCCCATGGAGCGTGAGTTTCTGAAGATGGTGCTCTCGCGCGTCGGCCAGGAGGTGGTGGTCCGCGACGGCTACATTCCCTTGCCGGCGAAGGTGGTGGAAAGGCAATGGCATCTATTGTTCGGGAAAAGTTGGAAGTAGATATGATTTTTATTGATGGTTATCATGTGCCCTGCTATTTCGTTTCGCTTCCAAAAACCAATATGGAGGAAGAAAAAGACAATGACTAGAAACATGATCGTCGCGGCGGTGGCCGCCGCTGTGGGAGGTCTGGGATTCGCTTCGGCCAGCCAGGCCAACGGTGTGCTGTACAAGGACGGGGACACGTATCTGAAGATCGGCGGCCGGATCCAGATGCAGTACTATTACCAGGATCCAGACGGTGGAGTCAGCTCGGACAAGCTGTTTTTCCGTCGTCTGCGGCCCTTCATCGAGGGCAGCCTGCATCCGGACTGGAAAGGCAAGTTCCAGTTCGACCTGGGCAAGGCCAAGGGCGGCAGCGAGGTGTCCATCAAGGACGCCTATTTCCAGTACAAGGGCTTCGAGGCCTTCAATATCGCCTTCGGCAACAAGGGTTTCCCGTTTTCACGAGAGTACATGACATCATCCAAATACCAACAGTTCGTGGAACGTACCTTCGTGGGTGACGCCGGCTTCGGCACGCCTGAATGGAACATGGGCATCCATCTCGACGGCAAGTCGGGCAATCTCACCTGGGCCGCCGCCCTTGTCGAGGCCCAGCTGGATCCCAACAACAGCAAGCTGGACTTCGACACCCCGGCCAACAACGAGTCCGATTTCAACCAGGGCTGGATGATCGGCGGCCGCGTGGATTACCACCCTTTCGGCATCCTCAAGTTCTCCCAGGGTGACTTCAAGCGCGAGCAGAAGGCCACCATCGGTATTTCGGCCTATACCTGGAGCAATGACGACGATGTGGAGAACGTTTCCACCACCAAGACATTGAGTACAGATCCAAGCTGCGGTTCCTTGCCCTGTACCGTCATCGAGAGCACCACGACCTCGCCCAGCACGGAGGACGTGGATTCCGTGACGGCCTTCGAGATCAGCGGTGCCTACCGCAACCAGGGCATTTCCATCGATGCGGAGTACAACCAGATCAAGTCCGAGCTGAAAGTCGGTGGCGTCACCGACGGCCTGTACAAGGACAGCGAAACCACCCTGGACCAGTGGATGATCAAGGGCGGCTACATGGTCATTCCCAGCACGCTGGAAGTGGTGGGGGGGTACCAGAGCCAGGATGCCGACAACTATGCCGAGGCCTGGACGCGCATCTCCCTGGGCGCCAACTGGTACATCCAGCAGCATCATATCAAGTACCAGCTCACTTATCGGATGAATTCCGACAAGAACGGCGTCAAGGGTAACGACGAGGACGAGGTCTTTCTGCAGGCCCAGTTCGTATTCTAGTTCGTGTTCTGACGGGGTTCTCCCTTGCCCCGAAGGGGCATTACTGCGACGGGGCCTGCGGGCCCCGTTTTTTGTCACATCCCTGTAACAAACGGCCGGTAAGCTGCCGCGATGATGTCTGAAACGGCAACGCGACGCCTGCGCGGCCGACTCCTGCGCGATTTCCTGGCGCGCCTGGGTGTGGGCCTGGGCGGCATCGGCGTGATCCTCGCCATCGTCCTCATCTTCGTCTATCTGCTGTCGGTGGTGCTGCCCCTGTTCAAGCCGCCGCACATGGCCGCCGTGGCCGCCTATCCCTCACCCGCCGGCCACCCCTCTGCGTTGGCCACGGCGCAGACCCTGTATCTGGCGCTGGAGGAGCAGCTGGAGATCGCCCTGCGTTTCTCATCAGATGGCACCGTGACGTTTTTCCGTCCTGACGACGGCAGCGTCCTGGAGCGCCGGCGGGTGGTGCCCGAGGGGACGGCCAGGGTGACGAGCTTTGCGGTGGGCGAGGCGGGCAGCGGTGCCGGCGGTTTTCTGGGCGCCTACGGGCTTGCGGACGGACGGGCCGTGGTGTTCGGGGTGCGCTTCGAGGTCAGCTATCCGGAAGACGTCCGGGTCATCACGCCCCTGCTGGGCTACCCCCTGGGCGAGGTGTTCGTGACGGTGGATCCCGAAGGCCGACCTCTGCAACGCCTTGCCATACAGGGAGGCGGGGAAGAGGAGCCCACTACCCTGGCAGCCGTGGTCGGGGAGGCATCCGGAATCGTTGCGGCCCGCTTCGTTCCCGAGGCCTCCTTTCTGGGGGACGGGCTGACCTGGGAGGTCTATCACGGCAGTCATGCCCTGGGCACGCAGGCCGCCGATTTTCTGCTCCTGGACAAGATGCAGCGCCTGCTCTATGTCGCCGACGAGGCGGGCGCGCTCACCGTGCTGGAAGTGGACGACGAGGCGGGGCTTGCGGTGCGCCAGCGCCTTGCCCTGCTCGACGATGGCGCCACGCTGACGGCGCTCATCTTCCTGGCCGGCGACATCTCCCTGCTCGCGGGGGATTCCCGGGGGCGTATCCACCAGTGGTTCCCGGTGCGCGATGCGCACAACCGCAGCCTGTTGACCCGCATCCGCGGTTTTGAACTTGCGGGGGGGGAGGCGGTGCGCCTGCTGGCGGCGGAGCGCCACCGCCGCGGCTTCCTCGCCGCCGGCGCTTCGGGGGAGGCCGTCCTGTTCCATGCCACCGCCGAGCGCGAGCTGCTCCGTGCCCGGGTAGCAGACCAGGCCCTGGAACTTGTCACGCTGGCACCGCGGGCCAATGCCCTGCTGGCCCAGGATGCCGGGGGTGAGCTGCATTTCTGGCGCATCGAGAACGAACACCCGGAGATATCCTGGTCCGCCTTGTGGCAGAAGGTCTGGTATGAGAGTTATCCGGAACCCGACCATGTCTGGCAGTCCACCTCGGCCAGCAACGATTTCGAACCCAAGTTCAGCCTCACGCCGCTGACCTTCGGTACCCTCAAGGCGGCCTTCTACGCCATGTTGTTCGCCATTCCCCTGGGCATCATGGGGGCGATCTATACCGCGTACTTCATGGCGCCGCGCATGCGTGGCCTGGTCAAGCCCAGTATCGAGATCATGGAGGCCCTGCCCACGGTCATTCTGGGCTTTCTCGCCGGCCTGTGGCTGGCGCCCCTCCTGGAGGCCAACCTGGCGGGCCTGTTCGCCCTGCTGCTCCTGGTGCCGCCGGGGGTGCTGCTGTTTGCCTGGGGCTGGCAGCGGCTGCCCCTCCCCTGGCGCCGGCGGATTCCCGAAGGCTGGGATGCGGCCCTGTTGATCCCGGTGCTGCTGGGGGTGGGCGCGCTTGCCTGGGCCTGCGGGCCGCCCGTGGAGAAGCTGTTCTTCGGCGGCGATCTGCCGGGCTGGCTGAGTCATGAGCTGGGCATGGGGTTCGACCAGCGCAACGCCCTGGTGGTGGGCCTGGCCATGGGTTTCGCCGTCATTCCCACGATTTTCTCCCTCGCCGAGGACGCCATCTTCAGTGTGCCCCGCCATCTGCGCAACGGCTCCCTGGCGCTGGGCGCCACCCAGTGGCAGACCCTGACGCGGGTGGTGCTGCTCACGGCCAGCCCCGGCATCTTCGCCGCCATCATGATCGGTTTCGGGCGCGCCGTGGGCGAGACCATGATCGTGCTCATGGCCACCGGCAACACGCCGGTGATGGATTTCAGCATCTTCCAGGGCATGCGTACCCTCTCGGCCAACATCGCCGTGGAGATGCCCGAGTCTGAGGTGGGGAGCACCCATTACCGCGTGCTGTTCCTCGCCGCGCTGGTACTGTTCCTGTTCACGTTCCTGTTCAACACCCTGGGCGAGGTGGTACGCCAGCGCCTGCGCCGGAGGTACAGCAACCTGTGAAGAAAGGGACGCCATCCCAGGGCTGGTTCGCCAGCGGGGCGCCGTGGGTCTGGCTCAACGCCGCCGCCGTGGCGGTGAGCATCATCATGGTGGCGGGCCTTCTGCTGCTCATCGCGGTGCGGGGCATGGGGCACTTCTGGCCCAAGGACGTGGTGGAATTCACCCTGCCGGACCAGCAACGGCTCCTGGGCGAGATTCACGACAGCGAACGGGTGAGCCTGGAGCGGCTGCGCCACGCCGGCCTGGAATTCGAGGCGGCGGATGCCGACGATCGGCGGGACTGGCTCACCCGCTACCTGGTGAAGACCGGCAACCGGGACCTCACGGGCATGGATTTCCGCTGGCTGCTGGAGACCGCCCTCCTCGCGCAGCGCCGCCCGGCGACGGTGGTCACCGTGGAGCGGCGGGAATGGGGCAATTTCTACGGTTATCTCGACGCCCTGCTGCGCGACGGCGAGGTGGTGGCCCGCGGCGAGTCCGCCTGGGCGCCGCTGCAGGCACGCCTCGAGCAGTCCCTGGCCCTGCATGCGCGTATCCGCGCCATCGAGAAGAAGGAGATCGGGGCCCTCAACGCGGAGGTGGAACGCCTGCGCCTGCGCCAGCGCCGCCTGGAGCTGGAGGGGGCCTACACCCCCGCCCGGCAAAGGGAACTGGCCGCGCAGCGCGCGGCGCTGGAGTCGCGCTATGCCGTCCTGCAGCGCCAGCTCGAGACCCTCTATGCAGAGCTGAATCGCGATACAGTGGTCCTGAAGACCGCGGACGGTCACGCGCTGAGCCTGCCTCTGGCCAAGGTGGTGCGGGTCTACCGGCCCAACGCGATGGGGCTCGGCGAGAAGCTGAGGTTCTATTTCGCCAAGCTGTGGGAGTTCGTCAGCGACGAGCCGCGCGAGGCCAATACGGAAGGCGGTATCTTCCCCGCCATTTTCGGCACGGTGATGATGGTGATCCTCATGTCCATCTTCGTCACGCCCTTCGGCGTGGTGGCGGCCATTTATCTGCGCGAGTATGCGCGCCAGGGCCTGCTGACCCGCCTCATCCGCATCGCCGTCAACAATCTCGCCAGCGTGCCTTCCATCGTCTACGGGGTGTTCGGCCTGGGTTTCTTCGTCTATTTCCTGGGAGGCAATATCGACCGCCTGTTCTTTCCCGAGGCCCTGCCGGCCCCCACCCTGGGCACACCGGGCATCCTGTGGGCCTCCCTGACCCTGGCGCTGCTCACGGTGCCCGTGGTGATCGTGGCCACCGAAGAGGGCCTGAGCCGCATTCCCCGGGCCATTCGCGAGGGCAGCCTGGCCCTGGGCGCCACCAAGGCGGAGACCCTGTGGCGCACGGTCCTGCCCATGGCCAGCCCCGCCATCATGACGGGGCTGATCCTGGCCATCGCCCGCGCCGCGGGCGAGGTGGCGCCCCTGATGCTGGTGGGGGTGGTGAAACTGGCGCCCAGCCTGCCGGTGGACGGCAATTTTCCCTACCTGCACCTGGAGCGCAAGTTCATGCACCTGGGATTTCACATCTATGACGTGGGGTTCCAGAGCCCCAACGTCGAGGCGGCCCGGCCCCTGGTCTATGCCACGGCCCTGCTGCTGGTGCTGGTGATCGTGGTGCTCAATCTCACCGCCATCCACATCCGCAACCGCCTGCGGGAGAAATACCGGTCGCTGGAACAATAGGATCCGACAGCCTGCAAAGAGAGGTGAAGTGATGACACTGACGCATGGCGTTGACAGGGCATTCCTGGCGGGGCGTCCCCCCGCCCGGGAGACGACGGAGACCTGCCTGGAGGTGCGGGATCTCAACCTCTTCTACGGTGAGAAACAGGCGCTCCACCGGATCGCGCTGCACATTCCGCGCCGGCGCGTGACCGCCTTCATCGGCCCCAGCGGGTGTGGCAAATCCACCCTGCTGCGCTGCTTCAACCGCATGAACGACCTCGTGGACGGCGTGCGCATCGAGGGGCAGGTCCTCCTGGACGGCGAGGACATCTACGCCGGGTCGGTGAACGTCGTCAACCTGCGCCGGCGCGTGGGCATGGTGTTCCAGAAGCCCAATCCCTTTCCCAAGACCATCTACGAGAACGTGGCCTATGGCCTGCGCATCCAGGGCGTGAACAAGCGCCATGTCCTGGACGAGACCGTGGAGAAGGCCCTGCGCCGGGCGGCCTTGTGGGACGAGGTCAAGGACCGCCTGCACGACAATGCCCTGGGGCTCTCCGGGGGGCAACAGCAGCGCCTGGTGATCGCCCGCGCCATCGCCATCGAGCCCGAGGTGCTGCTGCTGGACGAGCCGGCCTCGGCGCTGGATCCCATTTCCACGCTCAAGATCGAGGAACTCATCACCGAGCTGAAGGACCGCTATACCATCGTGATCGTCACCCATAACATGCAGCAGGCGGCCCGCGTCTCGGACTACACGGCCTTTCTGTACATGGGCGAGTTGATCGAATTCGGCGACACCAATACCCTGTTCACCAATCCCTCCAGAAAACAGACCGAGGACTATATCACCGGCCGTTACGGTTGAGGGTCCGGCCGCGGGTCGGGAGGGCAGACACGAGGACGACGACATGACGGAAAATCCCTTCGGACATCACATCTCCAAGCAGTTCGATGCCGAACTGGAGGACGTGCGCAACCGGGTGCTCACCATGGGCGGGCTGGTGGAGCAGCAGATCGCCGATGCCCTGCAGGCCCTGGTGGGCGGCGAAGCGGCGCTGGCGGAGCAGGTGGTGGAACGGGACCGGGAGGTCAACACCCTGGAAGTGAGCATCGACGAGGCCTGTACCCAGATCCTGGCACGGCGCCAGCCGGCGGCGGGGGATCTGCGCCTGGTGGTGGCGGTGATCAAGACCATCACGGACCTGGAGCGCATCGGCGACCAGGCGGAAAAGGTGGCCCGCATGGGGCAGCGGCTCGCCGAGCAGGAACGGCCGCGCAACCAGTTCATGGAGATCCAGCATCTCGGTGAACGGGTGTGCAGGATGCTTCACCATACCCTGGATGCCTTCGCGCGCCTCGATCCCGAGGCGGCCTTCAAGGTGACCGGCGAGGATGAGAAGATCGACTATCTCTACGAGGGCATCCTGCGCCAGGTGGTGACCTTCATGATGGAGGATCCCCGTGCCATCCGCCGTTCCCTGGATGTCATCTGGGCGGTGCGCGCCCTGGAACGCATCGGCGATCACGCCAAGAACATCTGCGAGTACGTGATCTATCTGGTCAAGGGCAAGGACGTGCGCCACATCAGCCTGGAACAGATGAAGGCGGCGGTGCTCACGGAACGGTGAAGCCCACTGATCGATTGAAAACCAACATGACGGGCTGTGTCCGGGTACGCAAACCTTGTTGCTGGGTTAATAATGCCTTGTGGCCTTGTCTTTCGACGCCTCTCCGTCCTTCCCAGCCTCACGGTGCCCTTCCTATTCCCACATTGTCCTTCCCATCCCTACGCTGTCATTTCGACCGAAGGGAGAAATCTTGTCCCTCAGCCCCCGGATTTCTCGCTGCGCTCGAAATGACAAGGTTCCTGAATCCACGGATTCAGGATAGTGTTGCCGGGTTGATGGCTGCGTTTCCCTTTCATGAGCCCTGGCTGAACCCCGTCTGCCGCCAGGCCTCGTAGAGCACGATGGCCACGGCATTGGACAGGTTGAGGCTGCGACAGCCGGCCTGCATGGGAATGCGCAGGACCCGTTCCGTGTTCAGGGACGACAGCACCGCCGGCGGCAGGCCGCGGGTCTCGGGGCCGAAGAGCAGTGCATCGCCAGGCCGGAAGGCGACGTCGGCATAGAGCCGCCGCCCCTGCGTGGAACAGGCGAACAGGCGCGGCGGCGCCACCTGCTCGAGGAACGCCCCGAGGCTGGCATGTTCCGTGACGGTGGCGAGATCGCGATAGTCCAGTCCCGCCCGGCGCAGGCGGCGGTCTTCCAGGGCAAAGCCCAGGGGATGGATCAGATGCAGGCGGGCCCCGCAATTGGCGCAGAGCCGCATGACATTGCCGGTGTTGGGGGGGATTTCCGGTTCGAAGAGCACGACATGGAACATGGGGGTAGAATGACGCAAGGGGCATGGCGCCACAAGGGGGCAGCCGCTGTAAGGAAAAAAACAGATTCTCGATGCCTGACCAAGACATGACCGAGACCCGAGACGGCAAGGCGGCAAGTGACATGCTGGCGGTGGACTTCTGCGGCATGGATTTCGCCACGCCCCTGGTGCTGCTCTCCGGCTGCGTGGGCTTCGGCGAGGAATACACCCGGGTGGCGGGTTTCTCCAACCGCGACGTGGGAGCGGTCTGCCTCAAGGGCACGACCCTGGAGCCGCGCCTGGGCAATCCGCCGCACCGTGTCTGTGAGACGCCCATGGGGATGCTCAATGCCATCGGCCTGCAGAATCCGGGGGTCCGCCACGTCGTGGAAGAAATCCTGCCCGGCCTGGACTTCTCGGAGACCCGCTTCATCGCCAATGTCTCCGGGTCCACCGTCGAGGAATATGCCGAGGTGACGCGCATCTTCGACGATTCGCCCATCGATGCCATCGAGATCAACATTTCCTGCCCCAACGTGAAGGAAGGGGGCGTGGCCTTCGGCAACGATCCCGACATGTCGGCGCGGGTAGTGGAGGTCTGCCGCGCCGCGACGCGCAAGCCGCTCATCACCAAGCTCTCGCCCAACCAGACCGATATCGCGGAGAATGCCCGGCGCTGCATCGAGGCGGGTACCGACGCCTTCGCGGTGATCAATACCCTCATGGGCATGGCCATCGACATCGAGAGCCGCACGCCCGTAATCGGCAACAACCAGGGCGGTCTCTCGGGCCCCGCCATCAAGCCGGTGGCCCTGCTCAAGGTGCACCAGGTCTACCAGGTCTGCCGCGGGCACGGCATCCCCATCATCGGCCAGGGGGGCGTGGCCAGCGCCGAGGATGCCCTGGAGTTCCTCATCGCGGGGGCCAGCGCGGTGGGCGTGGGCACGGCGCTCTTCTACGATCCGCTCGTCTGTCCGCGCATCAACGAGGGCATCCGGGCCTATCTGCAACGTCACGGACTCAGCGAGGTGGGGCAGTTGACGGGGACCCTGGTGCTGAACGATTGAGGTCCTGTCCGGTCCTGGCTGCGGCTGGGCCGGGCAGACTGATGAAGGACCGCAGATTTATCCCGCGGCCTTCTCCTCTTCCGCTTCCAGGCCCAGTTCCTTGATCTTGCGGGTGAGGGTGTTGCGCCCCCATCCCAGCAGGCGCGCAGCCTCCTGGCGGCGGCCGCCGGTGTGGCGCAGGGTGGTCTCGATCATGATGCGCTCGAAGCGGGGCACTGCCTCGTGGAGCAGTTCCTTCTCGCCGTGCAGGAGCTTGTTGTCGGCCCATTTGCGCAGGGCGGATTCCCATTCCGGGTGCTCGGCGGGTGCGCGCCGGTCCAGCCGCAGTTCCGGCGGCAGGTCGTCCACATGGATGACCTGGCCCGGTGACATGACGGTGAGCCAGCGGCAGGTGTTTTCCAGCTGGCGCACGTTGCCGTGCCATTCCAGCCGGCAGAGATAGCGCTCGGCCTCGGGGGCCAGGGTCTTGGGCGCCACGCCCAGCTCCACGGCCGCCTGCTGCAGGAAATGGCGCGCCAGCATGGGGATGTCCTCGCGCCGTTCCCGCAGGGCGGGGATGTGGATGCGGATGACGTTGAGGCGGTGATAGAGATCCTCTCGGAAGAGATTGTCCTTGACGCGCTGCTCCAGGTCCTGGTGGGTGGCGGCGATGATGCGCACGTCCACCTTGATGGATGAGTGGCCGCCCACCCGGTAGAATTCGCCGTCTGCCAGCACCCGCAGCAGGCGGG
Organism: Gammaproteobacteria bacterium; assembly: GCA_026981935.1. Taxonomy (GTDB): domain Bacteria; phylum Pseudomonadota; class Gammaproteobacteria; order SZUA-140; family SZUA-140; genus S012-109. Next base: position 18,427 of record JALSIC010000097.1, read on the forward strand.
TCTGCAGTTCCACCGGCATGTCGCCGATCTCGTCCAGGAACAGGGTGCCCCCGTCGGCCTGCTCGAAACGGCCGCGATGCAGATTCTGGGCGCCGGTGAAGGCGCCCCGCTCGTGGCCGAAGAGATCGGATTCCAGCAGGTCGCGGGGAATGGCCGCAGTGTTGATGGCGATGAAGGGGCCGTCGGCCCGCGGACTGTGGCGGTGCAGGGCCCGGGCCACCAGCTCCTTGCCCGTTCCTGATTCGCCGGTGAGGAGCACCGTCATGTTGGAACGGGCGAGGCGGCCGATGGCGCGGAACACCTCCTGCATGGCGGGGGCCTTGCCGATGATCTCGGGCGCCCGGGCCTGTTCCCCGCCGGGGCGGGCGGCATGGCGGCGGTGCTGCTTGATGGCCCGCTTCACCAGGTCGATGGCCTCGTCCACGTCGAAGGGCTTGGGCAGGTACTCGAAGGCGCCGCCCTCGTAGGCGGCGATGGCGCTGTCCAGATCCGAATGAGCGGTCATGATGATGACAGGCAGCTCGGGATAGAGGGCCTTGACGCGTTCCATGAGGGTGAGGCCGTCCATGCCCGGCATGCGGATGTCGGCGATGAGGGCGTCGGGGCGGTCGTCATTGAGGCGGTCCAGGATGCCGGAGGCGCTGGGAAAGCTGACGACGTTCATGCCGATCTTGCTCAGTGCCTTTTCCAGCACCCAGCGGATGGAACGGTCATCGTCGATGACCCAGACTCTTTCGTGACTGCTCATTGTTCGGACTCCAGGGGAAGAATGATGGAAAAAACGGTTTCACCCGGCCGGCTGGTGCATTCGATCAGTCCGCCGTGCTGGTTGACCAGGGACTGGGCGATGGGCAGGCCGAGTCCCGTGCCGTCGTGGCGTCCGGTGACCATGGGATAGAAGATGCTCTTCATCATGTCCGGCGGGATGCCGGGACCGTCGTCCATGACATCGATGCGCGCCACCAGCCGGTAGAGCTTGTGCCCGATGGTGTATTTGCGCTGGGTGCGGGTGCTCAAGGTGATGTGTCCGTGTTCGCCCAGCGATTGCATGGCATTGCGCACCAGGTTCAGGAGGGCCTGGAAGAGCTGGTCCGGGTCGGCCATGAGTTCGGGGATGCTGGGGTCGTAGTCGCGCGCGAGAGAGATGCCGGGGGGCAGCTCCGCCTGTACCAGGCTGCGCACCCGCTCCAGGACCTCGTGGAGATTGATGCGGCGCTTGCGGGGCAGGGTATTGGGGCCCAGCATGCGATTGAGCAGATTCTGCAGGCGGTCGGCCTCCCCGATGATGATGCGGGTGTATTCGCGCAGCTCCTCGTCGTCCAGTTCCTGTTCCAGGAGCTGGGCCGCGCCCCGCAGGCCGCCCAGGGGGTTCTTGATTTCGTGGGCCATGCCTCGCACCAGGGTGCGGGTGGTGTGATACTGATCCAGCAGGTTTTCCTCCCGGGCGATGCGCAGGTGGCGGTCCATGGGCTGCAGTTCCAGCAGCAGCTCGTCAGCCTGCATGGATTCGCGCAGGGGCGTGACGGTCAGGTCCACGGTGATCTGTTTCTGGTTGGGCAGAGACAATTGCACTTCGCGCTCCGTGTAGGGATGGCCGCTGGCATGTGAACGCTGCAGGGCGCGGGTGAAATCCGGGTCCTGGGGCCAGATGTGATCCGCCGACTGGCCCAGCAGGTGACGGGCACTGATATCGAACAGGACCTCGCCTGCAGGGTTGATGTACTTCAGGTGCAGGGCCTCGTCGAACAGCAGCACGGCGATGTTGAGATTCTCCAGGATACGCTGGGCCGGATCGCTCTGTTTCATATCATCCATGGGCGCCTCTGTTACCAGTTGGATAGCAAAAAACAAACCAGGTTCGAGGGGATTGGCCGGAGGCAGGTGAAAAAGTGCTCTTTGCCCGGGCGGGTGAGTGTAACTTTATGAAATTGATGGGAATTTATTTGGGCCAGATTACGCGAAAACCGGAGAGGAAACGCAAGCGGCGAATGGCGCGCAATGTCCGTGAATCCATAGCTCGCCGTGAATGCACCATTATAGTGCATTTATGGTCCATAGTGAACCGAATCCTGATTTTTCATGTTCTGTTCCCCCTGGACAGCGGGTCCAGGGTGGCTCAGTTGCGGGGATGCAGGCGGGAGGCACGCAGGAGATGGAAGATGACGGGCGGGGACCGCTTGAGGGTCTTGCCTTGTGCGTCCTGGATTTCCGCGACCACTTCATGGGTCCCGCGGTCCACGTTGTCCAGCACGAAGCGCGTGCCGCTCACTGCGGTGGCTACGACCCGGCTGTCCAGCTTCAGTACGAGGCGATGGCCGGCACTGCGTTGCAGCGGCGGATGCAGTTCCACTTCCACTTCGACCCGGCCGCTGTTTTCCCGGATGGGCATGTCATCGGCGGGATAGGCGATGCGCAGCCGCTCGTAAGTGATTGGCGGAGGTTCCTTTTTTTTCTTTTCATCGGCAGGGGCGACGACCAGGGGAAGCGCGGGAACGGTCTGGACGGGGGGCAGTTCCACCACCTCGGCGCCGGGGCCAGGCTCATCCGTGAAGACCACGCTGCCATCGGGCAGCACGCGCTTGTAGATCTTTTCGGCCGCGCCTGCCCATGCCGGCATCAACAGCAACAGCAGCAGGCAGGTTATGAGATGTCCATTCCGGTTGATCTGGCATGTAACAGAAGACATGGGAGAGATTATAACCTTTCTTGGCATGCCTTTTTTGAAATACCACCGGTTCCATGATTTCTGTCAGGGCTTCAAAAAGAAGCCCCGCGCGGGGCGGGGCTTCCAGGGGGTGCCGGGTCTCTGGCGCAACCGGCTCAGAGGCTGTAGTACATGTCGAACTCCACCGGATGGGTGGTCATGCGCAGGCGCGTGACTTCCTCCATCTTGAGTTCGATGTAGCCGTCGATCATGTCGTCGGTGAAGACGCCGCCCGCGGTGAGGAAGCCCCGGTCCTTGTCCAGGGCATCCAGTGCCTGGTCCAGGGAGTGGCACACGGTGGCGATCTTCTTCTCCTCTTCCGGTGGCAGGTCGTAGAGGTCCTTGTCCATGGCGTCGCCGGGATGGATCTTGTTCTTGATGCCGTCCAGGCCGGCCATGAGCATGGCGGCGAAGGTGAAATAGGGGTTGCCGCAGGAATCGGGGAAGCGCACCTCGATGCGGCGCGCCTTGGGGTTGGCCACATAGGGGATGCGCACCGAGGCCGAACGGTTGCGTGCCGAGTAGGCCAGCAGAACGGGGGCCTCGAAGCCGGGCACCAGGCGCTTGTAGCTGTTGGTGCTGGCGTTGGTGAAGGCGTTCAGGGCGCGGGCATGCTTGAAGATGCCGCCGATGTAGTACAGGGCCAGCTCGGACAGCCCGCCGTACTTGTTGCCCGTGAACAGGTTCTTGCCGTTCTTGGACAGGGACTGGTGCACGTGCATGCCGTTGCCGTTGTCACCCACCAGGGGCTTGGGCATGAAGGTGGCCGTCTTGCCGTAGGCATGGGCGACATTGTGCACTACGTACTTCAGCATCTGCAGCTCGTCGGCCTTGCGCACGAGGGTGTTGAAGGCCGTGCCGATCTCGTTCTGGCCGGCGGTGGCCACCTCGTGGTGATGCGTCTCCGTGGTCAGCCCCATTTCTTCCAGGGCCAGGCACATGGCGGAGCGCAGATCGTGCAGGGAGTCCACTGGCGGGACGGGGAAATAACCGCCCTTCACGGAAGGCCGGTGGCCGATGTTGCCCTCTTCGTAGACCCGTTCCGAGTTCCAGGAGGCCTCTTCAGAGTCCACCTTGTAGAAGGCCCCGCTCATCTCGGCGCCCCAGCGCACGTCGTCGAAGACGAAGAACTCGGGTTCGGGGCCGAAATAGGCCGTGTCCGCGATCTTGGTGGACTTGAGATAGGCCTCGGCGCGCTTGGCAAGGGAGCGGGGGTCGCGCTCGTAGCCCTTCATGGTGCTGGGTTCCAGAATGTCGCAACGCAGGTTCAGCGTGGGTTCGTCCATGAAGGGGTCCATGACAGCGGTGCTGGCATCCGGCATCAGGATCATGTCGGATTCGTTGATGCCCTTCCAGCCGGCGATGGACGAGCCGTCGAACATCTTGCCGTTCTTGAAGAAGGCGCTGTCGATCTCCCGGGCCGGCACGGTGACGTGCTGTTCCTTGCCGCGGGTGTCGGTGAAGCGCAGGTCGACGAACCTGACGCTGTTGTCCTTGATCATCTTCATGACTTTTGTTGCAGACATTGGGATCCTCCAGAAGGTGCTTGGGTTTATTTATGGTTGTGGAAAAGAAAGTTGTCTCCCTCCAATAGCCAGCTCAGATAGCAGGAACCGTGCCATTGGGAAAAAGTCTGGAATATTAACCGGATAGTTATTTTTATTTGCGATTGCCGTCATGGTGTTGCCCTGTTTTAGTGCGTTTTCGCACCAAAACAGGGCTCATTCGCCGCCGACCTCCAGGGTGATGAGAATTTCGTCTCCCCGGGTGGTGGTCGAGACCACTTTGTGCCCATTGATGCGGCACCATGCCGGAATATCGTGCAAGGCACCCGGATCGGTACACACGACCTCCAGAATATCACCTTTTTCCAGCGAGCGGATCTTGTTCTGGGTGCGGATCACCGGCAGGGGACAGAGCTGCCGACGGGCATCCAGGGTGTGCCTTGTTCCCATGTGTCACCCCCCTTCTGCCGGGACGCCGCACCCGCCGCCGCCCTTGCGCCGTCTCGCTGCGAACGGCGGAGAGAAATGCGGACTGGCCATCAGATATGCCACTCCTGGGGGATTTCCGCAGCGGGCAGGGGGGGGACGCGGAGTATCCGGTGTGCCCCGTCTGGGTCGGTGACCTCGACTTCCACCCGGGGCGCCGTGCGGCCCTGGCTGTAACGTGCCACGACGCGGGCCGCCAGCTCCACGTCTTCCGGGCCGGCCTCCCCGTCCAGCAGGGCGAGCGGTCCCGGGTGGCTGACGGTGCGCAAGGCCGTGAACTGGCTCCGGTAGCCCTGCAGGTAATTGTTTTCGCCTTCTTCCCGGCCGATGATGAGCTTGAAATGCGGGCGGGGGCGCAGGTGACGACCGACCTTGAGCAACATGATGTCGTCCAGTTCGTAGTCGCGACGGCCCCGGGCCTGCCACAGGTCGGCGAGCTTGGCGCTGTATTGGGCGTTGGTGAGAAAGCAGCAGCCCCCCGCAGGCTGGGCATAGTCGTGCAGGCCGTAACGTTCTGCCAGTGCCATCTGGGGCTTGCGCGTGCGGCCGCTGAGGTCCAGGAGCCTTGTCCGGTCCACCCAGCCCTTCTCTTCCGGGAGGGTGGGAGGCAGCAGCCTGGCGCTCAGGGGGCGCAGGAGCAGGCCGCCGGCCCCCGATTCCCGCGCCACCACGGGCATGGTATCGCGGCGCTGCGACATGGGCCGCTGCCCGATCACCTCGCCGGTGATGATGAAATCGAAACCGTTTTCCTCCATCCATTCCCGGGCCTTGCGCACCATGAAACCCTTGCAGTCCAGGCAGGGATTGAGATTGGCGCCATAGCCGTGCCTGGGATTGATGACGATGTCCTTGTATTCTTCGATGACATCGATGATGTGCAGCTTGATGCCCAGTTTCTCCGCCACCCAGAGGGCATTGTTGCGCTTGGGGCGGTCACGGTCCTTGCGGCGGATGGCGTGGGTGTGGCCCTCGACGCAGAAGCCCGTGTAGAAATTGATGCCTTCCACATGGATGCCCTGGTCGAGAATGAGCCGGGCGGCCAGCATGGAATCGAGGCCGCCGGAGATGAGGGCCACTGCCTTGCGTCGTGTGTCCATGGGGTTGTTCAGGATCAACCGAGTTGCCTGGAAAGGCGCCCATCATAGCAGAAGTGACCGTGATTTTTGAATCTCATGCCACTGCGCTGCCTGCTCAATATGAACGTGCAGGCAACACTCTCCCTGCCCACCGTGATGGCTTTGGAAGGAGAGAAGGTCAGTGCAGGGGGGTATGGTCGTCGTCGCTGCCGTCGCTGCGCTCAGGGCCTGCCACGGGCTGGGCGTCGGTGAGTTCCTCAATGACCCGGCGGGCATGCCGGCTGCCCGTCTCGTTCCACAGGTCGAAGGCGTTGAGCGGCGTGAGCTGGGATTGCCTGCCTTGCAGGGCCCGCATGGTCTGCAGGATGTCCATGAGGGAGACGAACTCACGGGCCAGGTCGGTGTAGACCGAGGCCATCTGCGTGGGGGTGAGTTCGGCTGTCTGGGAGTAGGCCACGCGGCCCAAGTCAACGAAGTAACTGATCTTCACCATGCGCCGCTCGGCCTGCTGGGGAAACAGGCCCGAGAACAGCAGGCAGTGGTCGCCGACTTCCTGAAGTTTTTCCCTGCGGGCCCGGTCACTGGCGGAGAGGCCCCTGAGATAGTCCATGGCCAGGACCCGGGCCAGCATGTGGGGCTGGTTGACGAAGCGCATGAGGAGAAACACGAGGTAACTTTCGAGATCCTCCTGGAGGACGCAGCCGCTGGCCGATTCGGCCTCGCTGACCAGCGCATGCCATTGGGCGGTGGACGTGGGGTGTACGACGAGATCCGACATGATGCTTACCTTCTCAACTACTCCATCGGCAGGGATGGTTGGTGCTTGAATATCTCTTGAAAACTTTGGAGAACGGGAGGATACCCATTGCCGAGTCTAGCGCCTTGTGCGCGTTTGATTCAAAGTCAAACAATGATTTAGAGTGTATGGTTTGACTTGGGCATGTGTGACCGACGGGGAGGGGTGCAAGGGCCGACAGCATGGAGAAGGCGTCCATTCAGACATTCCAGGGCCTGATTCTGGCTTTGCAGCGTTATTGGGCGGCGCAGGGCTGTGTCCTCCTGCAGCCCTATGACATGGAGGTCGGGGCGGGTACCTTCCATCCCGCCACGTTCCTGCGTGCCATCGGACCCGAGCCCTGGAGCGCCGTCTATGTCCAGCCCTCGCGGCGGCCCACCGACGGGCGTTATGGAGAGAATCCCAACCGCCTGCAGCATTACTACCAGCTCCAGGTGGTGATCAAGCCCTCGCCGCTGGACATACAGGCGCGCTATCTCGGCTCGCTCGAGGCGCTGGGCATCGATCCCCTCGTGCACGACATCCGTTTCGTCGAGGACAACTGGGAATCGCCTACCCTGGGGGCCTGGGGGCTGGGCTGGGAAGTATGGCTCAACGGCATGGAAGTGACCCAGTTCACCTATTTCCAGCAGGTGGGGGGGCTGGACTGCCGCCCGGTGACGGGTGAGATCACCTACGGCCTGGAACGCATCGCCATGTATATTCAGGGCGTGGAGAGCATCTTCGACCTGGTATGGACAGACGGCCCCCTGGGACGGGTGACCTACGGCGATGTGTTTCACCAGAACGAGGTGGAAATGTCGGCCTACAATTTCGAGCAGGCCGACGTGCCGGCCCTGTTCCGGTGGTTCGACACCTGCGAGGCGGAGAGCAACAAGCTCATCGCCGCCGGCCTGCCCCTGGCAGCCTATGAGATGGTGCTCAAGGCATCCCACACCTTCAACCTGCTCGATGCGCGCCACGCCATCAGCGTCACGGAGCGGGCGCGCTACATCGGCCGGGTACGGGCGCTCGCCCAGGCGGTGGCGCAGGCATATTACCAGCGCCGCGAGGCGCTGGGCTTTCCCCTCTGCGCCCGGGACGGGGAGGCGGACTGATGGATCGCCGTGACCTGCTGCTGGAGATCGGCACCGAGGAACTGCCTCCCAGGAGCCTGCGGCATCTGAGCGAGGCCCTGGCCGCGTCCTTTGGTGCCGGCCTGGACAGGCTGGGATTGTGCCACGAGGGGATCGTGCCCTATGCCAGTCCACGCCGCCTGGCACTGCGGGTGCGGGCCCTGGAGGCGGTCCGGCGTGGCGGCGAGACGGTCCGGCGCGGCCCCGCCCTTGCGGCCGCTTTCGACGGTGACGGCATGCCCACGCAGGCCGCGCACGGTTTCGCCCGCTCCTGCGGCGTGGCGGTGGAGGCGCTGGAGACCCTGCGCAGCGAGAAGGGCGCCTGGCTGGTGTATCGGAGCCGCGAGCCGGACCAGCCCGTCGCGGCACTGCTGCCGGCGCTTGTCACCGAATCGCTGGCGGCCCTGCCCATCGGGCGGCGCATGCGCTGGGGCGATCTCGACGAAAGTTTCGTGCGTCCCGTTCACTGGCTGGTCCTGCTGTTCGGCGACGAGGTCGTGCCCTTGTCGCTGTTCGGCATCGAAGCCGGGCGCGAGACGCGGGGACACCGCTTCCATCATCCCGAGCCCCTGCCCCTCCCCTCACCCGCTGTCTATGAGGAACGGCTGGCGGTGCAAGGCCGGGTGCTGGCGGACTTCGCGCGGCGCATGGCGGTCGTCCGGGACCAGGTGGAAGAAACGGCCCGTCAGGCCGGTGGCCGGGCTGTGATCGACGAGGCCCTGCTGGCGGAAGTCACGGGGATGGTGGAGTGGCCGGTGGCCCTGGCGGGGCGTTTCGACGAGCAGTTTCTCGACGTGCCGCCCGAGGCCCTCGTCTCCGCCATGAAGGGGCACCAGAAATATTTCCACGTGGTGGACGAGGCAGGGACGCTGCTGCCCGTCTTCGTCGCGGTGAGCAACATCGAGAGCCTTGAACCGGCGGTGGTGCGGGCAGGCAACGAACGGGTGATCCGCCCGCGCCTGGCCGATGCCGCCTTCTTCTGGAACCAGGACCGGCGCCGTACCCTTGCCAGCCGCATCGACGAACTGGACCGGGTCGTCTTCCAGAAGCAGCTGGGTTCGCTTCGCGACAAATGCGAGCGCATCGCGCCCCTGGCAGTGCAGATCGCCGCGGCGCTGGGCGGCAACAGTACCTGGGCGGAGCGTGCCGCCCTGCTGTCCAAGTGTGATCTGCTCACCGAGATGGTGGGGGAGTTTCCGGAGCTGCAGGGCATCATGGGGCGCTACTATGCCCGCCACGACGGGGAGCCGGAGGAAGTGGCCGAGGCCCTGGACGAACAGTACATGCCCCGCCAGGCCGGCGACCGCCTGCCGGCCTCGGTGACGGGACAGGCCCTGGCCGTGGCGGACCGGCTGGACAGTCTCACGGGTATTTTCGGCATCGGACTGGTACCCACCGGCGACAAGGATCCCTTTGCCCTGCGCCGCGCGGCCCTGGGCGTGCTGCGCATCCTCATCGAACGGCGCCTGGATCTGGATCTGGTGCCCCTGCTGGAAGCGGCAGTGGCGGCTTATCGGGTACGCAACGGCCTGCGTTTCGACGCCACGCTCGTGGAGCAGGTCTTCGATTTCATGATGGAGCGCCTGCGGGCCTATTACCAGGAGCAGGGGATCGGAGCGGCGGTATTCGCCGCGGTGCTGGCGCGCCGTCCGGGGCGTCCCCTGGACTTCGATGCCCGCCTGCGGGCCGTGGAAGCCTTCCGGCGGCTGCCCGAGGCGGCAAGCCTTGCCGCGGCGCACAAGCGCATCGCCAACATCCTGCGCAAGGCCGGGGGCGGTGTGCCCGACGCGGTGGACGCGCGCCTGCTGCGCGAGGACGCCGAGCGCGAGCTGGCCGCGGCCTTGTCCCGTCTCGAGGGTGAGGTGGCGCCCCTCCTGGCGGGCCGGGATTACACCGCCGCCCTGACGCGGCTGGCGGCATTGCGCGCGCCGGTGGACCGCTTCTTCGACGAGGTGATGGTGATGGTGGAGGACGCGGCCCTGCGGGCCAACCGCCTGGCCCTCCTGGATGCCTTGCGCCGGCTGTTTCTGCGGGTGGCGGATCTTTCCCACCTGCCCCAGGCGGGGGGCTGACGGGGACGCCCCATGTCGCTGGTGGTGCTGGGGCGCGACGGTGTCATCAATGCCGTGACCGGGGAGGGCATGGTGACCGATCCCGAGGCGTGGCAGGCACTGCCGGGCAGCCTGCGGGCCATTGCGCGCCTTTGTCACGCCCATTACCGGGTCGTGGTCGTCACCAACCAGCCGGGGCTTGCCACGGGCCGCCTCGATCCGGGCATGCTCCAGCGCATCCATCACAAGATGCTGCGCGAGGTGGCTGCCGAGGGCGGACACATCGAGGCCGTGCTGTATTGCCCCCACGCGCCCGGTGCGGGTTGCGACTGCCGCAAGCCGCGCGCCGGCCTGCTGCGTGAGCTGGGAGAACGCCTGGGCTTGTCGCTGCAGGATGTACCCGTGATCGGCGACGACCGGGCCGATGTGGAAATGGCGCGGGCAGTGGGTGCCCGCCCCGTGCTCGTGCGCACCGGCCGGGGAGAGGCCACCCTGGCCGCCGCTGGCGGGGGGCTGGAGGGTGTCTCCGTGGCAGCCGATCTGGCCGCTGCCGTGGACGGGTTGCTGGACGGCCGGCTGGAGACGGGGTCATGATCCTGCTGCGTTCCCTGTTGTTCACCATGGGACAGGTGCTGGCGACGCTGGTGTTCGCCGTCCTGGCGCTGCTGGTGGCGCCCTTTCCCTTCCGGATACGCTATGCCGTCATCTCCCGCTGGGCGCGCTTCAATCTCTGGTGGCTGAAATGGAGCTGCGGCCTGGATTACCGCGTCAGCGGAACGGAGCACATCCCGCCGCGCAACGGCATCATCTTCTGCAAGCACCAGTCCGCCTGGGAGACGCTGGCCCTGCAATGCATCTTCCCTCCCCAGGTATGGGTGCTCAAGCGCGAATTGTTGTGGATTCCCTTCTTCGGTTGGGGCCTGGCCCTGCTGGAGCCCATCGCCATCGACCGCAGCTCCCCGCGGCGCGCCCTGCGCCAGTTGCTGGAGCAGGGGCGGCAGCGCCTCGAGTCAGGGCGCTGGGTGGTGATCTTCCCCGAGGGCACCCGGGTGCCGCCGGGGGAACACGCGCCCTTCCAGAGCGGCGGCGCGGTGCTGGCCGCGCGTACCGGCTATCCCGTCGTACCCGTGGCCCACAATGCCGGGAAATACTGGCCACGGCGCAGCTTCCTCAAATATCCGGGCACCATCGAGGTGGTCATCGGCCCGCCCGTGGAAACACAGGGCAGAACCCCACAGGAAATCAACCACGAGGCAGAGGCATGGATCCGGGCACAGATGGAAAGGATTGGATGACTCGACAGGCATTTTCCTGCTCGAAGATGATGCAGGGATCGTGGCTTGAAAGTCTCCCCGGCATGCGTTAGTTTGCTGCGGTAACCACCTACCAACTGCCAGGAGGCCATCGTGAACCCGGGAAGGTTCTGCCATCTGTCATTTTTCAAGCGCCCGTTTTTCCATTTCTTGTTTCTGCTGTTGTTGGCCAGTGCCGGCCATGTCCTGGCTTCCGAGGGCACCTACGAGCACGGTTACCGCGCCGTGGCGGTGGACGTGGCCGGCAGGCGGGTGGTGGCGTTGCAGGACGAGGCGCCGGTGCTGGAGCTCTTCGATCTCGACAGCCGCGCTCTGATCGCCAGCGTGACCCTGCCGGCGCGAGGCACGGACCTGGCCCTGGACGAGGCCGCGGCCCTGGCGGTGGTGAGCCACGACAAGCACGACCGCATTTCCCTCATCGACCTGGCCGGCGCCACCGTGACCCACACCCTGGCGGTGGGCGAGGACCCCCACGGCGTGGCGGTGGATGTCACGCGCCGCCTGGCGCTGGTGGCCAACGCCCACGATGACACGGTGAGCCTGGTGGATCTGAGCCAGCCGGCCGTGATCCAGACCCTGGCAGTGGGCGACAAGCCCCGCCATGTGGCCCTCCATCCCGGCCTGGGCCTGGCGGTGGTGAGCCACGAGAAGGGCGACAGCCTCAGTTTCATCGACCTGGACCTGCGCGCGGTGACGGCCACGGTGGCGGTGGCGGACAAGCCGGGGGCGTTGGCCGTGGACAGGATGCGCGACCGGGCGCTGGTGGTGCACGAGAAGGCCGACCTGCTGAGCGTGGTGGACCTGGCAACGGGCGGGATTGTGGCCACGCTGGACGTAGGGAAGAGCCCCCGGGGCGTGGCGGCCGCCGGCGACCGGGCGGTGGTGGCCAACGAGAAAGACGACAGTCTCCAGCGCATCGATCTCGCCACGCTCGAAGTGACGGGCGTGCTGGGCACGGGACGCAATCCTCATGACGTGGCCCTGGCCGGTGATCTGGCGATCGTGGCCAACGAGAAGGCCGATGTGCTGGACTACCTGGACCTGACGGCGGCGGCCACCCCGGCCCAGGCGGCGGTGGGACGGGATCCCCACGGCGTGGCGGTGCACAGTGGCCTGGACCTGGCGGTGGTGGCCAACAAGAAGGACGACACCGTGACCCTGCTGGCCCTGCCGGACGGGGCGCCGGTGGCCACGCTGGTGGTAGGGCGCGATCCCTACGGGGCGGTGGTGCCTGCAGGCCGGGGCGAAGCCCTGGTGACCCTGAAGAAGGACGATGCCCTGGCCATCATCGATCTGGCCGGACCGGCGGTGGCGGCCACTGTCCCCGTGGGCCGGGCACCCCACGGGGTGGCGGTGGATGCGGCCGGGGGCCGGGCAGCGGTGGCGAACAAGAAGGACGATACGGTCAGCCTGATCGACCTGGCATCACGCCAGGTCATCGCCACCCTGGCCACGGGCGAGGAGCCGCGGGACGTGGCCTTCGACCCGGGCAACGGCCAATTGCTGGTGGCGCTGGAAGAGGCGGGCGTCCTGCAGCGCCTCGATCCGGAGACGGGCACCGTGCTGGCATCGATCCCGGTGGGGGCCAAGCCCCGGGCGGTGGCGGTGCACGGGGGATTGCGCCTGGCGGCGGTGGTGAACAAGAAGGCCGACAGCCTCACCCTCGTCGACCTGGCGGCGGACAGCGTGCTGGCGACGCTGCCGGTGGGTGAGGACCCGGTGGCGGTGGCCATCGACGAGGCGGGGCGTCGCGCCCTGGTGGTGAATCATCACGATGACACCGTCACCCGGGTGGACCTGGCGAATCGTGTCGTGACCGCCACCCTGACGGTGGGCAAGCACCCCCACGCTGCGGCCTTCACCGCCGACGGCACCCTGGCCGTGGTGAGCCACGAGGAGGGGGACAGCGTCACCCTGCTCCGTTTCGCCCCCGCCGACACCACGCCGCCGGCGATCACCCTCACCTCGGCGACCCTGACCAACCAGGCGGCCTATACCCTGCGCGGTGTTCTCGACGAGGCGGCGACCCTGACGGTGAACGGCGCCGCGGTGATCGTGGCGGCGGACCTGCGCTTCCAGCACGACCTGACGCTGAGCGAAGGGGCCAACGTCCTGCAGCTCACCGCCACCGACGGGGCGGGCAACGCCACGGTGCTGGACTTCACCGTCACCCTGGACAACACCCCGCCCGCCGCCCCCGACCCGGGGCTGATCCAGATCGGTCCGCCGGACGCCGCGGGCCAAGTGACCGTGAGCGGCAGCGCCGGTGCCGTGGAGCCCGGCGCTACGGTGACCGTGACCAACCTGCGCACGGGCGAGAGCGTCACGGTGAGCGCGGAGGCCACAGGCGCCTTCAGCGCCACCCTGGGCGGTCGGAGCGGCGACCGCTACCGGATCGTAGTCGAAGACGCCGCCGGCAACACGGGCGCGGCCACGGAAGGGGTGGGCCTGCCGCCCGACCCGGCGGCCATCGCCCCCGCCCTGGATCCCACCGTGGCCAGCGACCTCTACAGCGCCACGGCCTTTCTCTACAGCGGGCCCAATGCCGTGCAGATCGGCGTGGCGCCGGGCACCATCGAGCCCCGCCGGGCGGCGGTGATCCGCGGCCGGGTGCTGGACCGCAACGATATGCCGCTCGCCGGCGTCACCATCACGGTCAAGGATCATCCGGAATACGGTTATACCCTGAGCCGGGCCGACGGCCGGTTCGACCTGGCGGTCAACGGCGGCGGGATGCTGGTGCTGCATTACGAGAAGCCGGGCCATCTGCCGGTGCAGCGCAGGGTAAACACCCCGTGGCGGGACTACACCTGGGCCGAGGACGTGGTGCTGATCCCGCTGGATGCCACGGTCACCTCCATCAGCAGCGGCAGCGCGGTGTTCCAGGTGGCGCGGGGCAGCGTGGTGGCGGACGGCGACGGCAGCCGCCAGGCCACCCTGCTGTTCCCGCCGGGCACCACGGCCGAACTGGTGCTGGCGGACGGCAGCCGCCAGGCGCTGACCCAATGGCACGTGCGGGCCACGGAATACACCGTGGGAGACAACGGCCCCCAGGCCATGCCCGGGGAACTGCCGCCGGCCAGCGGCTACACCTATGCGGTGGAGCTGTCCGCGGACGAGGCCATCGCTGCGGGGGCGCGGCGGGTGGCATTCAATCAGCCGGTGATTTTCTATCTGGAGAACTTCCTGGGATTTCCCACAGGCGAGCCCGTACCTACGGGTTGGTATGACCTTGAGCGGGCAATATGGATGCCTTCGGACAATGGCCGCGTCATCGAGATCCTGGCCATCGAGGGCGGTCTGGCGGCCCTGGACATCGACGGCGACGGCACGGCGGACGACGCGCCGGCCCTGGCCGCCCTGGGGATCACGGACGGCGAGCGGGCCGAGCTGGCGGCGTTGTACGTCCCCGGGCAAAGCCTGTGGCGGGTGCTGGTCACGCATTTCACGCCTTGGGACTGCAATTGGTCCTTTTTCGACGATGTGGAGAAATTGATGCCGCCGGAGACGCCTGCCCAGGCCAAGAGTCAGAACAATCCTGACACCCCCTGCAGCAAGGCGGGCTGTATCGTGCTGGCCGAGTCCCAGGTGCTGGGTGAGGATTTTCCATTGACAGGCAGTCCCATGACGTTGCACTACCGCAGCGACCGCAGCAGGGGGAACAAATCGGATCGTACGATGACCCTTTTTCTGAGCGGCAGCGCTCTCAACGCCACGGTGCAGGAAATCGAGTTGTCCATACAGATCGCTGGCAGAACGATCCGACAGACTTTCCCGCCGCTGCCTGATCAGACATTCACCTTTGAGTGGGACGGCCTCGATGCTTATGGTCGTTTGTTGCAGGGATCGCACCCTGCCCGGGTGACCGTGCGCTATCAGCTGCAGGTGCCGGTGTATTATTGTCTGAATCAAGGCGGTGAAATACGGCAAAGATTCGGCCGGCCCTGTTTCCGCAGCGAAAAAAGAATCGCTACACGCTACGTCCCACGCAGCACCCATCGCCACTGGGAAGTCATGCTCCGTGCCTTCGAGCAGCGCAACCTGGGGTTGGGTGGGTTCAGCCTGAGTGCGCACCATTTCTACGACCCGGTTTCCCGCACGCTGTATCGCGGCGATGGCCGGCGTACCACGGCAGCGAATGTGGGGCATATCATCAATGCCGTGGTGGGCGGTGGGGCAGGCCGCGATCTCGTTGCGGCACCGGATGGCAGCCTCTATTACCTCGCGGGCAATCAGGTGCTTCGCATGAGGCCCGACGGTGTCGTTGAAGTTGTCGCGGGCACCGGTAGTTCGGGCAATGGCGGCGATGGCGGTCCGGCGCTGGCCGCGCAGCTGAATTCGCCCACCGGCCTGGCCTTGGGGGTGGACGGCAGCCTGTACATCGCCGACAGTGGCAATCACGGGGTACGCAAGGTCAGCCCGGATGGCGTGATTACCACGGTGGCCGGTACCGGGGTGCTGGGTGACAGCGGCGACGAGGGCCCGGCAGTGAATGCGGGATTACTGTATCTGCAGGATGTGGCCATGGCGCCGGACGGCAACCTGTACATTGCTACCCTTTACCGCATTCGGCGGGTGGCGCCGGATGGTACCATCACGACTGTGGCGGGAACGGGTACAGGTGGCCATTCTGGCGATGGTGGTCCGGCCAACCAGGCTCGCTTGACAATGCCCCGTCATCTGGTGCTCGACGAGCACGGCAATCTGTATTTTACGGACATGAACAACCACGTGGTGCGGCGTGTGACACCGGATGGCATCATCACGACGGTGGCAGGTTCCGTATCCCCGCTCACCGGCCCCCAGGCAGGATACAGCGGCGACGGCGGACCGGCCACGGCGGCGTTGCTGGATACGCCCACTGGGCTTGCCCTGGGGCCGGATGGCAGTCTTTATATTGCGGATCGAGACAATCATCGTATTCGGCGCATCACCCCGGATGGCATCATCACGACGGTGGCGGGTACCGGCGCATTGGGCAACGGGGGCGATGGCGGACCGGCGCTGCAGGCTTCCATCCAGTCCCCGGGGGCGCCCTGGCATTCAGTCCGGACGGCGTTCTATATCTGCAGGCCGACTCGGGTGCAGGCAGCCGGATCAGGAAGATCACCGCAGCCTATGGCGGTTTCACCACGGGCGAGATCCTCATCGCCGCGCAGGATGGCGATGAGGTTTACCGCTTTACCGGTAATGGCCGGCATCTCCAGACCCTGCATGCGCTCACCGGCGCAGTGCGCTACGATTTTGCTTATGACGCTTCGGGTCGCTTGGCCGCCATCACCGATGGGGACGGCAATGTCCTGCAGATCGAGCGTAATGCCTCGGGCGTCCCCCTTGCGCTCATCAGCCCCGACGGCCAGCGTACGGTCCTGGATTTGGATGGTAATGGCTATATCGCACGGATCACCAATCCTGCGGGAGAGGTGCATCAGCTGGTGTATGGGGTGGACGGCCTGCTGCTGTCACATACTGATCCCAATGGCAATACCGCTGCCTATACCTACGATACTCTGGGCCTGCTGGTCCGGGATGAATCCCCCAATGGCGGGGGTTGGCAGTTGTCCCGGACAGATGAACCTCGTGGTCACAGCGTCACCCTCGCCAGCGGCGAGGGTCGCAGCACCACTTATCAGGTGGCCACGCTGCCTACGGGCGACTATCAGCGGGTTATCACCGCCCCTGATGGGACTGCCACGACGCTGTTGAGAAAAGGGGGCCTTGCCTCGGAAGCCCTCACTATGGCGGACGGCAGCGTCACCATCACGGCCTATGGGGGTGATCCCCGCTTCGGCCTGCAGGTGCCGCTGGAGACCGATGTCACCGTGACCACCCCCGGCGGCCGGCTGGCCTCTACAAGCTACACCCGCACCGCCGTGCTGGCCGATCCCGGCGATCCCTTCTCACTGACCGGACAGACTGAAACGGCCACCCTCAATGGCAGGACCACCACCCGCAGCTATGATGGCGTCAGCCGTACCTGGACGGTCACCAGTCCCCTGGGAAGAACCATCACCACCCGCATCGATGACCAGGGCCGCCCCCTGGAAATCGCGGTGGCCGGCCTCGATCCCAGCCGCTTTGACTATGACCTGCGCGGTCGGCTGACGGGCATCACCACAGGCAGCGGTACGGCACCGCGCCAGAGCTGGCTGACCTACGGTGCCGATGGTTATCTGGCCGCGCTGACCGACGCCCTGGGACGCAGCACGGCCTTCGAATACGACGCCGCCGGCCGTCTCACCCGCCAGACCCTGCCCGACGGCCGCTTCATCGCCTATGCCTACGATGCCAACGGCAACCTGACGGCGATCACCCCGCCGGGGCGCAGCGCCCATGTCTTCGTCTACGACGCCGTGGACCGGCCCACAAGCTACGACCCCCCGGACACCGGCAGCCCCGACATCACCCGCTACGACTACAACCTGGACAAACAACTCACCCGCATCACCCGCCCCGACGGTCAGGTGTTGGACCTCGGCTACGACCCGGTAAGCGGTAGGCTGCAAAGCCAGACCCTGCCCCGGGGCAGCTATCTCTACGACTACGACGCCCTGACTGGCCAGCTCAGCCGCATCACCGCCCCCGGCGGCGAGAGTCTCAGCTTCAGCCACGACGGCTTCCTGCCCCTGGCCGAGACCTGGAGCGGGACGGTGACGGGCACCGTGAGCCGGGCCTATGACGACAACTTCTGGCTCACGCGCCTGAGCGTCAACGGCAACCCCATCACCTTCGCCTACGACGCCGACGGCCTGCTGACCCGGGCCGGCGAACTCAACCTCACCCGGGACCCCCGGCACGGCCTGCTCACGACCACGACCCTGGGCGGCCTGAGCACCACCTACGGCTACAACGGCTCCGGCGAGCCCACTGCCGAGGAAACCACCAGCGGCGCCCTGGTGGACAGCACGGTGATCGGCCAGGATATCACCGAGGCCGATCTGGTGGTGAGCGGGCGGATTACAGGTGCCAGTGCAATCCGTATCGATGGCCAATCCCTGCCGGTGGCAGCGGACGGCACCATCACGGGCAGCGTGCCCCTGGCCCTGGGTCTCAATACCCTGAGTCTCGAAGTCTACGATCTCAACGGTGCCCTGTCCGGCCAGCAGGTGGTGACGGTCTACCGCCGCCTGCTGGGCACGGGATTCACGGTGGGCGAGGTGCTGGCCGTTGCGCCCGACGGGACGGCCTACTTCGGCGCCGGCGGGGGCCGGGGCGGCGCTGTGGATGTCTATCGGCTGCCCGGGGGCAGCGGCACGCCCGAGCAGCCGGTGTGGCTGTCGGGGGCCGAGGACGTGGCGGTGGATGCCACGGGCAAGGTGTACCTGCGCAAGGGCCTGCGGCTGACGGTGTACGACGGTACCAGCGAGACCGAACTCATCGACCTGGGCCTGGCGGGCCTGACCCGGGTCGACGACCTGGAAGTGACGCCGGCCGGGCAGGTGTACGTGGCGGTGGGCCTGACCATCTATCGCGTTGAGAACGGCGCCCTGGTGCTGCACAGCACCCTGCCGGGGAGCCCGGAGATCCCGCCGGCCACCCGCCTGGAGAGCTCGGCCTGGGGCCTGGTGGCCAGCGGCGGCTTCGGGGTGGGTTTCCGGCGCATCGAGGCGGACGGCAGCACCACGGCGCTGTTCGACATCAACCGGGAGAGCGACTTTGCCCTGGACGATGCCGGGACGGTGTGCTATCCCGACCTGGGGAGTGTCACCTGCGTGGCGGCGGACGGCAGCCAGAGCAGCCTGGCGTTGGCCACGGGTTCGCTGGAATATGGACCGGACGGTGCCCTGTATCATGCCACCGGCGACAACCTGCACCGCTGGGCGTCGGGGACGGACACGGCCCTGATCCAGACCGTGGGCACCCCGGTGCAGGGGGCACTGCAGCTCAGCGGCACGGCGGGTGGAGCCTGGTACAGCGCCAGCTACAGCCGGGACGCCCTGGGGCGGCTCACGCAGAAGCGCGAGACCATAGCCGGCATCACCACCACCTACGACTACGCCTACGACCTGGCCGGGCGCCTGATCGAGGTCAAGACCGACGGTGTTACAACAGCCACCTACAGCTACGACGAAAACGGCAACCGCAGTGGCGGCACCTACGATGAACAGGATCGATTACTGACCTACAATGGCACCAGCTACACCTACACCGCCAACGGCGAACTCTCAACCAAGACCACTGCCGAAGGCACCACGACCTATGTCTATGATCTGCTGGGCAATCTGACCCAGATCACCCTGCCTGACGGCACAGTCATCGAGTATGTCATCGATGGCAGAAACAGAAGAATCGGCAAGAAGATCAACGGCACCTTGACCCAGGGATTTCTGTATCAGGATCAGCTCAATCCCATTGCCGAGCTCAACCTGGACGGGAGCATCAAGAGCCGGTTCGTGTATGCCGATAAACCCCATGTCCCGGCGTACATGATCCAGGGAAGCAAGACCTACCGGATCCTCAGTGACCACCTGGGCAGTCCGCGGCTGGTCATTGACATCGAGACAGGCGCAATCATCCAGCGCATCGATTATGACGTCTGGGGCAACGTCATCCTGGACACCAACCCGGGTTTTCAGCCCTTTGGCTTTGCCGGCGGGCTATACGATCAACACACGAAGCTGATCCGCTTCGGGGCGAGAGACTATGATCCCGAGACCGGGAGATGGACGGCGAAGGATCCCATACTCTTTGCGGGAGGGGATACGAACCTGTATGGGTATGTGCTCAATGATCCGGTGAATTTTATAGACCTATATGGGTTGTGGTCGATCAGTGTCGGTGGCTACGCTGGTATTGGAGGTGGAATTACATTTGGTAGAGATCCCAATACTGGGCAAGGGTTTTTGAGTGTTCAATTTGGCTTTGGACTTGGTGGTGGGGCTTCATATAGCCCACAAGGCGGTCGTCCTGGCTCGTCGCCAAGTGATGATTGCAATACCGGTGGGCTCGGTCTTGGGCTGTTTGCAGATGCTAGTTTTAATGCTGGACCAATACAGGCAAGCCTTAATAGTAATGTGGGGCGAAATTACCCAACAAATGGAGAGTCAGCACTGTATGGTAATCTCGCCAGCCCAAGTGTCTCCATAGGTGATAGTTGGGGTATTAGGGCAGGTGCATCAGCTGGTGGCCAAATAACGCTTTTTGGTGGGGCAAACTGAAGTAATGGTGAGGGAAAAGAAATTTATTTATGGTGGGGTTGCCCTAATTATTGTGGTGTTATCTTGGTTTGGAGGATATGCGTTTTTTATAAACTCTGATGAGTGGCTTTCTGTGAAGCAAATCATTCGCGACTCCGAAGATATACAGTTGCGAGTAGGTGATGTTAAAGACATATCACTATCGCCTTGGGGCTTCAAATATAGCTTTAGTGGTAATTGGGCGAGAGCGGAGCTAGATCTTAAGATCTCTGGGAATAAAGCTGTTACCAGATTTTTTGTTGAGATTGAAAAAGACAGAAGAGGTGTTTGGATGATTAAGCAGTTATCAGAGAAAAGGTAAAGAGCCGAGTCAGGTCAATGAGATCAAGGGGGCAGAACATTGAAGTATTCGCTGGTGACCACCCCGGTGTAGGGAGAATTCAGCGACACGGCGGGTGGAGCCTGGTACAGCGCCAGCTACAGCCGGGACGCCCTGGGGCGGCTCACGCAGAAGCGCGAGACCATAGCCGGCATCACCACCACCTACGACTACGCCTACGATCTCGCTGGGCGCCTGATCGAGGTCAAGACCGACGGCGTTACAACAGCCACCTACGGCTACGACGAAAACGGCAACCGCAGTGGCGGCACCTACGATGAACAGGATCGATTACTGACCTACAATGGTACCAGCTACACCTACACCGCCAACGGCGAACTCTCAACCAAGACCACTGCCGAAGGCACCACGACCTATGTCTATGATCTGCTGGGCAATCTGACCCAGATCACCCTGCCTGACGGCACAGCCATCGAGTATGTCATCGATGGCAGAAACAGAAGAATCGGCAAGAAGATCAACGGCACCTTGACCCAGGGATTTCTGTATCAGGATCAGCTCAATCCCATTGCCGAGCTGAACCCGGACGGGAGCATCAAGAGTCGGTTCGTGTATGCCGATAAACCCCATGTCCCGGCGTACATGATCCAGGGGAGCAAGACCTACCGGATCATCTCGGATCACTTGGGCAGCCCGCGACTGGTCATTGACATTGCCGACGGATCCATTGCCCAGCGCATCGATTATGACGTCTGGGGCAATGTTATCCTGGACACCAACCCGGGTTTTCAGCCCTTTGGTTTTGCCGGCGGGTTATACGACCCCCACACCAAGCTGATCCGCTTCGGGGCGAGAGACTATGACCCCGAGACGGGCCGATGGACGGCGAAGGATCCCATCCTCTTTGCGGGCGGGGATACGAACCTTTATGGGTATGTGCTCAATGATCCGGTGAATTGGGTTGATCCAGAGGGAAAGGAGGGATATTGGACAAGAGTTGTACAGAATTTTGTAACCACTAATACATCTCCGTATGGAAAGAGTACTGGTGAAACAATAGTGGCGGCAACAACTGCGACTGGAATCTTTATGATGGGAGAAAGTATGGGGGGGGAGTATAACGAAAGGGTTAGGATACTTTAGTTCAAGGTTAACTAAACTTGGCGCCAAATCATTTTTAATACCACGATTAACCGCAGCCTGGGGGCTAGCCCGAATATTTCATGAGAGTCACCGAGGGCGCTGAAATTTGGGTTTGTTGATGGGGATGTCGGGAGTGAGCAGCGTGTTGGGACTTTAGGAAGGGTTTAAGACGGTTTTTTGTGGCTGCTGCGGGGATGAATCATGGTGTGGCAGCCCCTCTGGCGGATGTACGGGCATGGCCAACCCTCATGCAGGGCATGATGGGAAGACAAGCAGGGGGATGACGGGTTTATCCCGGGGCGAGTCTGGCGGCGACGAGGAGAAACAGCCGTTGGTCAGGGTAAGCACTCGAGAGCAGAAAGCGAATCCGCCGGGTGTTGCGCAGGACCACGGCACCGATCTTGAGGAGCTTCAGCCGCAGGGTGCCGACATAGGCCTGCGCCAGTTCGGTCCCTTGCAGGGCCAGTCGCCGGATGGCCTCCAGCAAGCTGTACGCCAGACTGGAGAGTAACAGCCGGAACTGGTTGGGCCACCAACGGTGGCAACTGGTACGATCAGCAAAGAGATCGAGCTGTTGCTCCTTGATGCGGTTTTCCATCTCACCCCGAGCACAATACAGGCGGTCGTAGAGGTGCTGTGGGGCCCCCTCCAGGTTGGTGACCACATAGCGCGGGTTGCCACCTTGAGCCGTATGCTCGATCTTGGCGATGACGCGACGCGCTCGATTCCAGGTACCCGCTGCATAGGGGAAGTCGGTAAACCAACGGACCTTGGTGCCCACAGCCGCATAACAGGTCTGTGCTTCCTGCTGCAGGGCGGCGGTCAAGGCATCGAGTCGCTTGTTCTTGGCGATACCGACGATATAGCCCACATCATGGCGCTCGCACCACGACAGCATCCGCCACCGGCAGAAACCCGAGTCGCCCCGAAAGATGATCCGCACCTTTGGCCAGGCCTGCCGTAGCCGCTTCACCAACAGGGCGAGGATCGCCCAGGCATGCTTGGCCGCATCGATCTTGCTCGGCCGCAAATAGCTGACCAGCAATTGATCCCGGCAAAACACATACAGGGGCAGGAAACAGTAGTGGTCATAGTAACCATGGAAGAAGCGGCCCTCTTGCTTGCCGTGTACGGCATCATCCGTAGCATCAAAGTCCAGAATCAGCTTTCTCGGCGGCCGCTTGAACGAGGCAATGAACTGTGCCACCAGAACCTCGTGAATCCGCCACGCCGCCTCCCGGTCGGCACGGTTTTCCCAGCGGCACAGGGTGGGGCTGCTGGCCAGCACCGCCGTGCGCCCCACGGCCGTCTGGATCGCCAGATCATGGCGCAGCGCATCATGGTCGTTGAGATCTTCGTAGCCCAGCGCCAGACCATACACCCGTTGTTGCAGTAAGCTCAGCGCATCATGGGTACAACTGGCGCGGCGCCGGGTATCCTCCAGCACAGCGGCAACGGCTGCACAGAGGCCCAGTCGCCGGTCGACTTGGCGCAGCAGCAACACCCCCCATCCGAGGTGATGTCACCCCCCTCGAAACGGGCCTCCACCACCTGCCGTTGGCAGGCTGGAAATTCAAACGATTCCTGGGTACATTCTGTCACAGGCAAAACCTCGTTCGATTACGGCTTAAGAACCTGTATTTTATCGAACTATCGAGGTTTTGCCTTTTATATTGGTGAAATATTCGGGCTAGCGCCCTGAGGGGCAGGGAAGCGGTCGGGGCGCAGTCACGCGCCGGGCAGGAGGGCTTCGATGGCCTCGACGGTCTCAGCTTGGGGCAGCTCGGTGAACACCCGCCGCAGGTAGGCGTAAGGCT